>NZ_JAVRFL010000008.1:0-215294 GCF_031845925.1 Micromonospora reichwaldensis | reverse complement strand
GTACCAGGTGGCCAGGAGTTGCTCGGTGAGCACCTCGTGGGGGGTGCCGGCGGCCACCACCCGGCCGTCGGCCAGCAGCACCATGCGGTCGGCGTACTCGCCGGCGATGGAGAGGTCGTGCATGGTGGCGAGCACGGTCAGGCCGTGCTCGCGGCGCAGCCGGTCGACCAGCTCCAGCACCTCCTGCTGGTGGCCGATGTCCAGGGCGCTGGTCGGCTCGTCCAGCAGCAGCAGGGTCGCGCCCTGGGCCAGCGCGCGGGCCAGGAAGACCCGCTGCCGCTCGCCGCCGGAGAGGGTGGCCAACTCCCGGCCGTGGAACCCGGCCAGGTCCAGCCCGTCGAGCACCTCGTGGGCGGCGGCCAGGTCGGCGGCCGACTCCCGGCCCAGCGTCGGGATGTAGGGGGTGCGGCCCAGCAGCACGTAGTCGAAGACCGTCATGCCGGCCGGCACGATCGGGGACTGGGCGACCGTGGCGACCACCCGGGCGCGGTCGCGGCGGCGCAGCGCCTCGCTGGGCGTACCGAAGAGGGAGACGGCGCCCGGCGCGGACAGCAGGCCGCCGACGGCGCGCAGCAGGGTCGACTTCCCGGCGCCGTTCGGGCCGATCACGGTGACCCACTCGCCGGCGGCGACGGTCAGGTCGACGCCGGCCAGGATCGGCGTGCCGTCCAGGCGTACGTGCAGGTCGCGCACCTCGACGGCGGGCACGGCGGCCACGTCGGGGGCCCCCACGGCCCCACCGTCCGCCGACCGCGCGTCCGGCACGCGCCGCGCGCTCACCCGAGCATCCGGCGGGAGGTACGCAGCACCAGCACGAAGAACGGGCCGCCGAGCAGTGCGGTGACCACGCCGATCGGGATCTCCGACGGGGCGGCGGCGGTGCGGGCCACCACGTCGGTCAGGGCCAGGAAGGCCCCGCCGAAGAGCAGCGAGAGCGGCAGGATCACCCGGTAGCTCGACCCGGCGAGCAGCCGGACGGTGTGCGGCACGATGATCCCGACGAAGCCGATCAGGCCGGACGCGGAGACGGCGGCGGCGGTGCCGAGCGAGGCGGCGGCGATGAGCAGGTAGCGGGACCGCTGCGGGTGCAGCCCGAGGCTCGTGGCCTCGTCGTCGCCGACGGAGAGCACGTCGAGCTCCCGCCGGTGCAGCAGCACCACGAACGCGGTGAGCAGGAAGTACGGCAGCACCAGCCGCACGTCGTGCCAGCCGGCGGTGGCGAGCCGCCCGAGCAGCCAGGAGTAGACCTGCTGGATGCTGTCGGAGTTGCGTTGCAGCAGGTAGGTCTGCCCGGCCGAGAGGAACGCGGAGACGGCCACGCCGGCGAGGATCAGCGTGGCGGTGGAGCGGCCGCGCCCGCCGGAGACGCCCAGCAGGTAGGTCATCGCCACCGCGCCGATCGAGCCGACGAACGCGGCCAGCGGGATGGTGAGCGGCAGCCCGGTCAGCGCGCCGCCCGCCCCGGCGCCGAGGGTGATGACCGCCGTGACCGCGAGCCCGGCCCCGGCCGCCACTCCGAGCAGGTACGGGTCGGCCAGCGGGTTGCGGAACACGCCCTGGTAGCAGCCGCCGGCCAGGGCCAGCAGCCCGCCGACCAGCAGCCCGAGCACCACCCGGGGCAGCCGCAGCTCGGTGACGATGGCGATCTCGCGCTCGGAGAGCCCGCTGTCGAGGCGTACCCCCGGGATGAGGTTCAGCAGCTCGGCCGCGACGCTGCCCGGCGGCAGGCTGACCGGGCCGAGGGAGACCCCGGCGACCAGCGCGACCAGTACCGCGGCGACCCCGGCGACGAGCCAGCGGGGCCGCAGCCCGGCGGGCCGGGACGCGGGGAGCGTCCCGGCCCGCCGGGCGGGCGGCGCCTTCACGAGCGGACGGCTCATGGACGGGTGCGGGTCACGCGGGCACCTTGGCGGTGGCGTCGACGATCACGCGGAGCAGGTCCACCACGCGGGGGCCCCAGCGCGAGGCGACGTCGTCGTCGAGGGCGACGACCTGGTTGTTCTTGACCGCCGTGACGCCCGCCCAGCCGGCGCGCGCCTTGACCGTCTCCGCGCTCTGCTTGCAGCACTTCGTGTCGGCGAGGAAGACGAAGTCCGGGTCGGCCTTGACGATGACCTCCTGGGAGAGCTGCGGGTAGCCGCCGCTCTTGCCGTCGGCGTCGGACGCGTCGGCGATGTTCTCCAGGCCCACCATGGTGTAGAGCGAGCCGATGAAGGTCTTGCTGGTGGCCGTGTAGAGCTCCGGGCCCAGCTCGTGGTAGTAGGTGAGCTTCTCGGCGCGCTTCGGCAGGTCGGCGACCAGCTTGGTGATGTCGTCCTTCATGCGCTTCGTCACGTCGGCGGCCTCGTCCGCGTGGCCGGTGAGGGCACCCAGCTCGGTGATCTGCCGGTAGCTGTCGTCGAGCGTGGTCGCGGCCGGGGTCTGGTAGACCGGGATCTTCAGCGCGGTGAGCTGATCGACGATCTTGTTGCGGTCGTCGGAGAGGACCACCAGGTCGGGGCTCTTGCCGGCGATCGCCTCGGCGTTCGGGGTGAAGCCCGAGAGGTCGCTCTTCGGCGCGTCGGCCGGGAAGTTCGACTGGTCGTCGACGGCGGTGACCTGCTTGCCGGCGCCGATGGCGAAGAGCATCTCGGTGGCCGTCGGACTGAGCGAGACGATCTTCTCGGGCCGCTTCTCCAGCGTCACCGTGCCCACGGTCACGGGGAAGGCGGCGCCGGCCGAGCTGGCGCCGGCGGCGGGGGTGTCGTCGGAGCTCTTCTCAGCGCAGGCGCCGAGGGCGAGCGCGGCCACCGCGAGGGTCGCGGCGAAGAGCCGGGGGGTACGTCTGAGCACGGGGTCCTCCTGTCGGTCGAGGAGCGTGGTGCTTCGCCGACAGGGAGCGGTGGCGCCCGTCCGCGAGGCGCCCTTCCTCGAGAGCGCGAGTCGCGACCACGGACGCAGGCGACCTGGCTCGTCCCCGCCACGCCCGGGTGCGGCGGTGGCGGGACATCACAGTTGCGGGACAGCGCCGGTTTCGCACCGGCTTCGCTGCGCGTGGTCGGTAGAACGGTAGCGCACGCCCCGGACGTGCCTCGACGATCCAGGGCGCATCGGCGCTCGTTGATCACCAACGGCGGCGACACGCCCTGGATCGGCGTCCGCGGAGAGGGGTGGTGGGGCCCCGCCGGGGGCGGAACGGGGCCCCACCGGGTCAGGAACTGGTGATGGTGACGTTGTCCACAGCCGCCTCGACCAGGCTCGCGCCCGAGGCGTCCGCCGCCTCGACGAGGATCCGCACCGACTGACCGGCGTACGGGGTGAGGTTGGCGTTGGCCACCGCCCAGGCGCCGTTACGGTTGGTGGCCGCCCCGGACTGGGTGAACAGGGCCGTGGTGCCGCCGTTGTGCACCACGCTCACCCGGAGGTAGTCGGCCGACGAGGCGTTCGAGCCGTGGGCCAGGTACCAGGCGAGGGAGAGCGTCAGCGTGCCGCTCGACGGCAGGGTCACCGCCGGCGACCGGGCGCTGGTCACGCCGCCGTCGAGGTCGTAGTCACCGGCCGCCGTGCCGGCCAGCCGGCCGGTGACGAGGTCGTTGGCACCGGCGTAGGGGGCGAGCTGCTTCGCCCCGCTGGAGTTGGTCGCCTGGGCGGCGCCCCGCTCGAACGCCCCGGCGGTCGCGGTGTCGGTGCCGTTCGGGTTGATGGTCCAGCCGGTGGCCGTCTCGAAGGTGTCCGACCAGACCGTGGTGCCGCCGCCACCGCCGCAGTACTGCGCCTGCTTGCCGATCGCCCGGTACGGGCAGTCGGCGTACTCGCTGATCAGCAGGACCGCCTCCCGGTTGCGCGAGGTCTGGGCGGGGATGACCTCGTCGGGCGGGTAGAAGCCGCCACCGCCGGCCGAGCCGGGGTACATCTCGAAGGTGTACGCCCAGATGCCGTGCTGACCCCACATCCAGTCGATGCTGTCCCCGTCGGTGATGTAGAGGTCGCTGGACTGCTGCGGGGTGTAGCCGTTGGTGTTCGCCATCTGCTGGCCCAGCGTGGCGAAGGTGTTGTACTGGTCGGCGGTCATCCCCGGGGCGGTGTTGTTGTACGTGTAGCCGAACGGCCAGAGCACCAGCTCCGAGTACGTGTGGAAGTCGATGTTGGCCTTGATCTGCTGGGTGCCGCCGACGACCCGGCTGTTCACGAAGTTCCGCAGCGCCTGCGTCTCCGGCGCGGAGAACGCCGACGGGCCCCGGTAGGTGTCCGACGAGGTCGAGCCGGACGAGCCGCCGCAGCAGCCCCACTGGTAGGACCAGTTCCGGTTCAGGTCGGTGCCGACGTACGACGAGCCGCTGTTGGGCTGCCGGTTCTTGCGCCAGGAGCGGTAGGAGCCGGTGGCGATGTCGTACTCGCTGCCGTCCGGGTTGACCGTGGGCACGATCCAGATCTCCCGGGTGTTCACGATGTTGGTGACCCGGGAGTCGCTGCCGTAGCTGTCGGTGAAGAGGTTGAGCAGGTAGACCGCCATCTCGACGGTCAGGTGCTCGCGGGCGTGCTGTTGCGAGTTGAACAGGATCTCCGGCTCGTTCTCGTCGGTGCCGACGTTGTCGGAGATCTTCACCGCCATCAGGTCCCGGCCCTCGTACGAGGAGCCGATGCTGATCTTCCGGGCGATCGAGGGGTGGTCCGCGACCACCTTGTTCACCAGGGCGGTCAGCTCGGCGTAGTCGTGGTAGTTGGAGTCGGCGGGCGGGAAGGCGGCCGCGCCGACGTCCCCGTCGGCGTGGTGGTGCCCGTCGGCCGAGGGGGCGGGGACCGCCTCCAGCCGGAAGCCGAGCCGGGTGATGGCCGCTGCCTCGGCGGGGGTGGCCGAGACGTTCAGCACGCCGTGCTCGACGAAGTCGATGGCGGCGCCGGTGCCGGCGACGGCGGTGCGGTCGTCGACCGTACGCGGGCCGAGCACCCGGTACGACGCCGCCGCGGAGTCGGCCCGGTCCGGGGCCGGCCGGGCTGTGGCCGGCGCGGCGGCGACCGTGAGCAGGGCGAACCCGGCTGCTACGGCGACCGCCAGGCGACGGCGGAGGGTGGTGTTGCGGAAGGCCATGGACAACCTCCTCGGGGGGCGGGAGGAGATCCCGCTCGGTGGAGGACACTTCACCACCGCTCACATGGTCATATCAACATCCATCGCTGCCCACTTTGCATGTCATCCTGATCCTCACATCGGCAAGGATTTTCCAACTGTCGACCTCTGGCGAAAGTTCCTTCCGAGCGGGACACTGACCCGCAACGATCGTCCGTCCCTGCGGAGGACCCATGGCCAGAACACGCCTGCGTACGGCCGCCCTCGCGGCCGCCACCGCACTCACCCTTCTCGGCACCGCGGCGCCCGCCGTCGCCGCGCCCGTAACGGCACCGTCGACCACCCGCCCGGTGGTCCACGACGAACAGATCACCTTCCAGGACTGGTCCCGCTACCCCGACTGGCGGCGCGGCACCCACGCCGGCACCCGGGCCGTCCCCGGCCTCCGGCCCGGCGTGACGCTTGCCGGCCCGCTCGGCACCACCGACTACACCGACCCGCACACCGGCGTGACCAGGAGCTGGGAGTACGGCACCTGGACCTCCCCGGTCACCCGGATCGGGTTCGACGCCACCGAGCTGATCGCGTCCTGGAACGCGAACACCCCCGCCGGCACCTGGATCCAGGTGGAGATGCAGGGCACGTACAACACCGGCGTCCAGACCAAGTGGTACGTGATGGGGCGGTGGGCATCCGGCGACGCCGACATCAAGCGCACCAGCGTCAACCGGCAGGGCGACCCCTGGTCGACCATCTGGACCGACACCTTCAGCATCGACGACGCCTCCGTCGGGGTGCTGCTGCGGGAGTACCAGCTGCGGCTCACCCTCTACAAGGCCCCGGGCCAGCGCGCCGCGCCGGTCGTGCACACCGTGGGCGCGATGAGCTCGAACGTCCCCGACCGGTTCACCGTCGAGCCGAGCAAGGGCGGCATCGCCTGGGGCAGGGAACTCCGCGTCCCCCGCTACTCGCAGAACGTCCACGCCGGCCACTACCCGGAGTACGACGGCGGCGGCCAGGCCTGGTGCTCCCCCACCTCCACCACGATGGTGATCGAGTACTGGGGCCGTAAGGCGTCCGAGGAGGACACCTCCTGGGTCGACCCGACCTACCCGGACCCGACGGTCAACCACGCCGCCCGGATGGTCTACGACTACCAGTACGACGGCGCCGGCAACTGGCCCTTCAACACCGCGTACGCGGCCAGCTTCCCCGGCCTGGAGGCGCGGGTCACCCGGCTGCACTCGCTGGACGAGGTGGAGCGCTTCATCGCCGCCGGGATCCCGGTCGTGACCAGCCAGTCCTTCCTCGCCAGCGAGCTGGACGGGGCGAACTACGGCACCTCGGGGCACCTGTTCGTCATCGTCGGCTTCACCGCCGAGGGCGACGTGATCGTCAACGACCCGGCCTCGTCGAGCAACGACGTGGTGCGCAACGTCTACAAGCGTGAGCAGTTCGAGCAGATCTGGCTGCGGACCAAGCGGACCAACGCCAGCGGCGGGGTGTCCGGCGGCTCCGGCGGCGTCGTCTACCTGATCAAGCCCACGTTGAAGCCGTGGCCGAAGGTCGCAGGCTCCACCAACTGGTGAACTGACACCGACCCGATCGATCGAGGGGTCCGCGTCGCCCGGCTCAGCCCGGCGACCGGGCCCCTCGGCCGTTCCGGACGAGTCCCGTCCTCCGAGAGGTGCTGGCCGGATGTCTACGGGCTGGCCGACGTGCGACG
The DNA here is from genome assembly GCF_031845925.1 of Micromonospora reichwaldensis. Taxonomy (NCBI): domain Bacteria; kingdom Bacillati; phylum Actinomycetota; class Actinomycetes; order Micromonosporales; family Micromonosporaceae; genus Micromonospora; species Micromonospora reichwaldensis. Next base: position 208,521 of record NZ_JAVRFL010000008.1, on the reverse strand, counting down.
TTGATAGGGCGTGACGTTCGAGGAGTACGCGTTCGCCCGCACTTCGGCGCTGGTGCGGCTCGCCCGGCTGCTGACCGGTGACGAGCATCGGGCCGAGGATCTGGTGCAGGATGTCCTCGCCAGGGCGTACGCCCGCTGGGCGCGCATCTCCCGGACGGATCGACCCGATGCGTACGTCCGCCGGATGCTCGTCAACGCCCACCACTCGTGGTGGCGCCGGCGCAGCAGCCAGGAGATATCCGTCGCCGTCGTGCACGATCGGCCGGGCGCAACCGACGAGGCCGCCGGTGTCGCCGAACGCGACGCGCTGTGGCGGCTCGTCCGCACCCTGCCGGCGCGTCAACGCACCGTGATCGTCCTGCGCTACTACGAGGATCTCGACGACACGTCGATCGCCGAGATCCTGGACTGCTCGACCGGCACAGTCCGTACCCACGCGAAGCGGGCCCTGACGGCACTCCGCAAGCGGCAGGAAGCATCCGCATCCGCCTCCGCCCGGACAGGAGGAGAGTTCTGATGTCCAGCGACCTCGACCAGCAGCTCGCCACGACGCTCAAGCACCACGCGGGCGGCGACATCGACCCCGCGCCGATCGTGGAGCACGCCCGGCGTCGCGGCCACCGCCTCCGACTGCGCCGCCGCTGGCTGATGACCGGGGGGACGGCAGCGGCGTGCGTCGTCCTGGCCGCGGCGGTCATGGTGGTCCCGTCCGGTCGGGCACCCGAGGGCGTGACCATGTCTGCCACGGCACTCGTGCTGCCGGACGCACCGGGTCAGCCCGGCGCCATCGCACGGCCCGAGGCCGTGGGGGCCGATCCCGGCGTGGTGCACTTCACGACCGACAGCCTGATCAGCGGCGCCTCGTCCGCGACCTGGAGCGCCGGGCGCGGGGTCGAGAGCGTCGAGTTCCGGGGCCCGACCGGGCAGGCCCGGTTCGCGTTGGCGCGCAGCGTCGCCACGCTGGACGGGTTGCAGCAGACGCTGTCGTCGGCGGGTCGACCGCAGCCGCCGACCGATGTGCGAGTCGGCGGCCGCCCGGGGGTCGCCTGGTTCGATCCGTCCGGCGACAGGAAACTGTGGTTCGTCCGTTGGCAACCCGTTGACGGGCTCTGGGCTCAGCTAGACATCTACGCGACCGGCCGCGACGAGGCGACGGACGCGGCGAGCCGTGTCCGATTCGACGGCGCCCGCCGCTGCGTGGTGCCGTTCCGCCTGCGGTCGCTGCCGCCAGGTGGGCGGCTGCTCGGGTGCTCGGTCACGCTCTCCCGGTCGGACCACGGCTCCTTCGATGAGGCCTCGCTGACGGTAGGGGACGATTCCGGGCGCTGGCTGACGGTTCGGGCGCAACCCGTGCCGGGGCGCGACGCCAGGGAAGCCGACCTCGTCGCAGGGCCCTACCGGGCACGCCGGCAGGGCAGCGACGTGCTGGAAATGTTCGTCGAGCCATGCGTCGTCGAGGCGTTCCTCAAGGGTTGGGGGAACGGCTACACCGAGCCGGAAGGCCTGACGGTCCTGAGCGGGTACCAGCCGGTCCGCGACCTCGACAACCCCGACACCTGGTGACACCACCCCGGCGCCGACACGGCGGATCCCACCGTCGCTCGTCCTGCCGCCGTGGGATCGGAGATCAGGCCGGAATCGATGGCGACCGTGAACTACACTCGCATCCCCATCGAAGGAGGCGAATGTGGCGGACTGCGCGAAGTGCGGCCGGTCAAAGGGCTACGCGGGCGAATGCATGTACTGCTGGGGCCGGGAGGCGGGGGACGACATAAACGCCGGGAAGACCATTCGCCTTCCGAACTCCGATTCGAGACGCGACATAAACACCGGGCAGACCTACCACCCGAAGAGTTCCGGTTGCCTCGTGCTCGCCGTGCTCACACTGTCGCTGTCCGGGCTCATCCCCGGCGTGCTGCTGATGTGGCACCTGGCAGTCTGACGGTCCGCCGCCGGACGCCGGGGATCGTCGCCGACGCGCTAGTTGGAGGGCCCGGGCGTCTCCCGGTCCTGGTCCTCGCCGGCGAGGGCGGAGCGGAGCCGCTCCTTCTCGGCGCGACGACGCTCTGCGGCGGTCGCCATCTCCTCGGCCATCTCGTCGCGCCATCCCTTCAGCAGGAAGAACGACAGGGCGGCCGAGAATGCCAGCGCCACCATCAGCTTGATGAAGATGTTCATCTCGACCAGCCAGAGGGCCGCCAGCACGGCGACGAACAGGCCGAGCCGGCCCAGCGTGTACTTGACCGCCGCGCTCACGTTCCGCACTCCGTTCTCCGCCGCCGGGGCTCCGGCGGCAGGTTCAGCCCGTCCGGCGGGCCAGCCAGTGGACGCCGTGGAACCAGACCACCGCGTACCCGAGGGTGAAGGTCGCCGCCCCCAGCCCACCGGAGAGCAGCGGCGGGAGACCGGCGGCGAGGCCGGCCACCACGAGCCCGGCGACCACGCCCACCGCGGCGGCCGCCAGCGCCGACACCACCCGGGCCGCGCCGAACTCCCAGGCGCGGAAGTCGTCCCAGAACAGCCACGCCGGCAGGATGATCGCCAGCCAGCCGTTCGACCGCCCGAATTCGCCGCTGCCGATCAGCGCGAACGCCCAGTCGAACAGCACCACCGCCAGCACGCCGATGACCAGGCCGGCCAGGCTCACCCCGAGCAGGTCGCCCAGGGTGAGGATGCGCCCCTCGGCGTCCCGCCGGGGAAATCCGCTCCGCTGCTCGGTCATGGTCTGGAAGGGTACGTGCCGACTCAGGCCCAGACCTGCTGCGGCTCGGCGCGGCGCTCGGCCAGGGACGCGGGGGCGTCGTACTCGCGGACCACCTCGTAGCGGGTGTTCCGCTCGACGGGACGGAAGCCGGCGTCCCAGATCAGGTGCAGCAGGTCGTCCCGGTGCATCGTGTTCGGGGTGCCGTACGAGTCGGCGTCGTGGGTGATCTTGTATTCGACGACGGAGCCGTCCAGGTCGTCGACGCCGAAGTTGAGCGACAGCTGGGCGACCGACAGCCCGTGCATGACCCAGAAGCACTTCACGTGCGGAACGTTGTCGAAGAGCAGCCGGGAGACCGCGAAGGTCTTCAGCGACTCGGCCGGCGACGCCATCGTCGTCCGGGCCTGGATCCGGTTACGGATCTTGCCGTCCGCCGAGTCGACGAAGTCGTGCTGGTAGCGCAGCGGAATGAAGACCGCGAAGCCGCCGGTCTCGTCCTGGAGCTCGCGCAGCCGCAGCACGTGGTCCACCCGGTGCCGGGGCTCCTCGATGTGGCCGTAGAGCATCGTCGCCGGGGTCTTCATGCCCTTGCTGTGCGCCAGGGCGTGGATCCGCGACCAGTCCTCCCAGTGGCAGGCGTGGTCGACGATGTGCTGGCGGACCTCCCAGTCGAAGATCTCCGCGCCGCCGCCGGTGAGCGACTCCAGGCCGGCGTCCATCAGCTCGTCGAGGATCTCGTCGGCGCTCAGCCCGCTGATCTTCTCGAACCACTGCACCTCGGTCGCGGTGAAGCACTTGAGCTTGACGTTCGGCAGCGCCGCCTTCAGCTCGCGCAGCACCTTCGGGTAGTAGCGCCAGGGCAGGGTCGGGTGCAGGCCGTTGACGATGTGCAGCTCAGTGAGCTGCTCGTCCTCCATCTCCTTGGCCTTGCGGACCGCCTCGTCGATGCGCATCGTGTAGGCGTCCTTCTCGCCCGGCTTGCGCTGGAACGAGCAGTACGCGCACGAGGCGGAGCAGACGTTGGTCAGGTTGAGGTGCCGGTTGACGTTGAACATCACCCGGTCGCCGTTGAGCTCGGTGCGCCGGTGGTGCGCCAGCCGGCCGAGCCACGCGAGGTCGTCGCTGTCGTAGAGGGCGATCCCGTCCTCACGGGTCAGCCGCTCGCCGGCGTACACCTTCGCTTCGAGCTCACGCTTGAGTCCGGCGTCCATCGAAAGCCACGTCCCTTCCACCTGCGGTAGGAATCGAGCGTACGTCGGCCCGCCGACGCCGCCGCAGCATGGTCGGCCCCCGTGCACCGGTTCACCGAACTCTCAGGCTCCCGTTACCTGCCGACGCATCGACATCGTTGCCTGGGTGCGGTAAGACAGGGTGGGACGTTCGCCACACACTGGTAGCGTCCCCACGGCCGCGCCCACCCGGCGCGGCGACGCAGGCCGGACGGGGAGTGGAATGGTCGACAGCAGGCACGGGCGACGGCAGCGACGGCGGAGTCCGGTGATCTCGCCGGTGCTGCGCCCGGCGCTCTGGTCCGCCCTGCTCGGCGCCGTCGTCGCCACGGTCCTCGCCAACCCGGTCCAGGCCGACCCGTCGCTGCCCACCAGCGTCCCCGACACCGGGTCCCGGCCGTCCTACAGCGGCCAGCTCCAGCTCCCCGGCGGCACGCCGGTCCCCGGGCTGCCGGGCACGGTCCCGGGGTTGCCGGGCACGGTCCCCGGCGTGCCGGCCGGCAACGTCGGCAACGGCCCGCTCGCCGCCCAGATCTACGCCGCCGAGGCCCAGGTCGGGCAGCTCCGTGACCAGCTGCTCCTGCTCCAGCAGAAGCGCACCGAGGCCGAGACGCAGCGTGCCACCGCCGAGCGCAACCTCGCCCTCGCCCGGGACGCGGTGGCGCGCGCCCAGGAGGGCGCCGACGCCGCCGCCGCGGGCGCCTTCAAGGCCGCCGCCGCCCTCCCGCCGGGCGAGTTCGCCAACGACCTGCACGAACTGAGCCGGCTCTCCCGGATCATCCGGGGTGAGAAGGCCGAGGGCGGCACCACCGCCGCCCAGGGCGAGGTGTCCCGGGCCCGCACCGGCGAGCAGGCCGCCAGCCAGGCGATGGTCTCGGCCGACTCCCTCCTCACGGGCGCCAGGACGGAGTATGCCGCCGGCGAGAAGGCCCTGCGCGCGGCCGAGAAGAAGCTGGACAAGCTGAAGCGGGACAACGCCGCCCAGCTCGTCGAGATCGAACGCCAGCAGGAGGCCGCCGAGCAGCGTCTCGGCGCCGACTACCTCGGCAACGAGACCGCCAACGGACTTGCCGCCCACCCGACGGCGCTGAAGGCCCTGGCGTACGCCAGGGCACAGCTCGGCGATCCCTACCTCTGGGCCGCCGAGGGGCCGGACCGGTTCGACTGCTCCGGCCTGATCTACGCCGCCTACCGGTCGGCGGGCTACTACGGGCTGCCCCGGGTCTCCCGGGACCAGTACTACGCCACCCGGTCCCGCACCGTGTCCCGCACCGCGCTGCTCCCCGGTGACCTGCTCTTCTTCGCCTCCGGCACCAGCTGGACGACGATCCACCACATGGGCATGTACGTCGGCGGCGGCAAGATGATCCACGCGCCGACCACCGGCGACGTGGTGAAGATCTCCACCGTGCGCTGGTCGCGCCTCTACGCCGCCACCCGCGTGATCGGGGCGGTGCCCGCGCCGGTCAGCACCCCCTCGCCGACGCCGACGCCGAGCAAGCCGCCCGCGACGAAGCCGCCGACCAGCCCGACGCCGACCCCGTCGGCCACCTCGCCGTCGCCGAGCCCGTCGACGACACCGTCGACCTCGCCGTCCGCGACGCCGACCGGCACTCCCTCGCCCACGGCCACGCCCAGCACGTCGACCTCGCCGTCGCCGTCGCCGAGCAGATCGGGCGGCTCGTCGCCGAGCGCCTCGGCCGGCAGTGTGGCGCCGACCACGGCGCAGAGCAGTTCCGGTCCGTCGGCCAGCACCTCGGCCAGCACGTCGGCCACCGCCTCGGCGAGCACCGGCAGCTGACCACGGTCCCCGGGTCGACCGACGGGATCGGCCCGACATCGCCCCCGGAACACGCTCCGGCTGTGCCGTCGGGCCGGAATGTGGCACGGTGACAGACAGGCACGCCCGGTCCGATGTCGCGGATCCGGGCGCGAGCGTGCGCGGAGGGCGAGCATGGCCGAGCAAGAGGTTCCGGCGGAGCCGGTCGACCACGGATCCGCGCCCGACCGGAGCCGTGCCGGGGCACCGCGTCCCCTGACGCCCGTCGGCGCACCGACGCCGGCCACAGCCGACGGCGCGGCGGGGCCGTCCGGGTCGTCGACCGAGCCGCCCCCCGACGACGTACGCCGACAGCCCGACGCGCCGGCCCGGGGCCGGGTGTCCGTGGCCACCGCCGCCGCGCCCGGCGGGAGCGACGCGGTGCCGCCGACGGGCCCGAGCGCCGGCACCACCTACCGGGCCGCCGGAACGGGTGCCCCGGCGGCCACCCAGGTCCCCGGGCAGCGGGGCACGGCGGGTGCGCGGGCCAGCGCCGCCGTACCGGGCATGCGGCGGATCTCGGCCGACGAGGCCGGGGCCATCCGCTCCCGGACGGGCGAGGCCCGGATCTACCGGGCGGCGCCGGTCAACCCGGAGCCGCCGGAGCCCGCCCAGCCGCCGGAGTACCTCGACTGCCTCCGTTGCGGTGGTGAGGGCTTCGTCCTTCCGACCTAGGCCCGCTAACCTGTTGCCGAGATTGTTTAGCGACCTGGCGAGGTCAGGTTCGTGGGCGGCGGGATCAGCGGCGGCCAGCCGCCGGAAGGCCTCGACCGACTCCGTTGCGGCGGTTAGGGCTTCTTCCTGCCGGCCTAGCTCTGACAAGATGCTGCCGAGACTGTTCAGCGACCCGGCGAGGCTGTGCTCATGGGCGGTCGGGTTAGCTGCGGCCAGTCGCCGGCGAATTTCGACTGCCTCCGTTGCGGCGGTCATGGCTTCTTCCTGCCGGCCTAGCTCTGACAAGATGTTGCCGAGATTGTTGAGCGACCTGGCAAGGCTGTGTTCGTGGGCGGTCGGGTTAGCTGCGGCCAGTCGCCGGCGAATTTCGACTGCCTCCGTTGCGGCGGTGAGGGCTTCGTGTCTCCGACCTAGGCCCGCCAATCTGAGGCCGAGATTGTTCAGCGAAATAGCGAGGTCTGGTTCGGCAGTGGCTGGGTCGGCCATGGCTTGCCGCCGGCGAATTTCGACTGCCTCCGTTGCGGTGGTGAGGGCTTCGTCCTTCCGACCTAGGCCCGCTAACCTGTTGCTGAGATTGTTTAGCGACCTGGCGAGGTCTGGTTCGGCAGTGGCTGGGTCGGCCATGGCTTGCCGCCGGCGAATTTCGACTGCCTCCGTTGCGGCGGTGAGGGCTTCGTCCTTCCGACCTAGGCCCGCTAACCTATTGCTGAGATTGTTTAGCGACCTGGCGAGGTCAGGTTCATGGGCGACCGGATCAGCGGCGGCCAGCCGCCGGAAGGCCTCGACCGACTCCATCGCGGCGGTCAGGGTCTTCTCCTGCCGACCCAAACCCGCCGAGCTAGACACGAAATTTTCGATCAGGGCCGGCTCAAGGGCATCGACGGCCGGGTCGAGGCTAAACTCGATCGAGCGGATGTCGAAGTGTTCGGCGGGCCCGCTGCCCACAATCGTTGCGTCGCGGCCGGTGTCGCTCGCCACCTGCCTCAGGTGCAGATTGAGAGGCGATCTGCGGCGAGAGTCGATGTCGCGGAGACCCTGCTGTTCCCAGTGCGTGACGTCGTGCTGGTGGGTGGTGATGAGCAGAACGAGCGTCTCCGGCCGGGGCCGGCCCGGCGGCAGATGATCGGGCCAAAACAGCCTCATCTCGGGGCGGCCCCTCTGGTGGCCGCCCAGCTGGTATTCCTGACCCGGGATGAGCCGGACACCGCCACGATCGGACTCGGTGAGGAGCGAAATGCGGGAGGTTACGCGGATGGCGACCAAAGAAACGAAGAGAGGTCTGGCACCATCGTTACGAACTCGGACGTAGATCCTTTCGCCGGTCTGGACGGTAGCGCCCGTGTCCGGTAGACGCTCGGGGCCGCCCTCGGTCATCCGTCCCCATGCCATGGTGACCTGTGCCTGAAGGGCCGACGCGGGATCCGCCGACAGCCTGCGCAGCGCGTTCGCGCGGGTGACCAGCTCCATATCGGTGACGATCTGCTGGATCTCGGCCGGGTCAGTGGGTCGTGGCTTGTGCAGCGGCCCGATCCGATCGTGCAGGACCAACTGGTCCTTCGGGTCGATTCGTACTTCGAAGTCGGGGCGATCCCGGGATTCCGCCACGCGGAGCAGTCGGCTTTTCGCTACGGCTCGGACCAGGTCAGCGGTTCGGGCGTCCGGGTGCGGGACGGCGACCGTGGCGGCGGGCAGCGCGGGTTCGACACGCCGAGCCCGAGTCCTGGGGGGTATTTGTTTCCACTGCGGCGACAGATTCACGTTCGCGAGCGCGTCTGCGTCTCGGACAGCAATCACGTCAGCGTTGCCGATAGTCGATTCAATGGCGGAATCTGCGTCGGTGACAACCAGGATGAAGCGGTCGGCGGGATGTACGCCGAAGAGCGCCGCGCCACGAAGCAGGACCACACCATCAGCGAAAGGGTCGGCGTGAAGATCGACCCTTGGTCCGGCAAATTCCAGCTGGAACACCAGGCGTTCGATGGGACCCTCCGCCTGTGGACGCTGCCCCTCCGCCCGGGCCATGACGAGCTGCCGGACACGCTCGATTACCCGCGCCCAGCTCACCGGCAGATTCCACGCCTCGACGAGGGTTCGGGCGAAGGCTTCGCTGAACAATCCGACGGATCTACCCTCACTGTCCGGCATTTCGAACACCGGTTGGCCCGGGTCGCTGGCGGACAGCCGTACCACCTCGGCCAATTTCGGGGCTGTGCCGTGGCCGACCCGCGCGAGCTCCGCCGAGATCTGGTTGCTGATCTCACCCTGGCGGGCGGAAGGCGAGGAGGGTCGCCGGACCGGTTCGGGCGCTGTCAACGGCGCCTCGCCGCAGTCCCACGCCGCGGTGACGTTCGGCGTCCGCTCGGCCAGCCGGGCCAACAGCGTTTCCAGTTCGACATCCGTGATTATCCGATAACCGTCATCGGAATCGTAATCGGTCGGGACGAGGAAGCGAACTTTGCGCGGTGATCTCCGGTCGTCGCTGTGGAGAGTGGCCACGCCACTGTGCCCCGAGAAGTAGACGAATACGGCGTCGCCGGTGACGGTGCCGTCGACAAGCTGCTCGAAAGCCTCGCGGATGGCCGCCTGGGTCGCGCCGTCGCCGCGCAGGATCGTGATTGCGAATCCGTACAACTCCAGTGCGCTCATGATGAGCCGCGTGCCGTTCTCGACACCCGTGAGCCCGAAGACCTCCGCACCGATCAGCAAGGCGCGGCGCATCGGCCCACGCTCGGCTCGCGTGGCGGTGGTGGACACGACGGATGGGCGGACGGCGGTGGGTGGCGGAGGTGCCACGGTGACCGATTGACGTCTGGAGACGGCGCCGAGTCGGGCAGCCACTTCGGGCGGGACCCACGCGAAGACGTCCGAAGCAGCGACGTCGCCGGCCGAGTCGTCGCCTTCGACGGCACCCGGGAACGTCCGGCTGGTGCCGCCGACCCGCTCGCCGATGTAGGCGCCAACGGTCCGCAGGACGTCTCGACTCTCGGAGAGGTGGAGCTCGTCGAGGAGCAGGTCGCGGACGCCGGGCACGAAGTCGAAGCGCGGCGGGTGGCCGGGCAGCCGCACCAGCACGCCGCCGAGCAGCACCTCGGCGAGCTCGGCCGGACCGGAGTGGGGCAGGAACGTCCGCTGGACGAGCCGCAGCACGTCGAGGTCGGTAGGTACGGCACTGCAGTACCTGGCCAGCCGGAAGGCGGCCGGGGAAGCGGTGGCGCGGAACTGTTTCACTAGCGCCCGCGGGTCAGCGACGGTCGGTGGCGGGTCGGCGGCGCGGGTGGCCAGTGCGTTGCCGAGCCGGGTGGCGACGAGCGGTACGCCGGCCGCGCCCGCCGCCATGACCAAGCCGGCCCACGAGGCGAGCCACTCGGCGGACATCTCGACGACCGGCACGGCCGGGGTTCCGAACTGTCTGGCCGGGGGCCCGAAGCGCGCTGCCCGGCGCCGTTCGGTGAAGCGAAGACGAGAGGTCGGCGCGCCTGCCGTGAGCGCGTGGAACGTGCCCCGCCGGGTCGGGAGCGCGGTGCGGTGCCATAGCCTTTCTGGCAGTGGCTGCACGATTAGCAGCGGTCCGTTACCGGCCCAGCGCATCATCATCTCCGCGGCAGCCTCGCCTTGCCACAGGCGCGCGCCGCCGTCCGTGACGACCACAATGATCCTACGACCGGTCGGTTCCAGCAGTTCGGCGGGACGGCGGATGCCCGCCGACCCATGAGCGACGATGCCGACCGCAGAGTCAGGTTGAGCGCTGAGGTCCCAGCGCCGGACGTCGCGGAAGCCGCCGAACTGCCGCAAGGCGCGGTGCAGGTCGCGGACGGCAGGCTCCCATATGGTCATCGACACGGCCGTGTCGACGACGAGCGCCACGTCGAACCAACGTTCTGGCGCCTGCCGCAGCACGGGCGAGAAAATCCCGGTCTCGGCGAACTGGTGGGCGCTCGCCGCCTCGTCCACGACGAGCGCGTGCGGCGACGGGAAGCGGCGCTTGAGCGGCCGCAGCGCTCGGTGCAGCGCCAACGCGGACGGCAGGGAGGCCGGTTGGGGCAGGTGGACGGCGTGGGCCCCCGTGGTGGCGGCCGACTCCGTGCCCTCTGAGAGCGCGCGGAGCGGCTGATCCAAGGTCTCCGCCTCGCAAAGGGTTTCCGAGGAGGCGTTGGCCGTGTCGTCATCGTTCGGCTCCGGCTGTGCGTCGGGCTCGGCAGCGGGTTCGGTGGTGTCTGCCAGTGAGGTGAGGCCGTCCTGGGGCGAGGCTGCTGTCAGGTGACGGCTGAGCCAGACAGCCTCCGCAAGCTCGACGGGCTCGACGTCGAACCCGGCCCCGGCAAGGGCCTGGACGAGCTGCGCCGTCTCCACCGGAGTCAGCCGCCCGCGCTTAAATGGCGCAGCAGCGCGTCGGTGAGCCTGTCCCGCTGGTCGGCTGGGGTCCGGCTGGTGAGGAAGACGGCATTGAGGAGCTGGTCGGTCGCCAGGTCACCGCGGTCGCGCTGGCTGAGGAACCTGTTGACCACGTCCTCCGACTCACGGGTCAGGTCCGCGCCGAGGTGCGCCTCCACGATCCGGGCCAGTCGATCGGGCGCCGGAGGCTCGAGCTCCAGCCGTATGCAGCGGCGCAGGAAGGCGGGCGGGAAGTCGCGCTCACCGTTGCTGGTCATGACGATCATGGGGAAGGCGCGCGCCCGGACTGTACCGCCGGCGATCGTAACCGTACCGCCGCCAGACGCGCGCACCTGCACGCCGTCGCCGCCTTGGCGGACCAGCTCCGGGATCGTGAACTCGCCCTCCTCGAAGACGTTCAGTAGGTCGTTGGGTAGATCGATATCGCTTTTGTCGATTTCATCGATGAGCAGCACGCGCGGACGGTCATAGGGAAGCAGAGAAGTTCCCAGGGGACCCAGCTCAAGATAGTCGCCGATACCGGCCGGCTCACGGCTGCGTTGGTGCGCGAGGTTCGCGTCCTGCAGGCGGCCGATCGCGTCGTACCGGTACAGGCCCTCCTGGATGGACGACCGGCTGGTGATCGGCCAGCGTAGTACGGGGCCGAGGCCCAGCTCGTGGGCGACGGCGTACGCGAGCGTCGACTTGCCCGTTCCAGGCTTGCCGGTGACCAGCAGTGGCCGCCGCAGGAATAGCGCCACATTGATCAGTTCCAGCTCGGCGGGAGCAGCCTGGTACGCGCGGGCCCGCTCGAGGTCGGTCTGCTTCACCGTCCCGCGCTGTTCGGCGGGGACCGAGAGCACCGGCTCACCCTCGAACCGCCGCCACGGTGGGGGATCGGGCAGATGCCAGTCGTGCGGCTTAGCCGTTCCGCGGAATACGTACCAGTCGGTCACAGCGCTCCTTGCAGGGCGGTGGGCTCGGCCAACGGGACGAACGGCTCGGGCAGCCGCTCCGGGTCGTCCCAGAGTAAGACAATGTCACGGAAGTCGGCGCCAGCAGGATTCTCCGCAGCCGCGTTGCGCAGCCGCTTCACGAGGTACGGCAGAGTCTGGTGGTGGTGCTCAGACCGCTTGCGCTCGAAGCCCGCCCGGAAACGGTGCCCAATGCAGGGCTCCTCGGGCGGCGCCGGTGGATGGGCGACGCAGGATCGCCGCCGCCATACCGCAGCCGGAATCCCGGCATTGAGGGCCACGTCGAGCGCCTCGCGCATCTCCTCATCGAGGCCGCGGGTGAGACCCAGGAGGCCGATGTCGTCGTGGCCGTGGAAGCGCCCCTCCAACTGCTCGGGCTCGCTGTCACCAGCGCAGTCAAGCCACTCGGTGGCTGCCGTGCCGTCCCGCAGCCGCCACCAGCGCAGGCGCCAATCGTGCCAGCTCGACGGATCGCGCAGCCGTTCCAGATCGCGGATGACGACTGGGTTCTTGTTGCCAAGCGTACCGCGGCGACCGGTGATGAGCTCGTCGAAGCCCTCGTCAAAGAGCTCGGCCGGTAGGACGAATTCGACGGTTCCCTGGCCCTGCAGCCGGCGCAGCTGCTCGGTTAGTAGGAGCCGGACGAGCTCCTTTGCCTCTGCCAAGGGCCGAGCGACAGCGTCGACCTCAGGTTTGTCGATCCTGTCGCCGCGGTGGACCCACATCGTTACGCGGTAGAGGGCGGCCTTCAGCGCGTCCGACTCGAGCTGGACCACGATGGTGGGCTCGGCATCGGCGGCCGGGGTCGGTCGCGCATGCCAGGCTTCAAGCTCGGCGGACTGGCCGAGTTTCTCGGCGACGCGCACGGCCCAGTCGCGCAGCCGATCGCGGTCCTCGCCCGACACCGCCGCGCTCAGGCTTATGGCCAGCCGCACCGGACCAAACAGCTCGCCCGGGCGTGGGGTCTGGTTGGCTAGCTCATACAGCACGTCGCGGACGTCCAGCGGGACGGGGACGTCCACCCGGAGGTGATCGCGATCGAGCACTTTGCGGAGCACGGTCGCGGGATCCTCTCGTACCGGAAGTCGGGAAAGAACGCCGAGGATCGTGACTTCGTCGGACGGCGAGAGCGTTGGACCCAAGAGCTTCGCCGTCCCGGCGTCGGCCAGCTGTTGGCGCGTGCGGGCCCACTCGCCGTCCGCGTGCACGCCGTCGTGGGCGCGCCAGATTTCGCACCACAGCCTCTCCGGCAGCCGGCGCAGCCCGGCCAACGGGACAACCAGGCCGCCGAGGGAAGTACCCGGCTGGCGCGTGCTCTTTATGAGGCCGCAGACCGCGCCCGTTGTCAGGTCCAAGACTGGGCCGCCGGACATGCCCTCGGCCACCTCGTCGCCGACGAAACGGATGAACGTGCCACCCATGATGTCTGAACTGCCCTGGCACTTTCCGGTGATTGAGGTCAGCCCGGCGGACACCGGGTACATCTGCGGGTAGCCGATTGCCACGAGCCGCGCGTTCAATGACACTGGGCGATCGCTTAGCCATGCACAGGGATGAGTGTCCGCACCCGAAACCCTGAGCACTGCGATGTCGGGGAACGGCCACAGGTCGCCGTCGCCCTGGTATCGGGGGACAGCCTCGACAATGGTCGCGTCGTACCGGCGACCGGCCCACTCCACGGTGAGGGCCCCACACATGGCCACGTGCGCGCACGTCAGCACGTGGCCGGGCGCTAGCCACACGCCGCTGCCGTGCGACTCCTCGCCGAGCACGCGGACCACGGCACCCTTGAGCATCTCGACCAGATTGTCTATGGCGTCAGGCATTGCCAGTGGGCAGTTCGGCTGCCGACCAGGACATGCTCACGCTGAGGGTCGCCTTGCCGCCGACCTCGGTCAAGACGCTCACCAGCTTGCCCGCCTTCACCGCCAGCTCGAAGCCAAACTCTACGGTGACGGTGTCAGGCAGCAGTTCCGTCGTTGCCGCCCGGACGGCCGAGGACACCGCGCGTACCGAGGACTTCAGCTCCTCCACGTCCAGCTTCTTGACGACGTCGGAGGCTGCCACGTCGCCCGCCCCCGTCCCCACCCGGGCCCAGATGACCTGTCCGTCGGGCATCTCGACCTTGACCACACTCGTCACGCACAACCCCCGTCTCTCCGTGTCTGCAAGCGAACCTAATGTGCACGCCTGGCTTCACAGTATGAAGCGATCGGTCACATTCGGGCAGCCCCTGGGCATCGGTAATCGCGCGGTGTCATGCAAACCAGCGAGAGCGGCCGCGTCGACGCTGCGGCTTCAGCTGGTCCGCAATCGCGACCGCAACTGGTCTGAGAGCCAGCCGAGTCTAGGAGATCGCCGCGGGCTGCCGCATCGTCACCGACTACTCGGTGCTGGAGCGCATCGCCGAAGGCCTGTGCATCCCGCGCCACTACATGGGGCTCGCTCTAGACGAACAGGCTGTTCATCACAGGCAAGGCTCGTCTTTCGGGCAGGCCGAAGGTGCGGCGCCGCTCGATTCTCGCGAGCTGCTCGGTGTCGTTGCGAGCATTGCGGTAGGCGCGATACCTGCCGGCGCAGAGCGGTGGCTACCCAGCTCTCAGGAGGTCGCCGTCCCGGTCACCGTCGGCCAGGACGAAGCAGCCACCGTCCGCGCCGTCACCGACTTCCACCGTAGGCTCGATGCCGCTGCCGGAGGAGGGCGCTGTCTGCAATCCGCGCGCGGATACGTGGCGTGGACGACGCAGCTTCTACAAGTGCAGTGCGACGAGGGGATTGCTGCCGAGCTGCGGGCCGCCCTCGCGGAGCTACACCCCCACGTGCGTGGGGAGGACGTCGGGGCGGATGAGTTTGATGGCTACCCCCGCGGTCGAGGCTGCTGTCGTAGCCGCGCCAGACCTGCCCCCATACCGCCCGAACCGATCTCCTCGAGACGCTTGTGTCGACCGGCGGGCGGACCAGAGCTGGGTCGCGTCGCGTCGTGCCACGCTGGCCAGCAGGCGGGCATTCAGGTCCACCAACACCTCGCCCTCGCGCGGTGTCAGGGCTGCCGGGCCAGGCCGATAGTGGCGGCGAGGCGGGTGACGTCGGCGGGGGAGGGGCCGGCGCGGAGCACGGCGGTCAGCGCGACGCGGGTGGCGGGGCGGAGGCGGGTTTCCGCGGGGGCGATGCGGTCGGCGGTAACCAGGGCACGTCCGGCACCGTGGTGGTCGCCGAGGGCGAGTTGGGCGCGGGTGATGTCGATGAGGTGGCCGGCGCGGTGCTCGGCGGGGAGCCGGTGCCAGGCGTCGGTGTGGGTGACGCGGAGATGGATGGCGATGGCCAGGTCGTTGTCGCCGAGGCAGGTGGCAGTCAGCGCGCGGGCGAGGTCGACCACGACCGGCCCGAAGCCGCCGTCGTGGCCGTGGTCGCGGGCCAGGCAGGCGGCCCGGTCGGTGAGGCTGCTGGCGGTGGCGGCGTCGCCGTAGCTGGCGGCGGCGAGGGCGGCCTCGATCAGCAGGGTTCCGGTGAGGGCGGCGTGCTCCGGTGGGTCGTCGGAGGGCTGCGCCGGGCCGAGTTGTTCCACGGCGGTCATGGTGACGGCCATGGCCAGGCGGCCACGTCGGAGGGCGCGTAGTGCCTGCGCGAGGCCGACCACGGCGACGGCGGTACGCCGCGGGTCGCCGCGGGCGATGGTCATCGCCCGGTCGGCGGCGAGCCAGGCCAGGTCGGGTTCGCCGAGCTTGACCAGGACCTGGGCGGCGAGGCGGTACACCCGTACCAGAAGATCCGGGGTGGGCGCGGGCACGCCGGCCGCGACTTGTCGAGCGTTGGCGAGCAGGTCGGGCAGGATCCGCAGCACCTGGGGGTACTGAGCATGGTGGTAGGCGGTGTGCGCGTAGGCGACCTGCCGGTCAAGGTCGGCCAAGCTGGTGCTGGTGGCGGGGGTGTCGTAACGGGCCAGCGCCTCCCGGACCCGTTCCACGGCGGCAGCCACCTCGGTGGCCGTGGCCTGGTGGGCGTTGCGGCCGACCAGGGCGCCGGTGGCGACCCCGAGGACCCCGGCGACCGTCTCAATTACCGACAGCCGATCGAGGTTGCGTACGCCGCGTTCGACCTTGTCGACCCAGCTCTTCGACTTGCCGATCCGGTCGGCGAAGACCTGCTGGCTCATCCCACGGCGGACCCGTAGTTGCGCGACCCGCCGGCCTATCGGCAGCTCACGACGCTCCTGCCGGCCGGGGCCGTTCACCGCCGCACCGCCGGGGGCGCGGCGTCGGTGGACTCACCGCAACGCGGACACCACCGTGACTTGACCTTGAACGCGAACAACCCCGCCAGAAACCCCAGCAGTACGGCGCCAACCACCATCATCACCACCTCGACAACCACGGCATCCTCACCTCCCGCAAGGTCCGCACGCCGAACAAACCGCTGGCGCGTGAGCGTGACCGCTCATCTGCAGGCCGGTGCAGGGCCATCAGAGCCACATCGGGTACGGGTGACGCGTCGCCGTGACAGGACCGGCGTCGAGGTGCCTCCGTTAGATGGCTCGCAAGGAGGAATGAGGGGTGGATGATCCCGGTTTGAGAGATATTGCGTCACGTCTTCAGGATCGCATCCCCCCGTCGAGCTAGTCAACCGGCAATTGCCAAAAGGATAGAACCGATCTGCCTACGTTCGAAGGCGTGGACCGTGGGCCAGGCCGCTTGATGGGGCCTTACGAGATCGCGCAGCGTCTCAACGTCTCGCGGCAACGGTTCCAGCAGCTTGCCCGGTACCCCACCTTCCCGAAGCCCTACCAGGAGCTACGGGGGATGAAGGTGTGGTTGGCCGAGGACATTGAGGACTGGATCGCCAAGTACCGACAACCTCGTCCCACGGACGAAGACTGACGGCCGAGGCCCGTCAATAGCATCGGCCTACCGCTGCAGCTGCTGTCTAGCCGTCCGGCAGTGCGGTGAAGGCACCGGGCGACGATGCAGGGGTGCTGTGACCTGAGGGCGCGGCGCCTCCTGGCCGAGCGCCTCGCCAGACGGGGTGCATTGCTATTGACTGATGAGCGAGGCCAGGCCGCCAGCGTCGGTTATCGCCGTGCGAAGTCGCGTCTGAGCCTCGATGAACCAGGTCACGTACTCGGCCCAGTCCTCACTGTTGCCGATGTCGCCTTCCCGGTACTGCGCGATGCGGCAACCCTTCCTGCCCTGCAGCGGTTCGTACGACAGGGTGTTTCCGAAAGTCGGCTCCAGCTTGGCGCGGGCGGCGGCGAAACGCGCGTCGTTGACCGCGGGATCGGGGTCTTGAAAGAAGATCTCGCTCGACAGCCCCGACCGGCTGAACGTGCACGCGTACGAGATGCCGCTCATGCCGGCGGGCAGGGGCTGCCAGTTCTGCGGCGAGCCCTTGGTCGACGTCGTCCACCCGAGCTTGCGGTCATGGACCGCCTCCAGGAATCTCGTCCAGAACTCCTGGTAGGCCAATGCTCGATCGCTCGCTGCAGTGTCGCCCTTGGCGATCGCCTTGACCTTCTTGCCCCAGTCGTTCGGCTGCACGACCAGGCGCATGAGGGGCGCTGGCGCCGACTCGCCGATGCGTACCGCGCTGATCTCGATTCCGAAGAACCTCGTGGTCTCGTCCGTACGGGTGTTGAGCCAGTCCAACGCGGCCCTATGTTCTTCACGGAACTCGGTCGCGATCCACACCACGTTGACCGGATCCGTCCCACCGGCGTAGGTCAGCAACTGCCCCAGATGGCCGTGGTCCGTCCTCGTCAGCTGGTTCTCGATGATTACCGTTTCGTTCGTTGCCTCATCGACGCCAATCAGATCCAGCGAGAATCCGCCCACCGGGTGCTCGGCTGACGACAGCACCAGGTCCATGCCGAGCAGTTCGCCGAGCACGTCCGCGTTCGCCAGCAACCACGGCGTGAAGGTGTGCGCCTCGTGCTTCCAGACTTGCCGCACGTCGAGCAGTTCGAGCTTGCCGAGCGTGGGCAGTCCCTCGCTGGCGTCCACAAAGGTCATATCGCCGACCGTATCGGCTTGAGGCCCATCCTGACGTCCCAAGTCCGCCTCTTGGCGATGGCATCGCAGGGTCGACCGTCACGAGGTCGATGAAGCCTCTCGATCGGGCATCCAGGCGAGGATGTCCAGCAGGCGTACGTCCGAGAGGCGATCCGCCGCCTCGGCGACCAGCGGATCGTCGTGGTGGCGCGCGGCGGCCCGTAGCCGGGCGAGCCCCTCGGCGGCCCGCAGCAGATCCGTTCGGTATGCCGCCCAGTAGGCCCGCCGCGGTGGTGCGTGCCGGCTGCCTGCCTGCTGTAGTTCACGCGCCGCGACCTCGGCGGCCCGCCGGTACCGTCGCAGCAGCGCACTGTCGAGGATGAGGAACAGTCCAGGCCGCGCCAGGTGCAGGGCCTTGCTCACCTTCGCATGCCCGAGCCCTCGCGGACGATCCTGGAAGAAGTGCTGGTACAGCCGGAGCGCACCGTCGTAGCAGCCATCGTCGAGCATTGGGTTGGCGTTTCGGAGTTGGGCGTCGAGCGGGACGTCGTCCCAGGGCGCGGTCTCGCTCAGCCGCAGCAGGTGGCGCTCCTGCTCCCGACTGATTCTGCTGCCCATGTAAGGTGCACGAGTTACCTTGATGAGCTTCGGCGTCAGCACGGGATGCGTGCCGGCCAGCCAGTCGTAGGCGCGGACCGTGCGGGCATGCCGCTTGCAGTAGTCGACGAAGACGCCGAGCGGGTCGTTCACCGGTCGACCAGCGACCTCGATCGGAGCCACTGGGGCACCTGCCTTCCTGATTGCTCGGCGGAGTCGTCGGTCACCAGCCTGCTTCGATCCACCAAATCTCACAACCGTCTCACGGACGGCCCGGGAAGGCCCGACGTGCCTCGGACCGCTCCCTGGCCGTTGACCTCGTCCCTGGCTAAGTTGCTCGGCGTGGCCATGTTCGGGTTCCAGGGATCACCCCCGCGTGCGCGGGGAGGCGGGGGTTGTACCCCGGGACCAGCGGCATCATCGCCGGATCACCCCCGCGTGCGCGGGGAGCAGGTTTGCGCGAAGGGTGCCGAGCTGGGGCTGCTGGGTTCACCCCCGCGTGCGCGGGGAGCAGAGCGTCACCACCGACACCCGGCAGCGCACCGGCGGATCACCCCCGCGTGCGCGGGGAGCAGGGTAGAGACGTACGCGTGGTGGCGCCACGTCCAGGATCACCCCCGCGTGCGCGGGGAGCAGTTCAGCCAGATCGCCGTGCACCTCGTGCCCGTCGGATCATCCCCGCGTGCGCGGGGAGCAGCGCCTCGGACGGCGCGATCTGCCGCGAGGCGAGGGATCACCCCGCGTGCGCGGGGAGCAGGCGGCCCTGCCTCATACGCCCGCCCCCTGCGCAGGATCACCCCCGCGTGCGCGGGGAGCAGCACCTCTCGGTCGTGGGTCACGGTCACGTCACCGGATCACCCCCGCGTGCGCGGGAGCAGGGGCCGGCGTTCATCGCCTGCGCAAGGGCGGTGGGATCACCCCCGCGTGCGCGGGGAGCAGCGGTTGCCGCGGCTGGGCCGGTGGCTGATCGCCGGATCACCCCCGCGTGCGCGGGGAGCAGACCACGTACCACGGCCGAACGGCCGGCGGCGATGGATCACCCCCGCGTGCGCGGGGAGCAGGCCGGCGCGCTCGACGGCTGCGACTGCGAGGTGGGATCACCCCCGCGTGCGCGGGGAGCAGCTCAGCGATCAACCACTGCCGCCCGACCTTCGTGGATCACCCCCGCGTGCGCGGGGAGCAGTGCCCCTGCTCCAGTAGGGCCAGCTCCAGGAACGGATCACCCCCGCGTGCGCGGGGAGCAGTCGACTCCGTGCCGGCCACGGTCGACTTCGGCCGGATCACCCCCGCGTGCGCGGGGAGCAGGGGACTTCTGTGTAACCCCACGTTCACAGATAGGGATCACCCCCGCGTGCGCGGGGAGCAGCGACCCGGGCCGGGCTGCTCCAGTCGGCCGGCGGGATCACCCCCGCGTGCGCGGGGAGCAGATCCTGCGCGGTGACGAGGACGCGTGGATGCGGGGATCACCCCCGCGTGCGCGGGGAGCAGCTCGACGACCTGGTGACGCGGCTCGCACAGGAGGGATCACCCCCGCGTGCGCGGGGAGCAGGCTCGCTCAAGACGGCCATGACTGGCCGCTGAAGGATCACCCCCCGCGTGCGCGGGGAGCAGCAGTCCTATACCCCGGACACCGCCGTGATCGGGGGATCACCCCCGCGTGCGCGGGGAGCAGTCTTCCCAATCGTCAATGTCGGGGTCGTACCCGGGATCACCCCAGCGTGCGCGGGGAGCAGACGGCCTCGGTCGCGGTGGCGACAATGATGCGCGGATCACCCCCGCGTGCGCGGGGAGCAGATGTGCTGCACCTTCTTCTCCGCCTGGGAGAAGGGATCACCCCCGCGTGCGCGGGGAGCAGGCCACTTCTCCACGGTGGACATGTGCGGGCTCCGGATCACCCCCGCGTGCGCGGGGAGCAGGGGCAGCTCGCCGGCCGGTGCATCCCCTGCCGCGGATCACCCCCGCGTGCGCGGGGAGCAGAACGGCTTCGCCTACCACGGCGGCAACGGCGAGGGATCACCCCCGCGTGCGCGGGGAGCAGGTGCGCGAGAGCTTGGAGGCGGCGGCCGACGCCGGATCACCCCCGCGTGCGCGGGGAGCAGTACGGTGCGCTCTACGGCACGCTCCCGCGGGTAGGATCACCCCCGCGTGCGCGGGGAGCAGGTCGCTGGTGCCGTATGCGGTGACCAGCGACGCGGATCACCCCCGCGTGCGCGGGGGAGCAGCCTTGTCGCGGCAGAGCAATCACCATAGATCCAGGATCACCCCCGCGTGCGCGGGGAGCAGCGCTTAACCAACTGGAGGTCCGTGGTGGCCAGGGGATCACCCCCGCGTGCGCGGGGAGCAGGTGGCAATGACACCGTTCTCCGCCAACTGGAGCGGATCACCCCCGCGTGCGCGGGGAGCAGCGTTGCAGACGCAGGTCGAGGGTGTTGCGGCCGGGATCACCCCCGCGTGCGCGGGGAGCAGGCCGTCCGTAGCGGGCACGAGCGGTCGCGCACCGGATCACCCCCGCGTGCGCGGGGAGCAGGCGCTCTCGCACCGGATCCGCATGGTCAAGGAAGGATCACCCCCGCGTGCGCGGGGAGCAGCAAGCTGGCTCTGCGCGAGCGTCACGACAGGAGGGATCACCCCCGCGTGCGCGGGGAGCAGAGTTGCACTACCGACAGTGCATGTACGTCCGTGGGATCACCCCCGCGTGCGCGGGGAGCAGGCCGGCGAGGCGTCGAACGGCATCACCACGGCGGGATCACCCCCGCGTGCGCGGGGAGCAGACCTGCGCGTTGTAGATGCCGAACACCGCGGCGGGATCACCCCCGCGTGCGCGGGGAGCAGCTCGACGGCACCGCCGGCCCGGACGGGCGGCCGGGATCACCCCCGCGTGCGCGGGGAGCAGAGCAGGTACGTGGCCGCGACGTGGGGCCGCGCCGGATCACCCCCGCGTGCGCGGGGAGCAGGCGGGGCGGATCTGTCGCGGCCCTCGCCGACCCGGATCACCCCCGCGTGCGCGGGGAGCAGGAGCAACATCCCGGTCAACCGGAGGAAGACCACGGATCACCCCCGCGTGCGCGGGGAGCAGTACGTGTCGATCAGCTTCTGCGTCTCGGTCTTGGGATCACCCCCGCGTGCGCGGGGAGCAGCCGCCTTGCTGTCGGCGTTGGCAGCCAGGTTGTGGATCACCCCCGCGTGCGCGGGGAGCAGCTGTTCGACCGGAGCCGCGTCGCGCGGACGGCGGGATCACCCCCGCGTGCGCGGGGAGCAGACCTACGCGCAGCTCATCGCCCATCGGCCCGACGGATCACCCCCGCGTGCGCGGGGAGCAGGGCCGAGCTGGTCGCGATCGCAACGGGGATGACGGATCACCCCCGCGTGCGCGGGGAGCAGGACTGCCACGCGCCGTCGAGCGACCGGATTTCGGGATCACCCCCGCGTGCGCGGGGAGCAGGGCACCTGCAAACGGACGAGTGGGGGCCGTCAAGGATCACCCCCGCGTGCGCGGGGAGCAGGCTCCCCACGGGGGTAAAGAGCCGGGCCCCTGCGGATCACCCCCGCGTGCGCGGGGAGCAGGCCTGGTGCATTGTCGACGCATCCTGAATGCGCGGATCACCCCCGCGTGCGCGGGGAGCAGACTTCCTGACCTGCGGCGCTAAAGATCAACAAGGCGGTTTTCCTTCACTTTAGCGCGCAAGATCATCCTTCGGAAACGGAGGCTGAATCGACGAGACCCTAAGTGCAGCGTACTGGGCGTGTGGCCAGGGCGCGGGGCGAGTTGGCCTCGGGGGCGTCGGAGCCGCAGGCACGAGGCGTGCGGCGCTGCGCGCATCCGGCTGTGGCTGATGAGCAGCAGCTCGGAAGGAGTGTATGAGTGACCAGTCGTGGTCACACAGCTCTTCTCGATCACCCATTGGCTTACCGTTCGGGAGCGGAGCCGGTCGGGCGGGCGCGGTCAGGACCGAACGGCTGAGGCGGCGAGTAAGCGGTCGTGTTCACCGCCGAAGGCGCGTGCATTCGCGCGGTCGAGGCCATCCGTGGCCCTGGAAGCAGTCACCCAACACGGCGGGAAGCTGCTTGCCAGGGGTCTGTGCCGCGCTGCATCAGAGGTACGTCGGTCTCCTCCTGTGGGCGCACCGAGAAGACGGCTCGCCCGGCATAGCCGATCAGGAGGTGAGGTCGAGGGCGCCTGCGGTGAGGCCGTCGCTGATTTCGCGGGCCAACGCGGCTCCGGTCATCGCTGCCCGGTCAAGGGCGGTGCTGAACTCGATGAGTCGGCAGAAGGCCTGCCCGTACGCCTGCTGCTGGTCCAACGGCAGCACGGGGATGGCGAGTCGCTTGATGTCGATGCGTAGGGCGCTGTTGGCGGTGCTGGAGGCTCGACCAGCGATACGCAGGTTGTCTGTGTGGGAGATGACGCCGGCGACGAACCACGGATCGAAACAGGTCGTGTCGACGCGTAGCAGTTGAACGCCGGGTCCTAGTTCGGCTCCGACTTGTTCAGGAGTGGCGACCCTGGCGCTGATCTTGTGGCCGATGATGGGGATGAGGATGTCGTTGGTGCGTACCTGCGGTCCTGGGGGGTCGTTTGCGGCGCGGGCTGTCGAGCCGGTTGCGGGGCCGCCGGACAGGACGTCAGTGGCGGTCAGGGTCGTGGCGGTGGTTGCGCTGGTTGATCGGGTACGCGAAGTTGCGCGTTGCACGGAGATGCTGCCAGACCGGATCAGGTCGGCAATGTCGGCTTGAGGAGCGGCGTGTAGCGGTGCGGTCTGCGCCTGTCGTACTGCGGGTAGAGCGTGTCGTATGTGGTTGAGGAGTTGGTCGAAGTCGCTGATCCTGGCGATGATCTGGGCTGGGTCGGCGGTGAGGTTGCTGGCCTGCGGCAGGTGGCGTTGCGGGGTCAGGTCGACCTGGTCGTCGAGCACTTCGATGGCGGGTACCGCGCGGTGGACGCCGGGCACTTGGGCGTAGTCATCGGATTGGTAGGCACGCCAAGCCTCTCCGACTGTGTCGGAGAGGCTTCGGGTCGTCGATGCAGCAGTGGTGTCGACCACGAGCAGGTCGCCGGCGTGTGGCTGGTGCGGGTCGGGCTGGGTGAGTACCCAGACGTGCAGTCCGATGCCGGTCGGTGGCATCAGGCCGGCGGGGAGAGCGATGACCCCGCGGAGCGCTCCGTGGCGGATCAGTTCGGCGCGGACGCGGCGGCCGGCTGGACGCGACGCGGCGGCGGGGGGCATGAGCACGACGGCGGTGCCGCCGGGGGAGAGATGGGCCAGGGCGTGCTGTACCCAGGCGAGTTCGGGTTCGGTGCGCGGGGGTAGGCCGTAGGTCCAGCGAGGATCGTAGGCGAGGCGGTCGTGACCCCAGTCATGAATGCCGAACGGGAAGTTGGCCACGACGACGTCGGCTCGCAGGTTGGGCATGGCGTCGGCGAGCAGGCTGTCGCCGACGTGCACGATGGGAGGCTCCGTCGGATGGCCAGCGCGTTGGGCGCGCAGATGCACGAACCAGAGTCGCAGCAGAGTTATCAGGGCATACTGCGGCTTGATCTCCTGCGCGTAGCACCTTGTGACGGTCGCGCTCTGTAGGGCCCGGTCGGCGGCCATCCGCAGGATCGATCCGGTGCCGCTGGTGAAGTCGAAGGTGCGGGCTCCGGAGCCGGCGACGGTCAGCATTATGTCGGCAACGCTGTCTGGTGTGCCGGCGAGCCCGGAGAGCGAGTGGGCCGAGGCCACGTACTGGCTGTGCAGGTATTCGAAGGCGGACTCCGGGTCCTGCTCCGAGCTGAGCTGGTTGGCCGTGCGTAGCAGGGTGGCGAGTTGGGGGGTCCACTGATTGGGCAGTAACTCGCCGACCATCTCGGCTAGGCCGGGGTCGAGCGTGCGTAGGTGGGTGACGAGCTGACGTGGGGTGAGCAGGCTGTCGCCAAAGGGCTCGGTCTGTTCGGAGCGGACGAGTAGGTATGCGCCGATGATGTTGAGTGCGTCGCTGATTTGCGCTGCGGGTTGGTAGCTCTCGATGTGTCTCCAGGCCCACTGCTCGGTGCCGGCCTGGTGTAGCCGACCGTGCTGGTGGAGCCATTGCTCTACTGCCCGGGCATCGAATGACGGGCTGGTCGGGGTGCCGCCTACGGGGGTGGGGAAGTCTGCGTACCGGCGACGCCAGTTACTTACCGCGGCCCTGCCGACATTGGCCAGCCGCGCGATGCCGCTGGCTGTCAGGGTGGCCTCGCTAGGGGCCGTGCTCGACTCTCTCGTCACGCGTGAACGCTACCACGGAAATGGCTCTTGTGTAGCCTGTTCACAGGCGCTAACGTCGGCGGTGTTGATCCCAGTCCTTGGAGGAGTCATGCCACGTCGTGGGCGCAGCACCACCGTCGGAAAGTTCGCGAAGTTCTACCAGGACCGTCGGGTGTCCGAAATCCGGGTGCTCGGGGAGGTGCTACGTCGTGAACAGCACGCGGCGCCCCGTGTGGAGCCAAGAACGCAAGACACGCAGGCGAGCCCCGTGGCCTGCTGACCCCGACCCTCAACCATTCGACGACCGAAGGAGGACCATGAACACCCTTGCTCGCAACTGCGCTGTCAACTGCCCAGTCTCCAACCTTTGCTCCGGTCGCATACGTGTGTGGCGGTGCGCGGCGGTATCGGCCCGACTCGATGGATGCCACGCCAGTCCAGGCGTATGCGCGAGTGCGCCTTGACCCCGTCGTCGGTGCTGCCATCGCGGACGCCTACATGGCCGCGCCGCCCAGCGAGGAGCGTGCCTTTGCCGCCTACGCCGCGTTCTGCCGGGAGACCGTGTGGCAGTATCACTTCATGGTGGGCCGAATCGAGTTCGGTGGCCTGGGCGTGACGGTGCGGGTGGTGGACGAGGACCCGTACGAGGAGGTCGACTCGATGGTCGACGATGTGCGGCACCGTCAGCTGAAGGTATGGGCCAGCGCGGCCAGCGGTAACCCGCACCCGTATCTCAGTGACGGCGAGAACGACATGTTCCGTGCGGTCCACGACGTGTTCGGGCACGCGGGCAGCGGCCGCGGGTTCGACCGGCACGGCGAGGAGGCGGCCTGGTTGAAGCACAGCAGCATGTACTCGCCGCTGGCGCGTCGCGCTCTGGCAACCGAGACGCGTGGCCAGAACTGTGCCCAGATCTTCCACTATCGGGGCGGTCGCTTCCCTGCGCAGAAGGCGGTGCTGTTGCCTCGGTTGTTCAGTGATCCACGTCCGGTACGTGTCGTGCGCGCTCGCGTGGCGAAGGCCGTTCCTTGCTGAGTCGTTCGATCTCTTGACGCAGTTCCACCACCGCGAAGTGTTCCGGTCCGTCCACCTGGGCGCGGCTGTGCATCAGGCTCTTGAGCTGGCGCAGGGCACGGTCGTGCTCGCCGAGCGGCACGTGGGCGCGGGCGGCGCGCAGGCGGAGGTCGAATACCAGAGGGTGACTATCGCCGTGGCTCCGCGCGTGATGATCGGCGAGCTGCCGCCACTGCCGGGCGGCAGCTCGGAATTCGCCGGCGGCATGCAGTTGTTCCGCCTGCTTCGAGGCCTGTTCCACGTCGAGTTGGAGGGGGTCGATCGTCGACGTCACTACCGGGCGAGCTTGCTGTGGCACTCGCCCGACGATCGCGGCGTAAGCCGGCACTGATCCAGTGAGGTCATCGGCCACGCCTGGGATCGGCGGTAAATCCTGGGCGAGGGGAGCGAGCGCGGCGTAGACCTCGGCAGCAGTGTCCGGCCGGTCGTGCGGGTGGATCGCCAGCATCGTGTGAATCAAATCGTCGAGCACGGCTGGGACGTCCGGCCGCAGGTCAGTGGGGTGCGGTGGAGGGTCGTCCATCTGGTGCCGCAGCGTCGTGGTGGTGGTGACACCGTCGAACGGCGGGTGGCCGGTGAGCAGGTCGAACAGCGTGGCGCCCAAGCCGTACAGGTCGGTGCGGTGGTCGACGGCGTCCCCGAAGATCTGTTCGGGAGCCATGTAGCCGACCGTGCCCAGGCTTTGTTCGGTCTGGGTGATCCGCGAATAGCGTTCGTCGTCGCGGATGACGGCCAGACCGAAGTCGAGCACCTTCACGGCGCCGTTTCTGTCCAGCATGACGTTGCTCGGCTTGATGTCTCGGTGTACGAGGCCGATCTGCTGTGCGGCGAGCAGGATGCTGCTGACCTGGGCCCCGATGGCGGCAACCCAGCCGATCGGTAGCCGCCCCTGTTCGGCGACCAGGTCTGCGAGAGTGACTCCGTTGATTTTCTGTAGGACGACATAGGGTTGGCCGTCCTGCTCGCCGAGGTCGTAGACGGCGGGAACGCCAGGATGATCCAGCCGGGCGGTCAGCAACGCCTCGCGGCGGAATCGGCGCGCCAACTCGATGTTCATCGCGGCGGCGCTGACGAACTTCACGATGACGGGACGGTCGAGCAGGGTGTCCTGAGCGGGCCAGACCTCACCCATGCCCTTATGCGGAAACGGGAACCGGCCTACTCTGTACCGGTCTTTGAGGTCCGTGCCCGCTACCACGGGACTCAGCATAACTGTCCATCGCCGGCAACCACGCACATCAGGTTCCCGGCGAGACATCCCGACGGCCGATCCGCCACATGCTTGCTCTGATCGTGTTGGTCGCAGGCGACGGCAGCACCATGAGGCGCAGGCGTCGTCCAGCCTGTCCGCCGTGAACAGGCTCCGTCGATGGCGAACTGTCATAGTGAAGACAGATCACGCGGAAATCCTTGCAAGCATGGTTCACAAGTGCTTCACTTTGGACGGCGTGGCTCGGGTCTGACTGCGCCGCCTTCTACTGCGTGACCAACACCGCCATCCCTGATCGGCTGATGGCGGTGCAGGCTGTGCGCCCTGTCCTCTCGGGCGCTGTGACGACGGGGGATCGTATGGCTGAGCTGGCCATCGGCCGGGAGTTTCTTCCCGCCTACGCCAAGCTGCAACGTCGGGTGCAGCGCGCCGTAGATGCCGCCATCAGCAAGTTCGCCGAACACACCCACGCGGGCCTGCACCTGGAGAAGCTGACCGGCGCACGGGACCCGAACATCCGCACCATCCGCATCGACCAGTTCTACCGCGGGATCGTGCTCTCCCTCGGTCAGCAGAAGTACGCGCTGCTCGATGTCCTACCGCACGACGACGCCATTGCCTTCGCGGTCAGTCGCCGGTTCACCGTCAACCACGCACTCGGCGTGTTGGAGATGCGCGACCAGGCAGGCATCGAGGAGTTTGCTCGTACGGAGCCGTCAGCCTCGCCGAGCGACCGACTGTTCGACCACGTCTCGACTGCCGAGTTCGTACGGCTCGGCGTGGACGAGGACCTGATTCCGCTGCTGCGGATCATCGGCACGGACCAGCAGTTGGACAGTCTCGACGGGCGCCTGCCCGAGATGCAGCTCGACGTCCTACGCGGGCTGGCCAGCGGACTGCCGGTGCAGGAGGTCTGGGCGGAGATAGCTGACCGGGTCGTGTCGGGCGTGGACACCGAGGACCTCTTGACCGCGGCGCGGCGTACGCCCGAGCGGATCGCCTTCGTCTCGGGTCCGGTGGAACTCGCCGCCATCCTCGCCCACCCGTTCGACGTGTGGCGCACCTTCCTGCACCCGACGCAACGTGACGTCGCCTACCGCGAAACCTACAGCGGTCCCGCCCTGGTGACCGGCAGCGCCGGAACGGGAAAGACGGTTACCGGCCTGCACCGGGCGGTGTTCCTCGCCAAGCGCTTGCCGGACGGCGAGAAAGTCCTGCTGACCACGTTCACCCGTGCCCTCGCCGACTCTCTCGCCAGGCAGCTGCACCGGCTGGCGACCGAGCCGGCCGTGCGGGCGCGCATCCATGTGATCAGTGTCGACAAGCTGGCCTACGAGATCGTCGCCCGGGGTGGCAAGAAGGTCGCGGTCGCCGAAAGCGAGGTCCTCGACCGCCTGTGGGAGGCCGCCGCGAAGGCCGGTCCCACCTATCTGAACCGCGCCGGCCAAGTCACCACGGTCAGCAGCGCCTTCCTGAGACGGGAGTGGGAGCAGGTGGTGCTGGCTCAACAGTTGACTTCCCTGGAGGCATACCGCGATGCCCCCCGCAAGGGCCGTGGCGAGGGCCTGCGCGCCGCACAACGCGAACAGGTGTGGGCCGCGATCAGCGCAGCGGAGCGGGAGCTGACGAAGCGGCGCCTACGTACCCACACCCAGCTCGCCGATGACGCGGCAACGATCGCGCGCCACTCACCCGCCCCTTACCGGCATGTCATCGTCGACGAAGGCCAGGACCTGCATCCGGCGCAGTGGCGGCTGCTGCGTGCGCTCGTCGCACCCGGACCGAACGACATGTTCCTACTCGCCGATCCGTACCAGCGCATCTACGACAACCATGTGTCGCTAACTCAGCTGGGCATTCAGGTGCGTGGCCGCACCCGCAGGCTCACCGTGAACTACCGGACCACCCACGAGATCCTCGACCTGTCGGTGAAGGTCCTCAACGGCGACGCCGCCATCGGCCTCGACGACCAGGGCGACACACTGCGGGGCTACCGTTCGATCACCCGCGGTGGCGTCCCCGAACTTGTCGCTCAAAACAGCCGCGACGCAGAGCACGAGGCGCTGATCGAACGGGTGGGGACCTGGCTGGAACAGGGTGTGGAACCGCACGCCGTCGGCGTGGCCGCCCGCACCGGACAGCTCGTCCACACCCTCACGAGGATCTTGACCGAGGCCCACATTCCCGTGGCCGACGACAAGAGAGGCACCGACGGGGTGCGCGTGGCCACCATGCACCGCATGAAGGGCCTGGAGTTCCAATGTCTCGCCGTGGTCGGCCTGGACGCAGGGGTCTTGCCGGCGCCACATGCGCTCACCTCGGCGGCAGAGGACCCGCACGCCCACAGGCAGGACCTGCAGCGTGAGCGCTGCCTTCTGTTCGTCGCCCTGACCCGCGCCCGCGACGTGCTCTACCTGTCGCACAGCGGCACGCCCAGCCCGCTCCTGCCGGTGCGTCGATGAACGCCCGCGCCAGTGCTGGCGGCCCGAAACTGGGCGACGCGGCACGCTCCGTCTGGGGCAAGACAGACCGTAAAGGCACCTCACCAGTAGGTTGGCTGCCGCTGTGGCGGCACCTTGCCGACACCGCCGACGTGGCCGGACGGCTCTGGGAGCACTGGCTGAGCCCGGCAGTCCGCCAACGCATCGCTGACGAACTGCCCGGTGGCGACGCGGACGCCCGCACCTTGGCCGTCTGGACCGCTGGGGTGCACGACATCGGCAAGGCCACGCCCGCCTTCGCCTGCCAGGCGTACGCGCTGGCGGAGCGGATGCGCGACCACGGGCTCGGCTATCACCGGGACCTGATCCGCGCCGACCGCAAGTACGCCCCCCACGCCACCGCCGGGCACCTCGTGCTGGCGGACTGGTTACAGCAGCAGCACTGGACCGACCCTCACTCGTACGCGGTCATCGTCGGGGGCCACCACGGTGTCCCACCGACCGACGAAGGCCTTCGCGACGTACAGGTGCGTCCACACCTGCTTGGCGACCCGGACTGGCGGCAGGTGCAGCACGAACTGCTGAACTGGATGGCAGAGCGGTCGGGCGCAGGCGAGCGGCTCATCGAGTGGAGCGACGCACCGCTGTCGCAGCCCGTCCAGGCCGCCCTCACCGGCCTCGTCATCGTCGCCGACTGGATCGCGAGCAACGAGGAGTTCTTCCCGTACATCCTGGAAAGCACGGACGCAGACCGGCTGACGGCCGGCTGGGAGCTGCTGGACCTGCCGGTCCCGTGGCGGCCTGCCGCGCCGCCGGTGAGCGTGGACGAGATGTTCGGGGCGCGCTTCGAGCTACCCGCCGCCGCGGTGCCGCGACCGGTGCAGCGCACCGTTGCCGGGCTGGCCGCGACCATGCCAGCGCCCGGGATGATGATCGTCGAGGCGGCAATGGGCGAAGGCAAGACCGAGGCCGCGCTGGCAGCGGTGGAGATTCTGGCCCGCCGTACCGGGGCATCCGGCTGCTACCTCGCGTTGCCCACCCGAGCCACCAGCGACGCCATGTTCAACCGGATGCTGTCCTGGCTGCGTAGGCTGCCCGACGCTCAGGTCGGCCGAGGCGACCGCGACGTACGGCTGGCACACGGCAAGGCCGCACTCAATGCCGACTACGACCGGCTGCGGACGACCTCGCTGCCGAGCGGCATCGCCGAGGACGACGGCGGCACCGACATCGGCGTGCACGTCTGGCTCGCTGGACCCAAGCGAACACTGCTGTCCAGCTTCGTCGTGGGAACCATCGACCAGTTACTGTTCGCGGCGCTACGAGGCAAACATCTGGTGCTGCGTCACCTCGGCCTCGCCGGCAAGATCGTCGTCATCGACGAGGCGCATGCCTACGACGTCTACATGAGTCGCTTTCTCGACCGGGCGTTGGAGTGGCTCGGCGCGTACGGCGTCCCAGTCATTGTGCTCTCCGCGACACTGCCGGCACGCCGGCGGGCCGAACTGATGGCGGCGTACGACATCGGCCGGCTCGGAGCAGTGCCTGCGCTCACCTGGCGTGACCGCGGCAAGCCGCGGGTCGACCCGTACGCACCGCTGCGTACCGACCTGAGATACCCCCTGGTCACCGTCTCGACCGCCGATCGTGGCGCCACCGCGACCAGCTGCGCTGACTCGGGTCGAGGCGTCGAAGTGAAGCTGCGGCGCCTGGCCGACGATTTGCCCACGCTGGTGGAGCTGCTGCGCGACCAGCTGGCTGACGGGGGCTGTGCGCTGGTGGTCCGCAACACGGTGGCGCGGGTCCAGGAGACGGCAGCCGCACTGCGGGCGGCCCTCGGGCCGGACATCCCCGTGTCGGTGGCGCACTCCCGGTTCATGGCCGTCGACCGCGCCGCGAAGGACCGCTGGTTGCGCGACACGTTCGGCCCGCCCGGCAGTGGCAGCCGGCCGCATCGTCACGTGGTGGTCGCCAGCCAGGTCGCCGAGCAGTCCCTCGACATCGACTTCGACCTGCTCGTTACCGACCTGGCCCCGGTCGACCTGGTGCTGCAACGCATCGGCCGGCTACACCGTCATGCGCGCGGCGACCGTCCCGCCAAGCTCGCTACCCCGACCTGCTGGATCAGCGGCGCCGACTGGACAACAGAGCCACCGCACCCGGTAGCTGGTTCACGCCGCGTCTATCAGCCGGCCACGCTGCTGCGCAGCGCAGCGGTGCTGCTGCCGCACCTGAACGGCACACCACTGCGACTTCCCTGCGACATCGCGCCGATCACCCAGGCCGCCTACGGCGATGCGGAACTCGGCCCACCATCGTGGCAACCCGCGATGGCCGAAGCAGAGGCCAAACAGCGGGACGAGATCACCACCAAGGAGCTGAAAGCTGACGGTTTCCGCCTGGCCGGCGTCGCCGAGGCCGGGGCACCACTGATCGGCTGGCTTTCCGGCGGCGTCGGCAACGCCGACGACCGCGCGGCGCTGGGACACGTCCGCGACACCGACGCGGAGTCCCTCGAGGTCCTGCTGCTGGTACGGACACCGGACGGCTTGGTCCTGCCGCCGTGGATCGATGGTGGGGGAGTGTCGGTGCCGACCAGCAGCCTCCCGCGTTGGCCACTGCCTCGGTGGATCGCGCGCTGCACGCTGCCACTGCCGCGCGCGATGACTGCCACGGACGTGATCGATGAGGTGATCGCCGAGTTGGAACGGCGTACCGACCTCAGCGCCTGGCAGGACAGTCACTGGCTGGCCGGCGAGCTAGTGCTCGACATCGACACCGACGGGACCGCCACGGTGGCCGGCTTCGACCTGCACTACCACCCGGAGGAAGGGCTGCGCGTTACCCGTGCCAACACCTGAGTTCCCTTCGATCGCAGACGCAAAGGAGGTGCTGCCAGTGAGCGGCCTACCGCACCCAGCCGGATTTTCGCTGGTAGACGAGGCGTGGATTCCGGTACTGGACGCCGAGGGACAACGACGGGACGTGTCGCTGCTCGGCTTGTTCGAACAGGCCGGCGACGTACGCATGATCGCCTGTGAACTGCCCACGCAGACGTTCGCGATCCTGCGGCTCGCCTTGGCGATCCTGCACCGGACGACCGGCGGCCCACCGGGCGAGGCCGCCTGGCGGGCGCTGTGGCGGGACCGGTGGCTGCCGGTCGCCGACATTGCCGAATACCTCGGCGTCTTCCGCGACCGGTTCGACCTGCTGCACCCGGAGCACCCGTTCTACCAGGTGGCCGATCTGCGGGCGGCCAAGAACAACACGTACGGACTTGAGCGCCTTATCGCCGACGTGCCGAACGGTATGCCGTTCCTGACGACGCGCGCCGGACAGGGCATGGAGTCGATCTCGCTGGCCGAGGCGGCCCGCTGGGTGGTGCACTGTCAGGCGTACGACCCCTCCGGGATCAAGACGGGAGCGGTCGGAGACCCAC
Source organism: Micromonospora reichwaldensis (assembly GCF_031845925.1). NCBI lineage: Bacteria > Bacillati > Actinomycetota > Actinomycetes > Micromonosporales > Micromonosporaceae > Micromonospora > Micromonospora reichwaldensis. Next base: position 175,780 of record NZ_JAVRFL010000008.1, on the reverse strand, counting down.
GGGTCAAAGGTGGGCGGGGCTATCCCATCGGGGTGGCGTCGCTCGGGGCGTTGGGCGGCGTGCACATCGAGGGCGCGACCCTGTTGGAGACGCTGCTGCTCAATCTGGTGCCGATCGCGCCCGGCTGGCAGGTATCCGACGAGCGGGACCTACCGGTGTGGGAGCGCGAGCCGCAGACGGCCGTCGAGGAAGCAGACGCGGCACGCGGCCCGCACGGGCTGCTGAGTCTTTACACCTGGCAGTCACGACGGATCCGGCTGTTCGGCGATGCTGGTGGCGTTACCGGCGCCATGATCTCCAACGGTGATCGGTTGGAGTGGCAGGATCGACACCTGCTGGAGCCGATGAGCGTCTGGGGACGCAGCGGGCCACGCGAGCGTGAGCAGAAGCGGACCCCGATCTACCTGCCCCGGCCGCACGACCACAGCCGGGCACTGTGGCGAGGGCTGCAGACCCTGCTGCCGGCGCCGCCGCTTCCCGGCGCCGAGGCGCCACAGCGGCTGTCGCCGATGGTGGTGCAGTGGCTGGCCCGGCTGACCGTCACCGGGGTTGTCGGGCCGGACTTTCAGGCCCGAACGCGCGCCACCAGCGTCACCTACGGCACGCAGCAGGCGGTCGTCGACGAGGTGTTCAGCGACGCGCTGACCATGAACGTGCTGCTGCTGGTCGAAGACTCCGCTCTGCGTGCGGCGGCTGTCGACGCTGCCGGCGACGCCGAGTCCGCAGTGAAGGTGCTGTGCCGGCTCGCAGACAACCTGGTACGCGCCGCTGGCAGCCGGGACATCGACAGCGGCGATGCCGAACGCGCGGCTGAACGCGCGTACGCCCTGTTGGATCGCGCGTTTCGGGACTGGCTGGCGCGGCTCGGACCGGACAGCGATCCGGTGGCCGAGCGAGCCTCGTGGCAGCGCTTGGTGCGGAGGGCCGTGAAACGGCTGGGCAGTGAAATGGTCGCCGCTGCCGGACCGGCGGCCTGGGCCGGCCGGCCTGGCGTCGATCGCGCCGGGAGGGATGTGCATTTCTCGAGCTCGCAGGCGGAGGCATGGTTCCGCCTCGGTCTGGCCAAGGCGCTGCCGATGGCGGCTGAACTCGAGCACCAGAGGCAGGAGGAGGCAGCATGACAGTGGCAGAGACCAGCCGGCCGGACGCCCCGACACGTAAACCGTGGGCACGCCGTCGCAGAGGCCTCGGCGAACATGTCGCACGGACGGTCAGCGCCCTGCAGGTGCGGCTGTTGCGTGAGGCGCCCCAACCGGAGGCGGTCAGCGCACTTGCCCGGCTGCGGCGCGGCATCGGCCGGGCACCAGGCTTCGACTACACGCTCGAGCGCTACCTGCAGGTCCCGGAAGACCTGCTGGGCTACCGGCCGGCAGACGATGCCGTTGCCACCGACGCCGAGTACGCCATGCACGACGCGGTGACCCTGTACGCGTTGCATCAGCAGTCGCGCCGGGAACGGATGCACGTAGATGGACGAGGGCTTGGCCAGGCCCTGGCTGAGCTCGTCCGCGTGTCGGCTGGGCCAGACGGTGTACGGCGCCGGTTCGCCGCGCTCGGCACTGCCAGCACCTACCACGAGGGCATCTACCACCTGCGCAGCCTGATCACGATGCTGCGTGAACCGCAGATCCCACTCGACTACGGCCTGCTCGCCGACGACCTGCAGACCCTGCGCCTGCCCACCGGTCGGCCCCAGGTCCAGGCCATCTGGGGCCGTGAGTTCTTCCGCAGCCGGCCCAGCACTGGCATTGAGACCCCCACCACCGACACCCACGAGGAGAACCCATCATGAGCCGCACCATCATTGACGTCTACGCGCTGCAGACGGTGCCACCGAGCAACCTCAACCGAGACGACACCGGCTCACCCAAAACCGCCGTCTACGGCGGCGTACGGCGCGCGCGGGTGTCCAGCCAGGCATGGAAGCGAGCAATCCGGCTAGCGTTCGCAGGCCTGCTCGACCGCTCCCAGCTCGGCGAACGAACCAAGCGCGTGGGCGAGTCCCTCGCGGCGCGGATCAAGGCCCTCGACCCCAGCCTCTCCGACGAGGCCGCCTCCACGCTGGCCGCCGAGGTCTTCGTGGCTGCGGGTCTTGCCAAGGCGGAAAAGAAGAAGAGCGAGGCGAAGGACGTCGAGTCCGGATATCTGATGTTCCTGAGCCACCGGCAGGTGGACAACCTCGCCGCCGCAGCACTGGAAGCCTCCCGAGCCGGCACCACTCTCGACAAGAACCGGTTCAAGGCACTGGCCAACACCGAACACTCAGTCGACATTGCGATGTTCGGCCGGATGGTGGCCGACATGACAGACATCAACGTCGACGCCGCATGCCAGGTGGCGCACGCCATCAGCGTCCACGCCGTCGACAACGAGTTCGACTACTTCACCGCCGTCGACGACCGCAAGGCCGACGCCGCCGAGACCGGCGCGGGCATGATCGGCACCATCGAGTTTAACTCGTCCACCCTGTACCGTTACGCGACCGTCGACGTGGACGCGCTGCACCGCACCCTCGGCGACGCGGGCGCGACCCGAGCTGCGGTCGAGGCGTTCCTGACGGCGTTCGCGCGTAGCATGCCGACTGGCAAGCAGAACACGTTCGCCCACCGTACGTTGCCTGATGCGGTGCTGGTGCGGCTGCGTGACACGCAAGCGATCAACCTGGTCGGGGCGTTCGAGACGCCCATCCGGGAGACGCACGCGGCCGGGCGGATCGAACTGGCCGCAGCCGCCCTGGCGAAGTACACCACGGCCGTCGAGAACGCGTTCGGCGAGCGGCCGATCGGTAGCTGGGTCACCCAGGTCGGTGACAAGACTGCGGTGCTGGCCGACCTCGGCAAGGCGGTCAGCTTCAGCGAGTTAGTCACCGGAGTGGGAGAGCAGGTCGCTGTGGCGCTCGGACAGCCAGCATGAGTGTGTTGTTGTTGAGGCTGGCGGGCCCACTCCAGTCCTGGGGGTCGTCGAGCCGGTTTGCTCGCCGGGGCACCGAGGTCGCGCCGACCAAGAGCGGAGTGATCGGCCTGCTCGCCGCGGCCAAGGGCGTCCGACGTACTGAGCCGCTTACCGAGTTGCTGGGCTTAGAGTTCGGGGTACGGCTGGACCAGCCCGGGCAGATCCTGCGGGACTTCCAGACCGCCCGTTCTCTCGACGGACGCGACAGCGCGCCACTCACCTACCGCTTCTACCTCTCCGACGCCGCTTTTCTCGCCGCCGTCAGCGGTGAGCAGGAGCTTCTGCACGGTCTGATGGAGGCACTCAAACGGCCCCGGTTTCCGCTCTATCTCGGTCGCCGCTCGTGCCCGCCGGCCCTTCCGATCAGCCTCGGCGTACACGAAGGCACTGTCGACGACGCCCTGACGTCGTGGCCGTGGCTCGCCGCCGAGTGGCACCGCCGCAAAGCGGCCCGCACGGTCCGGTTGGAGATCATCCGCGACGCCCGGCCCGGCGAGCCGGTCACGGAGACCCTGCCGGACGAGCCGGTCAGCTTTGATCCCGCGCATCGGCAGCACACCTGGCGGTCGGTGCTGCGCCGGCACGTCGACGTCACCAACGACCTCGCGGAACGGGCCGGCGTCGCCGAGCACGACCCGCTGAGCCTGCTGGGAGGCTGAGCATGTTCCTCACCCGATTCCAGATCAACCCCGCTCGCCGAGGTGCACGGAAGCTGCTCTCTTCACCACATGCCATGCACGCGGCGGTCCGCGCCGCCTTCGCCGTCGCGGAGGACCACGAACGGGACGGCACCCGTACGTTGTGGCGGCTCGACACCCCAGCCACCGCCACCGTCCACCTCTACATCGTCAGCCCTGGCCGGCCCGATCTCACCCATCTGGTCGAGCAGGCCGGCTGGCCCACCACGGAGACCTGGGTAATCCGCGACTACGGCGGGCTGCTCGGCTCGCTTCGTCCCGGCCAGGATTGGGCGTTTCGGCTCACCGCGAACCCCACACACAACGGGCGTAAGACCACCGACGCCAAGGAGACACAGCGCTTCGGTTACCTTCGTGAAGAGGAGCAGGTCGGATGGTTGGCCAGCCGGGCCGCCCGGAACGGCTTCGCCCTGGCGACCCAGCAGGACGGTCGCCCTAACCTGCGGCTGCACCGCCGCCAGACGCAAACCTTCAGACGAGGCATGGGCGCTGTCACCCTCACGACGGTGACCTACGACGGCATCCTCCACGTTACCGATGCGGACGCCTTTCGTAGAGCGTTGACCAGCGGGATCGGACATGCGAAGGCGTACGGCTGCGGCCTGCTCACTCTCGCTCCCGCAGGCTGAATCCGGGCTGACCGATGAAGATCCCAGGCGTGCCGCCAGCCGAGCTCGGCGACCTCACCCGAGCCGAGGACCGGATTAGCTTCCTCTACCTCGAACGCAGCGTGATCCACCGGGACAGCAACGCGATCACCGCAACCGATGATCAAGGCGTTGTGCACATTCCGGCCGCCTCGGTGGGCGTGCTGCTGCTCGGGCCCGGCACCAGCATCACCCATCAGGCCATCGCCCTGCTCGCCGACCACGGAGCCACCGCCGTCTGGGTCGGCGAGCGGGGCGTGCGCTACTACGCGCACGGACGATCACTCGCGGCGTCCAGCCGTCTGCTCGTAGCGCAGGCCGCTGCGGTCAGCCATCGAGACCGCCGGCTCGCCGTAGCCCGCACCATGTACGCGATGCGCTTCCCTGGCGAGAACACCGCCAACCTCACGATGCAGCAACTGCGCGGCAAAGAGGGCGCACGAGTCCGCCGGACATACCGTGAGCATGCCGAGCGGACTGGTGTCGCCTGGCGCCACCGCGACTACGACCGGGCCGACTTTGCCGGCGGCGACCCCATCAACCAAGCGCTGTCGGCCGCCCACGCCTGCCTGTACGGCATCGTGCATACGGTCATCGTCGCGCTTGGGGCCGCGCCTGGTCTCGGCTTCGTGCACACCGGGCACGAACGCGCTTTCGTGTACGACATCGCTGACCTGTACAAGGCTGAGATAACAATCCCCGTTGCCTTCGACGTGGTGGCAAGCGGCTCGACCGACATCGGCACCGACACCCGACGCGCGGTACGTGACCGCGTGCACGACGGGGCCATCCTCGCGCGGTGTGTACGTGATATCCGCATGTTGCTGCTCCAACCTCAGCCCGGCGGTGAGATCGAAGACGAAGAATCCTTATGCCTCTGGGATGACACCGGCATCGAACTGACAGCAGGTCGAAACTACGCCGACATTGGCGAGGTCGACTTCTGATGACCGTCATCATCCTCACCGCCTGCCCGCCCGGACTACGCGGGCATCTGACGCAGTGGCTGTTCGAGATCTCCGCTGGCGTGTACGTCGGGTACGTGAGCACCCGTGTACGCGACAGACTGTGGGCTCGCGTTATCGACATGGCTGGTGCGGGCAGGGCGTTGATGGTCTTCCAGGTCCGCGGAGAACAGCGGTTATCGTTCCTGGCCCACGACCATCACTGGATCCCAGTAGATGTGGATGGGGTGACCCTGATGCGGCGCCCCGCTGACCCGATGGTCAACCCTGCGGTCTCTGGAGGCTGGAGCAAGGCGGCCAAGCGCCGTCGGTTCGGGCGCCGTGGGCGACCAGCGTAGAGGACGCCAACAGGCAAGGCGATCGATGCCCCAGTCGACGGTGATGATGCGACACGTAGGCGATGGGCGGGTTCGGTTTGGGGAGAGCCCTGTGTGCCTGGCGTGCAGCGATAGGTACGACAAATCGAGAACCTTCGACGTCACGTGTGCGGGGGAGCGGGACCGTCACGCGAACGCGGGTACGGCGCGATCCGCGATCAGCCTTGCGTTCGCAGGAGCAGAACCTCACCTACGGGGCCTATCAGCCGCTGAGCCACCCGCGCTTAGGGCGCAGCATGGTACCGGCGCCGACGTCTGCGATGTACCCCCACCGGTGCGCGGGACCAGGGCCGAAGAATGTCCGGGTGGAGGGGCCACTCCCGCCTGCGCGGGGAGCAGGCGCCGACATGGCGCCGATGGCGCGTGCGTGCAGGGCCACCCCCGCGTTCGCGGGGAGCAGTCCTCTCGCGTGGCACGGGGCCACTCCTTGGGAGGACCATCCCCGCGTTCGCGGGGAGCAGCAGATGCCCTGCATTCCGCCAGGCCCGTGGCATGGACCACCCCCGCGTGCGCGGGGAGCAGGGTGGGACGACCTGCTCCAGGTCCGCCGGCCGAGGACCACCCCGCGTGCGGGGAGCAGGAAAGCACCGACCACGATGAGCCACAGCCACAGGGACCACCCCCGCGTGCGCGGGGAGCAGGATCGGGCCGAGCATGGGCTTGTTGTTGGTGTCGGGACCACCCCCGCGTGCGCGGGGAGCAGGGCAGCGCGCTGAACACCTTCGTGGCCGGCGAAGGACCACCCCTGCGTGCGCGGGGAGCAGCAACGGGCCATGCACTGATCGTAGGCGGCTGAGGGACCACCCCCGCGTGCGCGGGGAGCAGCCCGCGCCCGGCACCCCGTACGTCAGGCCACGGGGACCATCCCCGCGTGCGCGGGGAGCAGGTGTGGGCGGCCGGGTTCGACGCCGGCATGGATGGACCACCCCGGCGTGCGCGGGGAGCAGTCCTGCAACGCCTCGATCTCGCTGGGCCACAGGGGACCACCCCCGCGTGCGCGGGGAGCAGGAGGGGCGGATCCACCACGTGCCGAGCAGTAGCGGACCACCCTGCGTGCGCGGGAGCAGTGGGCGGTTCTGCGGTTGTGGTCATCGGTGGCCGGACCACCCCCGCGTGCGCGGGGAGCAGGCCGGCCAGACGAAGCTGATCTACTCGCGCGACGGGCCACCCCCGCGTACGCGGGGAGCAGGTGCTCGCCAACGTGGCCATGCCCGGCGTCCCGGGACCACCCCCGCGTGCGCGGGGAGCAGATCACGGCCGGGAAGGGACGCATCGCCGCTCACGGACCACCCCCGCGTGCGCGGGGAGCAGAAGGGGCGCCCCATGCTGCGCGCAACCAGCACGGGACCACCCCCGCGTGCGTGGGGAGCAGAGGACACCCTGGCTCGGATGCGGGACAGCGCGAGGCCCCCCTGCGCGCGGGGAGCAGGCGTTCGAGAAGGTCGGCCTCAAGGGCTGCCGGGGACCACCCCCGCGTGCGCGGGGAGCAGGGCGCGGGTGCCGTCAGGGGCAACGACGTGCGCGGATCACCCCCGCGTGCGCGGGGAGCAGGGCGACTCCATCACGGTGGCCGGGTGGAACGACGGATCACCCCCGCGTGCGCGGGGAGCAGACGGCCGGCGGCCCGACGGGCCCGAAGATGTCGGGATCACCCCCGCGTGCGCGGGGAGCAGCCGGTACGCCGAGGCGGGCCCGGGCGCCGGCGCGGGATCACCCCCGCGTGCGCGGGGAGCAGAGCGAGCCGCCGCCACGGCCGGTCGCTGACGTGGGATCACCCCCGCGCGCGCGGGAGCAGACGGCCCGCCCGGCGGCGAGGTGGTCGGGGTGGGGATCACCCCCGCGTGCGCGGGGAGCAGGCATGGCGGATCTCCGGTGGTCCCGGTCCCTGGGGATCACCCCCGCGTGCGCGGGGAGCAGGGCACCTCCCGCAGCGCCTCGCCGATGGCGAAGGGATCACCCCCGCGTGCGCGGGGAGGAGCCTTCGGCCTGATCGTATGGCAGGAGCAGGTACGGATCACCCCCGCGTGCGCGGGGAGCAGACGGTCGGGGAGCGGGTGAAGTGCGCCGCGATCGGATCACCCCCGCGTGCGCGGGGAGCAGCACCTGCTGGTCGTGATGATCCTGTTCTGGCTGGGATCACCCCCGCGTGCGCGGGGAGCAGCCGCAGGGGTCACAACGGCCTCAACGGTCACGTGGATCACCCCCGCGTGCGCGGGGAGCAGCACGTCTCCCCGTGGCTGGTGCGGTCGCCGCACGGATCACCCCCGCGTGCGCGGGGAGCAGATCCCCATGTCTTCAGTCTGCGTGCCGGCCGCGGGATCACCCCCGCGTGCGCGGGGAGCAGGCCGACAGCATCCCGGTCACGGTGCCGATGAAAGGATCACCCCCGCGTGCGCGGGGAGCAGGACCAAGGCAACATCGAGGCCATCCGCACCCTGGGATCACCCCCGCGTGCGCGGGGAGCAGGACCAAGGCAACATCGAGGCCATCCGCACCCTGGGATCACCCCCGCGTGCGCGGGGAGCAGGAAGAAGCCCGGCGACAAGACGGGACGGTGGCCGATCACCCCCGCGTGCGCGGGGAGCAGGTACGGAACGCCGTAGCGCAGGCACCGGAGGATGCGATCACCCCCGCGTGCGCGGGGAGCAGGACTTGCTGACCTGCGGCTCTAAAGATCAACAGAGCGACTTTTCTTCACTTTGGCTCGCAAGATCATCCTCCTGGAAATGGCAGCTCCAATCGGCGATGTCCTAAGTGCAGGGTAGCGGGCGTGTGATGAGGGTGTTGACGGTAAGTATGCCTCGGCGGCGTCGGAATCCAGGCTTGGTCTTGCAAAGCGTGATTCCGATCTGCGAGGAACGTGTCCCGGTTTGATGGGCTGAGGTGTAGCAGTTGATCGCGATGCTGATCGATCGGGCTCGGGGTGACGAGCTGAAGCTCACTGTTGAGGGTGAGCTACTGCGGCAGCACACGAAGCGGGTTCCGAATCGGCCCTGGGCGGTGGCATTGTCGAGCGCATCGGCAACGACAAGAGTATGACTCTCCTGTCAGCGTGGCGGGGAATATGCGTAACGGCAGCCGAGCCAAGGCCGTGTTCACCGACGCCGGGCCCGTCGAGGACCGGCTTCCTCGTGATGCTTCGGGGACGTGGAGCCGAAGATGTCCGCAAGCGGCAGTGGCGCCTGCGCCCACGGCTGCTCCCTACTCGAGGTGCGTGCCGATAGCGGGCTCGCCACGATCGTGCGTCAAACTGCGCGACGAAGCCTGCGCGGCAGGTCACGCACTTGATTTCTCGAGGTCACGATCCTGGTCACAGGCTTGAATTCAGTGGGGTGAAGGTGGCGGCACTTATCGACATCGCGCTGCCGGTGGATGTCAAAAGGTCCTGATATGTGTACTTATCGGCACCCTCAGCGCGCCGAGACAGAACTGTTATGTAACTGGGGGTCAAGGGGTCGTCGGTTCGAATCCGGCCGTCCCGACAGTAAAACAGCAGGTCAGGGCCTTGATTCACCTACTCGGATCAGGGCTCTTTCGCTGTTCCGTTTCACGTACGCCCGTACTGTTTCAGTCTGTGGTCCTGGCGTCACCCGAACAGCCGTGTTTCGAGGTGGTCGGCGGCCACCTTGAGGTGACTGCTGTCGGGGTGGACGTAGACCCGCTTGGCCAGCGTTGCCCACGTCGGCGTGGCCGGCCCAGGCGGCGAGCACGACGTCGGCGAGGTATGTCAGGCAGGCATGCCGGGCGTCGTACGGTCGGACCTTGCGCATTCCGAGTTTGGCCATCAGTTCGTACACCCGGCGGCGCAGCCAGTCGGTGCGCTGCGGTCTGCCGAGTTCGTCGACCAGGACGTAGCCGCTGGCGATGTAGGCGTCGCCGGCCTGGAGGCGCTCCTTCTTCTGCCGGGTGTGGAACGCCTTCAGCGCCTTCATTACCATGGCCGGCATCGGCAGGCCACGTCTGCCCGCTGCCGATTTGGCCTTTTTCCTCGATCGCGCCGTCGACGAGTGTCCGAGTGTTGTCGCCGGCCGGATCGTGCCAGCCTCGAAGTCGATGTCGGACCATCGCAGCCCGCGCACCTCTGCGGGTCGCAGGCCCATCAGCGACCGAAGGCAATCGGCATACAGGCGTTCGTCCGTGTTGCCAGTCAGGAAGGTCTTCACCTCCTCCTGTGTCGACGGCCTGCGGGCGACCTGTGCTTCGGTGATCGCGGGCACCGACGGAAATCCGGTCGAGGGTCCCGTCGTGGTCGCGGACGATGCTGCCCACGATGGCCAGGCCGAGTCCGACGCCAGCGTGTTCGTCGGTGCGGACGCGTTCGGTGCCGCGCTGGAAGGGCTCGGTGAGCGTCGGTACCAACTCGAGTGGGAGCCGACGACCGGTGTTCTCGATCCGCAGCACGCTCGTGTCGCCGTGCGCCTCGGTGTGAACCGTAACGGTGCCGCCGGCGGGGAGGTTGTGGACGACGGCGTTCTGGACGAGGTTCGTCACCATCCGCAGCAGGAGTTCGGTGGAGCCGCTGGTCCGGGCCGCTCCGTCGGTGACGTCCAGGGTGATCCGACGCCGTTCGGCGAGCGGAAGCAGCGTTTCGACGGCTTCCTCGGCGACGAGGGAAAGATAGACGCTCTCACGGGTGAAATTTCCCCGGTCGCCCCCGCTGAGCAGCAGTAGGGCCTCGGTGAGGTCGACCGCCCCCTGGTTGACGGTGTGCAGACGTTCGATGAGTTCGCCGCGCTGCTGGGTGGGGTCGCGGCGGGCGACGTCGAGGAGCATCCGCGAGATCGCGAGCGGGTGCGCAGTTCGTGGGAGGCGTTCGCGGCGAACCTCTGCTGCTCGGCGAGGTGCGATTCGAGCTGTTCGAGCATCGAATCGAACGCGTCGGAGAGTTCCCGGAACTCGTCCTCGCGGCCCTCCATCCGCATCCGGTGGGACAGCGACCTGCCTGCGGCCACTCGGGGTGGCGGGCCGTCTCCTATCTACGCAACACACCGATCACGGGCAAGTTGTACACCACTTCCACGGACGCAACCGTCCGCCCGGTGCGCCGTGCGGGTTGTGGCCTGCGGGGCTGGATCTCAACGACGCCGTGTGCCGCCTCGGTCAGATGCTCGGAGAGTTGGCGCATCGCCAGCTGGGCTTTCGCACGCTGCCCTGGGCACCCCTGGTAGCCCTAATGGGCGGTGAAGGTCACGTCAGCCCTTGATGAGGGATCGCCACCCCGCGTGGAAGCAAGGCCAGAGTGACTGCTGCCCCACCCTCTGTGCCCGTCGGCGATACCTTTCTGTACATGCGTGGCCATCTTGGATCCGGACTCGTCGCTCATCTTCCGCAGGACGAGTGGCTCCGGGTGCAGGACACCGGAATCCCCGTACGCTTCGAGCCCCGCGACGTGCTTCTGCGTCAGGGCGACACCACCCAGCACGTGCATGTGGTTCTGGCTGGTTGCGTCAAGATTGTGCGGTCGGAAAGCGACGGCAGTTGCGCGATTCTGACGCTGCGGGCTGCTGGCGACGTCGTCGGGGATCTGGCTGCGGTCGACTTGCAGCCCCGCTCGGCCACCGTGACCGCCCTCACCACCACGGTCACCCGGCTGCTGACCGGACCGCAGTTCCGGCGCTTCCTGACCCGGCCTGCGTTCGCCGTGGGCTTCGCCACCTACACGGTGAGCCGGTTGCGCGCCTCGGACGCGCAGCGTGCGGCGTTGGCCGTGCTGCCTGTGCGGGAGCGGCTGGTCCGGGCGCTGATCCAGCTCGACCGAGAGAGCCGGCACGCCGACGGGGGGCCGGCGATCCGGCTTTCCCAGGCCGAACTCGCCGAACTGGTCGGCGCCTCGCGTAACGCGGTCGTCGCCGAGCTGACCGCCCTGCGTGAGGCCGGCATCCTCGTCACTGGGCGGCGCGAGGTCACCATCTTGGACCTGGCGGCATTGAGCGACCGGTCACACGGGTTTCGCCCAGAACTGGGCAGAGAATCGCCTGTCACGGGCTGACGCTGAGGGGGTCCCATCCTCGTCGAGAAAGGACTCCCGTGGAACACATCCCGTTCGCACGCTCGACCGATCTGCCACCGTACCGGGCGATTCTGGCGGTGGACGCCAAGGGCTTCACCGCCGAACCAGGAAGCACCCACGAGGCAATCAGCAAGAACCTGCTCGACCTTGTGGGCGACGCCCTAGCCGACGCCGGGCTGGCGGCCGAGTGGGAACGCCCAGCGTTTCTCGGCCCGACCGGCGACGGCTTCGCCGTCGGGCTCCCGACACGCGTCCTGCCCTACTTGGTGGAACCGTTCCCACGTCTGCTTCAGGAGCGCCTCGCCGAGCACAACCGCCAGACGCGGGCGCACCTTCAACTGCGGGTCAGTCTGCACGTCGGGCCGCTGCCTGCCGACCCGGAAAACCTCCATTGGACCGGCAACGGGGATGCACGCAACGACACTCACCGCCTGCTTGACTCCGCACCGGTGAAGGCCGTGCTCGCTGCGGCCAGCCCGCGCGTGACATTCGTAGCCTGCATCTTCTCCGACCGCGTCTTCGAAGACGTCATCGCCGCCGGGTACGCCGGCATGCAGCCCGACCGCTGCCTCCCGGTCACAGCGACGGTCGACGGTAAGGCGTTCAGCCGGCAGGCATGGCTCTACCTCCCGGAGGTCTCGGGAAACCTGCTCGGCGTGTTGCCGGCCGCGTCGCCGCCACTGCCGAGGGCCGGAAAACCCGTACGGCCTCAAATTGCTGGACCGCGGGTGAAGCGGAACAACGGCCAGGTCGCCACCACGGTCGAGACCATGATGCAGCACCGGGGCGGTGACCGATGACCACCACCCCGATCGAGGCCGTCGCCCCGGACACCGACGAGTCGTACGCCGACGACATCGACGATGCGCTATACGTTGAGGAGAACAACGGCCAGGTCGCCTCGCGCGTCGGCCGGGACATGGTGCAGAACGTCCACAACTGGCTCGGGCACTACCAGGCCGCCCACGAGCTCTCCGACGCCTTCGTGGACGAGACGATCGCGACCTTCGTGAATCGGGTCTACAGCCCGGGCGGGCTGTCCAGGGAGGCAGCGGCCGAGGTCCTGCGGGAGCAGCATTACGTTCTGCTGGTGGCCGATCCCGGCACTGGCCGGAGGACCGCCGCAGTGGGGCTTCTCGGCGGCGTTTCCTCGCCTCGGCGGGAGATCCCGATCGACGACGACGAGCAGCGACTCCTGCCGGTTGACAAGGTGCCGTGGACATCGTACGGCCGGTCCGCCTATCTGCTCACGGTGCCACCCGGCAACCGGAACGGACGGTTGCGGGAGACGCTAATCGCCTATCGAGAAGCCGTGGAGAAGCGCGACTCGTACCTCGTTGTCCTGGTCGATCGGAAGAGCCTCGAAAGGCCCGAGGACGTTCCCGGTTTCACCGTCCTCACGGTCAGCGCTCCCGCACGCGAGGAGCTGCTGAGCCGCCTCCTGGGCGATGGACCTGCCTGGCTGGACGTGGATCTGCTGCTCCAGACGCCGCCACTGCCAGCGATGTTGGACGGCGCCACCCCGGCCCAGATCGCGAGGCTGTCTCGCCGGATCAGGGCCGCGGCGGGTGACCCGCAGGAACCCCTGGCCGAGATCGCCCGCAAATCGGTCCAGGCATACCAGAACTGGGACGAAGAACTGGTCGCCTGGTTTGAAAAGTACGCCGACCCCCGGACTCGGCTCTTCCTCATCGCCTTGGCCTTCCTACAGGGAGGACAGGCAACCAACGTTCTGCACGCCATGGAGAAGCTAGCCGAAAAGCTGGAGGAACCGGCAGACGTACGTGGCGGCATGGGCGCCCCAGGGATTCGCCAACTTGCCAAAAACGTCAAGGCCAGGATTGACGACGAGCACCGCATCTTCTTCACCCTGCCGTCCTATGGTGTCGCGATCCTGCGCTACGTCCACGGTGATCAGTCCAAGGGCTTCCGTAACCGCCTCTGGAGCTGGGCGTCTGACCTACCGATGCGCCGCGGAGGTTCCCCCAACGCCCGCATTGCTGGTCAGGTGGCCTCGGCCATGCTCGCCGTGACCCTAGCCCTTCCCGGAGCCGATGCACCCGAAGTGCGCATTCTGGTCGAACGATGGTGGGGTTACCAGACCCTGCGTCCGCTGGTCGTCGATCTGATGACGGCGGTTGCGATGAGTCCCGAGGCCGGTGCGGCGATGCGCGGTCGGCTCAACCAATGGGCCGTCCAGTCAGGAAGCCTGACGCTGCTCTGCGCGGTGGCCCGAGTCTGCGGCGGCGCGCTGGCAGACGCGTATCCGCAGGCGGTGCTGACCCGCCTGAACAACCTCGCCGGGCGGGGACTCGACGCCGTCACCCAGGAGGTCGTGGAGGCCGTGCGATCGCTCTGGGAACGACCGCTGCACCGGCAGGCGACACTACAGCGGGTCATCGCGTGGGCGGCCGGACAGGACCAGCGGCATGACGCAGGGCTGCGCGCCCTGGCGGCGATCTCCAACACCCCGGACCAGGCCGGGTTTCTCCTCACCGAGCTGGTTGGCGACCCGGAACTGCAGACCGGACTGGTAGACGCCTTCACGCTCCTGTTCACAGGCAGAGGTCCACAGGGCGAATTCCGCGAGACGCTCTTTCGCTGGCTGGACGCGGCGGCAGTCGAACCCACGTACGAGGACCTGATCACCGACTTGATGATCCGCGCCGGCGGGGCAGGTCAGGGTGCTAGCAGCCGTTTCGCCCGCATGTCCGACCTGCTGTACGACTGGCAGCCGACCGCCCACGACGCCCAGGCACCGGATGCACGGGCTCTGCGTGACCGACTCAACGAGCGATTCCACCAAGCAAACCCACTGGACGCTTCATGATCGAAAGCTGGCGTAGCCGCCTGTCGGGCCTCTGGAGGAGACACCAGGAACCCGCACAGCCGGTCACCTTTTCCGCGGAACTGCGCAGCTGCCATCCGCACGTCGCGTTCGACGCGACCTTCCAGCTGCGGTGGCATGGAGACGATCAGGCCGCCCTATGGACGACGCGGCAGAAGCTCACAGAATGGGCCGACCAGGAGAGCGCCCGATACTGCGTCACCCAGGCCGGCAACGCCGAGAACGACATCAACGCCAGGATCGCCTACGGCGCCCGCGTCCATCTGGCGGTCAGCCGGCAAGCCCGTGCCGCTGCGGAGGCAATCCTGGATATCGGACGTCAGACCACCCTCGAACACCTAAAGCAGCAGACCGAGCTGGAACGGATCCGATACCTACGAGAAAGCGTCTACTCCCGTCCCGATGTTGCCCGCAGCTACTGGCTCTACCACCACCCAGACCAACTGAACACGATGCTGAACATCGACTTCGAGGGAATCGCAAGAAAGTTCGGAGACGCCGAGGAGTCACGCTTTCTGGTGATCGCCAAACTGATCGACGACTTCTTCGGACGACTCGAGGACGGCGAACGCCGATATCTGCTCGGACAGTTGGGCAAGATCTTCTCCTCGTACGACCGCCCTGACCTGGCCGAAAGCCTGGAAGCCTCATGAGGGAAGCCGAACGAGCCTACCTGCAACAGGCGAACGAGATGATCCGCTTCGCCGATGTGAAGGCGGCCGCCGTCCTTGCCGCCGCTGGCGTTCTCGCCGGGCAACTGCCGTCGGCTCACGGCTCCTGGGCCAAAGGCGTCCTGTTAGCCGCCAGCATCTGCATCGTGCTCAGCGCGTTACTGGCGCTCTATACCCTGGCACCACGGCGGCAGGTGGCATCCGCGTGGTCACTGCACTTCTACGACCACGTCGCCCGTCGGTACGGCGATGACCGGGAAGCCTTCGTGAGCGCCTGGGTGGAGGCGGCGGCCGACGAAGACGCTTTTGATCGGGCGATCGTCGGACAGATCTGGGCAGCGAACATGGTGGCATACCGCAAGTTCACCTGGATCACTTGGTCCATCCGCACCTTGGTGGCCGGCGTCGTGGCTCTCGTGGCCGTGGCAATTACCTGACGTGCTTCTCGTAATCCTGACGGTCGCCCTCACCGCCGTCGGACCGGACGAGGATCGCGACTACTCTAAATAGGCGTTCCAGCTCACCGGCTACCGGCGCTGTGCCCAGTTTTGGGTCGTTGAGCAGCGAGCAACTGGTAGATGCGAATCAATCCCACTAACTGACGTTCCCTGGGCGCAACATTCGAACGGGAACACCCCCGCGCGTGCGGGGACCAGCGCTGTACACCGTGTCGGCGGTTCCGACGCCGGGGAACACCCCGCGCGTGCGGGGACCAGCCGATGACCAGCGGCACCCGCAGGACATACATCGGAACACCCCCGCGCGTGCGGGGACCAGGCCCAGAAGTTCGTCAGCTGGCCGATGGTGGCGGGAACACCCCCGCGCGTGCGGGGACCAGGTCACCGCGTCGAAGCACGGCGTACGGTTCCGGGGAACACCCCCGCGCGTGCGGGGACCAGCCCGCGGAGTCGGTCGCCCAGGCGACGGAGCACGGAGCACCCCCGCGCGTGCGGGGACCAGCCGGGTCGCGTCCGCTGACGATGCTGCGGCCGGGGAACACCCCCGCGCGTGCGGGGACCAGTCGTCGCGCAGCTTGATGAACCACAGCACCAGGGGAACACCCCCGCGCGTGCGGGGACCAGTTCAGGCCGGTCATCTTGGCGTGCTTCATCTGGGGAACACCCCCGCGCGTGCGGGGACCAGCCTGTTCGACTACCCGACCGTCGAGGTGGACTTCGGAACACCCCCGCGCGTGCGGGGACCAGGGACTTGGATGCCACGACGCTCCCTTCAAGCCGGGAACACCCCCGCGCGTGCGGGGACCAGACCTGCGCTGGCTCCTCGCCGGGCTGCGGGTCGGGAACACCCCCGCGCGTGCGGGGACCAGACGACAAGCCCTCGGCCCTGACGGGTCGGGGGCGGAACACCCCCGCGCGTGCGGGGACCAGCTGAACGTGTCCGGCCGGGACGGCGCCACCGTGGGAACACCCCCGCGCGTGCGGGGACCAGGCCCGGCGTACCTCCGCCCAAGCTGACGCTCTCGGAACACCCCCGCGCGTGCGGGGACCAGCACGTCGCCCGAGCAGCTACTCGGCGGCCCCCGGGAACATGCCCGCGCGTGCGGGGACCAGAGCGTGCCCACCATCAGGACCGCAAGGAAGACGGGAACACCCCCGCGCGTGCGGGGACCAGGGCGGCGTCGGGGTGCGCGTCTCGGCCGGGGCAGGAACACCCCCGCGCGTGCGGGGACCAGGAGGACGTCAACCTCGGCGCGAACGCGGCCACGGGAACACCCCCGCGCGTGCGGGGACCAGGTACGCGTTGAGCACCGCCACGTCGAACAGCTCGGAACACCCCCGCGCGTGCGGGGACCAGCAGCCGTCCCCCACGTGCTCCACCCGCACGCCCGGAACACCCCCGCGCGTGCGGGGACCAGTCTGTCCCTCCTGGACGGGTCGATGCGGGCGGAGGAACACCCCCGCGCGTGCGGGGACCAGCGCATGTAGTCGTCCAGGCGGTGACGGACGCGGGGAACACCCCCGCGCGTGCGGGGACCAGCGGAACCGCCCCGGGGCGTGTGTGGTTGGCCCCGGAACACCCCCGCGCGTGCGGGGACCAGCACAAGCCGCAGGTCGCACAGGCC
Source organism: Micromonospora reichwaldensis (assembly GCF_031845925.1). Taxonomy (NCBI): domain Bacteria; kingdom Bacillati; phylum Actinomycetota; class Actinomycetes; order Micromonosporales; family Micromonosporaceae; genus Micromonospora; species Micromonospora reichwaldensis. The sequence continues at coordinate 158,529 of NZ_JAVRFL010000008.1, read as the reverse complement.
ATGGAACGGGGAACACCCCCGCGCGTGCGGGGACCAGATCTATCCCGCGTTCGTGGCGATCGAGCGGGGGGGAACACCCCCGCGCGTGCGGGGACCAGGTCGGGATGCGCGGGACCGGACGCCGGACATCCGGAACACCCCCGCGCGTGCGGGGACCAGGCTTGTTGACCTGCGACTCTAAAGATCAGGAACGCCAATTTCCTTCACTCTGGCATCCAAGATCTTCTTTCCTCTCAGGTGCGGGACGTCCGGCTCGATGCTGGTGCAGCCTACTCGCAGGGCGATGAGGCGCTGGATCTGATCTCCAGCGCCTCACCCCGAGCCGGACCGCCTGAATATCTCACAACCGTCTCACGGATAGTCGGGCAAGACTCGACACAGCCCGACATGAGGCCGACCGCCAACCGGCCATTGACCAGCGTGTCCGGCACGAGCCGGTCCCGTCCGGCAGGCGCCGGTACGCCGGCTAGTTCACTGGGGGTCAAGGGGTCGTCGGTTCGAATCCGGCCGTCCCGACGCAGGTCAGAGGGCTGATCCGGAAATCGGGTCGGCCCTTTCGCCGTTCTGGGGACCAAGATCAGTCAAGTTGGAGCGTGCCTAGCGCTGCTTGACCGTTGGTCACGTTACAACGACTGATCTCTCGCCTGCCGAATTGTTCCCTCGACGTATCAAGGCGGCCCGCAAGCGGGCCGCGCCGCCCGGCCCCGGCCTGCTGGCGACCTCCGGCCGGCATCGGCCGGGCCGGCCGGCCACGCTTCGGGACTACCAGACCTTGAAGACCTCGGGGCTCCGCCCCGAACCCAGGCCCTCCTCAGAGATGCCGCCTCGGATCCCCTCGCCGGGCATCACAAGGGTTACCAGCCTTTCCGAACGGGGACCAGGTGGAGCGCCCCACTGGACGAACGACCTGGTCCCCGTTCGGAAAGGCTGGACGGTCTACGACTGCCCGACGAGGAGATCCGCTCTCAACAGCCGCCATTGAGACCTCACGGGTTATGAACGTTCGCCGAGCGTGCCAGTTTGCGCTGAACGGCCCGAAGAAGAAAGATCGTCTCTTCGTCTGATAGGCCGGTCGTGGTCGACCAATCACAACCGGATCCGAAAATGTCGCTGGCGAAAACTACCTCAGTGGCTATCAGGACACGTCGCCAGTCACGACGGCTAAGCGACTCTTCAGCGCGGATCGACGCGTGCAAAGGACCGGCCTGCGCATAGAAATCCTTGACCCCCTCGAAGCCCATGGCGACCGCCAAGGCTTCAGTGCAATGAGCCGGCCCGCCCCACTCCATGAGCCCCCGGGTGAGTAGGTGGCGTTCAGCTTCGGTGAGGTCGACCATGACCAGGTCGCTGAGAGCCGCGGCTGGCTGACCTGGTTGCGCGTCCGCTCCGTCCATGCGTCGATCATGCCAGCCTTGCGCCGTGCGGCTGTACAGCCAGTCGTACAGCCAAGACCACCCGCTGACACCGACGCCACCCGACAACGCCAGACGGGCCGACCATGGCCGCAGGCACCCGACCAGCCATCCACGATCTTCTAACCCCAAGGCCGGCGGCGCGCCTGATAGAACAGGCGGCGTGGAGATCGCTGAGTTGCGTCGGGCACTGGACGACGTGTTCGACCAGGCCGTGGTATACCACGCCTACACCAACTACATGCGCGACTACGAGGTCATCGTCTACGTGACAGCCGACCCGAGGACCGGCATTCAGCCGGTGCACTTCCGATACCTCTTCAAGCACTGCGTGCAGGCCGAGGCGAGCACCGCCCTGAGCCCGGACACCTGGCGCAACTCGTTGGATGAACGGCTGACGGACCCGCACATCGGGCCGGACCTCGACGGCTACGTGTGGGCAGTCAGATGGCAAGCGCTCTACCCGGGAGCGCAGCTGGTTGCCGAGTCCCAGCGCGCCCATGAATGGGCCGGGCACATCGGGATCGACTTCCACAAGGTCCGCATCGAGATGAACGGACACAACCTCAACCTGATTTTCAGCGAGCTAGAGGTGAGCGAAGTGCCTCTCGGGTACGCGCCCTACCTGGTTGCCGAGGACGAGTAGGCCCAAGGCGTGCCCCTTGCGTGCCCGATCTGACGGACGCAGACGGTCAACACGGGTCAACCTTGGCGCGCCGGCCGCAGTGACCGAGAGCAGGTCAGGACAGGTGACCGATGTGCGTGGCGGCGCAACGTCGACACTCCCTGAAGCGTGCGCTGCGGTCATCGAGCGTGTCAGCGTCCCGGGGACCAATCAGGGACCACACGGCCTGCGCGATGGTGCGCGGCACGACGTCGACCGCACGGCCTGATTTTGGGTATAGCGTGCGTGACGTGCGTGGACGTGTGGCGAAGCGTCCTGGGGATCAAGGGGTCGTCGGTTCGAATCCGGCCGTCCCGACAGCACGAAAAGAGGCCGTCAACCGGGGTGGAAGCCCTGGTCAACGGCCTCTAACCCGTACTGGGGCAGTAGGGATTTGCTGATCTAGACGACGCGTAGCTGGGGACCACTTGGGGACCGGCGGGCCTTCAAGTGGGCGCTGAGCGCCGTTCCCGCATCCGTGATCGACTGCCGGTCAGGGTGCAGGTACCGCTGTGTCGTGCTGAGCGATCCGTGCCCGGCGATCTTCCGCAGCACGTGCACCGGAACCCCCGCATCGGTCATCCAGGTCAGCCCGGTGTGCCGCAGGTCGTGCCGGCGCAGGTGTTCGTGGCCCAGCTTCGTCACCACCTCGTCCCAGTGGGTCGCGTCCCGCAGTACGGCAGTGCTGATCCGTCCACCACGCGGCCCGGTGAACAGTCGGGAGTGCAGCTCGGCGACCGAGTCCAGGCGGCGAGCGACGATCGGTCGCACCTGGTCGATCAGCGGTACCACGCGGGCGCGTTTTCCCTTGGTGCCCTTGTCGACCAGGCCGAAGGTGAACCCGCCGAGGCGACGCCGCTTCACTGCTGGGTCGGGACGACCTGCTGGTGCAGCGCGGAGCCGAGGATGTCCGCGGCGAGGCGGTACAGGTCGGAAGCGGCCTCCCCGGTGATGGCGGAGAACTGGTGCGCGGTCTCGAATGCCGGGTGCCGCTCCAGCTTGTCGCGGTAGTCGGGCAACGGCGCGTCCGACCTCATCAGGTCCAGCCACTGGCGGGTGCCGGGATAGGGACTGTTGATGTTCAGCGCCACACACCCGTCCGGGATGCAGCCTTCGCGGTGCAGGTCGGCGATGAGCTGAAGCGTCCGTACCCGCTGCTCGTCGGTCTCGCCCAGGCCGAACTGCAGCGAGGTGCCGACCCGGACACCGGCGGCACGACACCAGCGGGCCACCCGCCGGAACTGCTCCGTCCAGTCCGTCGGCTCCGCGAGCAACCGTAGTCGCTGCACCTTCTGCACCCGTTCGGCGTCCGGCTGGGCCGACTCCACGCCGAAGTAGATGTAGCTGCATCCGGTCCGGCCCATCCGGTGCAACAGCTTCTCGTCCACGTCGTTGATGGTGGTCTGGCAGCCCCACTCGACCTGCCGGCCGGCCGCCTGGTCCGTCTCGAGCATCGCGAGCAGGTCCGACAGCCAGCGGCGGTTCTGCGTGAACGTGCTGTCGTCGAAGAACACCGCCTCGAATCCCTGGTCGCTGCGGAGGCGGATCTCCCGCAGCACGTGCGCGGGCGTACGCTGCCGGATCTTCGGCTGGTTGTAGAGGAACGCGTCCGCGGACTCGTGGCAGAACGAGCAGGAGTACTTGCAGCCGAGAGCGGCCATGACCTGAGCGGTCCGCCGGTTGTCGAAGACGGGGAAGAGGTTCTCGTGGGTGAGCCTGGTGACGTCGATGAACGGCAACTTGTTGCCGTCGATCGGCGTGCCGCTCAGCGGTATCGGCGTGATCCGCCCGGTGTCGTCGTCGACGAGGATGAGCTGCCCGACCCCGGGAAGGGCGGCGAAGCGTTCGGGACTGGCCAGCAGTCTCTTGCGCAGCGCACGGGCATCGGTGGGCAGGTCCTCGGCGATCACCATGAGCACCTCGGGCAGGGCGAAGACCGCGTCCCCGGCGAAGACCAGGTCCACGATGGCGCGTTCCCGCTCCTGGGCGAAGGTCTGCAGGGCCGCCAGCCGGGCCAGCTGCGGGGACGTCAACGAGTACGACCCGTGGACGCCGCGCTGCCGTTCGCTCATCGCCCGGACCCGCTCGGAGGTGGACCGGTAGGCATCCGGGTTCACGGCGTCCTCGTGTTGTCCCCCGAGCAGCACGATGCTGTTCGGGGAGACCGTTTTCACCAACTCGGCGATGCGGATCGCGAAGTGGTGGCCCTCCGACAGGTTGCTGATGCCGACGACCACGGGAAGGTGCTCGGCCACGCACTCGACGAGCGCCTTCTCGAACGCGTCGCTGTAGGCCGGCGGGTTGAGCACACCGACGACCTCCGGCACCCGGTCGCGGGGAAACTCGTCGATGCGCAGCATGCGGTCGAGCAGGCAGGTGGCGTACAGCAGGGGGGTCGGCATTCCGGGAAAGGCACCGGTGGCGTTCTCCTCGATGTGGGGGGCGCTGACGAACAGGACCGGGAAGTGCTTGAGGCGGTGCCCCTGCCGTTCCGCCTCCGGCCCGCTCGCGGTGCCCAGTCGGGCGATCAGCTGTCGCTCCCGGTCCAACTCGCGCCGCATCGCCGCGGGAGAGACGGTGCCGGGGTCCAGGCCGTCGCCCGGGTACCAGCGCCATCCCCGCTCGTGCTCGGAGAGGTCGCGCGCAATGCGCTCCGCCCGTTGCCGGCGGATGCGCTCCTCTGCACCGGTCACCGGCCGAGGACCTTCAGGACGAACGCAGCGACGTCGGCGTCCGCCAGCAGGCGCCTGCGGTCGACCGGAAACGTGGTCGCGCCGACCAGGAGATCGGCCGGGTATTCGGCGTCCTGCGTACCGGAGAGCACCACGGACCCGAGCGGCGCCGCGGCCGGCGGCTGGACGGCCGACAGCGACGACGCGGCGAGGAACGCGAGGTAGGCGGCGAACCGGTCGGCGAGTTGCCGTTGCATGGCGGCGGGCACGGGCATCGTGCGGCAGGCGGCGGCGAGCGTCGTACGGTAGGCGTCTTCCAGGCCGGTCAGGACCGGCAGCAGCGCGTGGCCCGTTGTCGCGGGCTCCGTGTCGCGGGCCGCGACGGGGGCGAGGGCCGTCGCCAACTCCTCCGGCCTGAGGTGGGCGGCGAGGGAGTCGACCGCCTGCCGGTACTCGCCGCGGGCGATCCGGCTGTCCACGAGGACCGGGTCCACCGTGACGAGGCTCGGGTCGGCCGCACGGGACCCGCGGATCGCGGCCGCGAGTTGGGCGGCGAGCGGTGCGGCGGAGCAGTGCCCCAGGACACCGACGACGGGCGGCCCGTCCGCGAGGGCGCCGGCCAACCACGGCTCGATGTAGGCGCCGGGCTCCGTCACCTCGGTGACGGTCGTCGCCGGCGGTACCGCCTCGAGCACCCGGTACCCGGTCAGGTGCGGGGCGAGCTCCGCGAAGCCGGGGTCGCCGCGTCGCGCCTCGAACGCGACGGTGAGGATCACGCCCGCGCTGCCGTCGGCCAGCAGGCGCCAGGGGGAAGGTGTCATCATGCTCCCGTCCGGTAGGGCCGCGAGACGCTACACATGGGCATCCGCCCAGAACCCGCCATACTTCGACAGGTCGCCGACCGGCGACGCGTCATTGAAGTACGGCCGTTTGCCCATGGCCTCGGCGAATGTTTCCAGCCCGTCCAGGAATACCTGGTAGATCTGGTCCGGAGTGGCTTTGTCGGTGGCATAGACCGGCGGTAGGTCCTCGTGGTAAAGGCTGAAGTCACGATGCAGGATTTTCATTCCGAAGCGCTCGGGATGTTGGAACATGGTGCTTCCGGGATAGGGTACGAGGCCGAACAGGTAGGTCGCCTGCAGCAGATCCTCGTGGATCAGTCCGCTGATCCAGTCGATGCTGCGGGCCATGTCGTCCGGAGTCTGGTCGGGAAAGCCGTTGACCGTGAACGCGCACGTTGCCAGCCCCGCGTCCCGGACTCGTTTCAACGTCTCGGTGGTCGCGTTCAGGTTCATGTGGTGTTTGTGCGTGTGATGCGTGTCCTGCGACCCGGTCTCGAGCCCGATCTCAATCCACTGGCAGCCGCTGCTCTTTAGTTTGCGCAGGACGCGCTCGTCGGTGAGGCAGTTGAGCCGCGTCTGGCAGTCGTATTGGATGTTGCCCTCCCGGGCGAGCGCGTCGAGCAGTTCGAGCGTCCGTTCCGGGTGCAGGGTGAACGTCTCGTCGCCCCAGTAGATGCTGTGGTGGGCGCCGTAATGGGCGCGGTACGCCCGGATCTCCCGCAGCACCCGCTCGATCGGGAAGTATCCGGGGCGGCGGCCGATGGTCTGGATGGTGCAGAACGTGCACTGGTACGGGCAGCCGAGCGCGTAGACCTGGCGCAGGTAACGGATGTCCTCGCCGCTCCTGCGGGGGAACAGGTCGATCTTCGGAAATGGCAGGTCGGCGGGGGCGACGTCGGGGTAGCGGGTTGCGGTCCGCCGGATGGTGCCGTCTTCGCGCTGGTAGACCAGGTTGCCCACGGGCGTCGGCTCCTGCCCGTCGCGCAGTGCGTCGAGCAGTGCGGGCAGGGCGCGCTCCCCACGGTCGACCACGACGTAGTCCACGCTCGGGTGGGCGGCGACCTCGTCGGCCAGCGGGGTCGCGGCCACCCCGCCGTAGACGATGATGGACCTGGGGTGGATCTGCTTGATGACGGTGGAGATCTCGTACGCGTAGCAGAGGTTCACCGTCATCGGGGAGAAGAGGTAGACGTCGGCTGGACTGCTGCGGGCCGCCTCCTCGATGGCGTCCTTCGCCAGGCGACCCGGCTCGATGAAGGTGCCCGGATCGGTGTAGAGGTCGAGGACTCCCATGTCGGAGTAGCCGTGCGCGTCCAGCACTCCGCCGAGCCAGAGCATCCAGTGCGGCAGTTCCCACATGTTGCGTTTCATGTGGCGTAGGCCCGGGTGCACCGAGTGGTATTGGACGTCGAAATTCCGCCAGAACAACTTCCGTTGCGGCACCGGCACGGTGGACATTGGTGTGTGAACGAATGATACCCGCATTTCCGCCCGTCAGGATGATGGACATTCCATGATGGTTTCAGCGATTACCGCTGCGGCGACAGATATCCATGGCCGAGATAAATGCCCCCGTTGAGCCATGCCAAGCCCGCGTTACCGTATGAGCGAGCCTTGCGACTGTATGTCAGCCATTCATGGATGTCAACATAATGATCTTGCGCCTACCGATTTGGCGCCGACCTTGACCGACGTGGAGATGTCATGATGGACTATTCGAGTCCGGTTTGGGGGGGGGCCGCTTGTGTCTAATGATGATCCAGTAACCGCTTCGGATGCGGCTGCCCGAGTCGAAGGAGATGCAGCCTCGCCGAACGGCCGCCCGGCCGGTGCCGTGGCTCCCGGCACCTCACTGTGGCGCAATCCGAACTATCGCACCTTCCTGGGGATACAGACGCTCTCCGCCGTCGGTGACTCGTTCTCCTACGTGGCCATACCGCTGCTCGTCCTGCAGGTCACCGGCTCGCTGGTCCAGATGGGAATCGTCACCGGGTTGACCGGCGTTGCCTCCATCACCACGGGGCTCTTCGCCGGGGTGGTCGTCGACCGCTTCGACCGCAGGACCCTCCTGATGATCTGCGACGGAGCCCGCTGCGTGCTCTACGGAGCCGTCGCGGTCGTCTTCCTCGTCGCCGAGCCGTCCTGGCTGATCTACCTCGTCGTGCCCCTGGCCGGCGTCTTCTCGATGATCTTCCAGGTCACCTACGTGGCCGTGGTGCCCGCCATCGTCGCGGCGGACCAGATCACCAGGGCCAACGGCCACCTCTACGCCACGTACGCGGTCGCGAGCGTCGCCGGCCCGGCGCTCGCCGGCATGGTGGCCGCCGCCTTCGGTCCCGCTGCCGCCATCGGCCTCGACGCCGTCACCTTCGCCGTCGCCGCCGTCGGCGTGCTGTTCATCAGGCTCGCGGCGGGGCGGCCGGACGCCGCCCGGCCGGCCGTCGCGGGCGCGGGCAACGTCCGCAACGAGTTCCTGGCGGGTGCGCGCTTCCTCTGGAACCATCCGCTGTTGCGTCAGCTCACGCTGCTGCTGTCGCTGCTGACGTTCCTGACCTACGGGCTCACCGACGCCGTCATCTTCCGGCTGAAGGACGAACTCGGGCAACCGGACACGGTGGTCGGCTACGTCCTGACCGCCGGGACGGTGGGCACCTTTGTGGCGTCGTTCGTGGTGGCCCGGGTCCGCGGGCGGCTGGGCTTCGGCCCCAGCTGGATCGGCGCCTTCAGCCTGGCCGGCCTCGCCGTCGCCGGAATGGGGCTGGCTCGCAGCGTGCCCGCGCTCGCGGTGCTGATGGCGGTCATGCTGCTGGGCACCGGGGTGGCGGGCATCTGCTCGATGTCGTTGCGCCAGGAGATCACTCCGGGTCACCTGCTGGGGCGGGTGACCGCCGCCTTCTGGACGATCCACTCCGCGCTGGGACCGCTCGGCGCGGGCGCGATCACCGCCGTCGCCGCCGGGGTCGGCGTCACCCCGGTGCTCCTCGCGGTGGGTACGGCCATGGTCGCCATCGCGCTGTCCGGGGCGTTCAGCAGCATCGGGCGCGCCGGGGCGACGCCGGCGGTCGAGAGAGCCCTGGAGGGCGCGCGTTCGTAGGGGGCCGATCATCTGGTGCGGGAGAGGGGAAACGATGGTGGACATGGATTCCGGCGGGACGCCGGCACCCGGCCTGCGGCGCCGGTCCGGGCGGGAGGCCGCGCGATGATCCCGTACTACCGCGGGCACCTGCTGGCCGAGCTGCGCCGCTTCCCCGGCTGGGTCGAGCCGGAAGGAATTGGCCTGACCGACGAGACGGTGGTCTACGTACGCCAGGACCTGTCCGTCGTGCTGCACCCGGTGCAGGACGACGAGAGCGTGCTGTGGGACGCGGACACCCCGCGGTGGCGGACGTTCTGCGAGTCCGAGCTCCGCTTCGAGGTGCCCGCCGAGTTGCGGGCCGACGCGGGCTGACGGCACGGCGTGGACCGGCAGAGGGGAGCGACCGTGCGGGAGCTGACCCAGCGGATCCAGAGCCTCACGCCCGAGCAACGTGGTGCGTTGACCAAGCGGCTGCGCGACCGGGGAATGGTCGGCCCGCTGGCCCTGTACGGCGGAGCCGCCGAGGGCGACGCCCCGGTGTCGTCGGCGCAGCGCCGCATCCTCTTCCTGCACCGGCTGCGGCCGGACAGCGCGTTCTACACCAGTGTCAACCCGTTCCACCTGGCCGGACCGCTGCGGGTCGGTGTGCTGCGGCGCTGCCTGCTCGAGATCGTGTCCCGGCACGAGATCCTGCGGACGACCTTTCCCGTCGTGGACGGGGTGGCCTACCAGCGGGTCCGGCCGACCCTCGAACCGGCGCTGCCCGTGATCGACCTGCGGGGCCTGAAGCCGGACGTCGCGCAGCGGGAGAGCGACCGGCTCGCGTCGATCGAGCGGCGCCGTCCGTTCGACCTGGGCGTCGACCCCCCGATGCGGACCAGCCTCGTCCTCCTCGCGGAGCACGAGTCGGTCCTGCTCGTCACGTTCCACCACGTCGCGGTCGACGGCTGGTCGCTCAGCGTGCTCGGGCGTGAGCTGGACCAGCTCTACCGCGCCTTCGCCGCCGGGCGACCCAGCCCGCTGAGCCCGCTCACGGTGCAGTACGCCGGGTACAGCCGGTGGCAGGCGGACTGGGAGAACAGCGCGGAGGCGCAGGAACAGCTCACCTTCTGGCAGGCTCAGCTCAGCGGCGCGCCCGAGGCCCTGACGCTGTACACCGACCGGCCACGCCCGGCCGTGCAGAGCCATCGCGGCGCGACCCACCGGTTCGCGCTCGGCGCCGACCTCACGCGGGCGGTGGCCGAGCTGAGCCGCCGCCGCGGTGGCACCGCGCACATGACCCTGCTGGCCGCCCTCGGTGCCGTCCTGCACCGGTGGAGCGGCCAGAACGACATCGTCATCGGTGGCGCGGTGGCGAACCGCCGGCACCCGGAACTGCACGACCTGATCGGCTTCTTCGCCAACTCCGTCCTGTTCCGGATCCGCCCCCGTGGCGGGCAGACCTTCGACGAACTCCTGCGCCACGTACGCGACACGTGCCTGGCGGCGTACGCCCACCAGGACGTCTCCGTCGACCTCATCGCCCAGCGGCTGTTCCCCGAGCGTGACCTCGGCCGTAACCCGCTCTACCAGGTCAACTTCACGCTGCACAACACGCCGCCGCTGGCCGCGTCGCTCTCCGACCTCACGGTGACGCTGCTGGAGACGGGCACCGAGTCGGCCCGCTTCGACCTGGACGTCAACGTCTGGGAGTCCGACCAGGGGCTGGAATGCCTGATCGACTACTCCACCGACCTGTTCGACGGAGCCACCGTCGCCCGGCTGGCCACCTCGTTCCGCGAGCTGTTGGCGGCGGCCACCGCCGATCCGGGTCGGCGCCTGGCCGGGTTGCCGGTCATGTCGGGGGAGGAGCTGCACCGGATCCTGTCCGAGTGGAACGACACCGCCGCGCCGGGCGTCGACGCGCCACTGCACGAGCTGGTGGAGCGGCAGGCCGAACGGAGCCCGGACGCGCCCGCGGTGTGCTGCGCCGGGAGCGTGCTCACCTACCGCGAACTGGTGCGGTGGGCGAACCGGCTCGCCCACCACCTGTGGGACGCCGGCGCCCGGCCCGGCGGCACGGTGGCGGTGCTGTTGTCGCACGCGCCGGACACGGTAGCCGTGCTGCTGGCGATCATGAAGACCGGCGCGGCATACCTCCCGCTCGATCCGCGGCAGCCGCCACTGCGGACCGGCGTCATGCTCGCCGACAGCGGCAGCGCCCTGCTCGTCGTGCCCGACGGCGTGCCGGAGGGTGTGGACCGCTCCGCACTGCGGGTGGTGAGACTGGACGCCGAACGCGCGTCGATCGCGGCGCGGCCGGCGGAGCCCCTCCCGGTACCGGTGTCGGCCGACCACCTGCTCTACCTGATGTACACCTCCGGCTCGACCGGCCGGCCCAAGGCCGCCCTGCTCACCCACCGCAACGTGGTGAACTACCTGCGGTGGGCCGCCCGGTACTACACCGTCTCAGCGGGGACCGGGGTGGCGGTGCACTCGCCGCTGGCCTTCGACCTGGCGGTGACCAGCCTGTTCGCGCCGCTGCTCGCCGGCCAGCAACTGCTCCTCGCCGCTGCCGAGCGCGAGGTGCCCGGAGCGGAACTGCGGGCCCTGCTCGACGAGGCCGACGATCTGAGCTTCGTCAAACTGACCCCGTCCCATCTACGTCTCCTGGTCGAGTCCGCCGCGGACGACGCACCGGCCCTGCCGTGCCGGACGGTCATCCTCGGCGGCGAGGGGCTGCGTGGGGAGGCGGTGGCCGGGCTGCGTCGTGGTCAGCCCGAGGTCCGGCTGGTCAATGAGTACGGCCCGACCGAGACGGCCGTGGCCTGCACCGCGTACGACGGTGACCAGGTCACGCCGTACGGCCGGGTGCCGATCGGCACGCCGATCAGCAACGCGCGCGTCTACGTTCTGGACGCCGCCCTGCGCCCCACCCCGATCGGCGTGCCCGGCGAGCTGTACGTCGGTGGTGCCGGGGTCGGTCTGGGCTACTGGCGCCGGGGCGCGCTCACCGCGGCGGCCTTCGTACCGGACCCGTTCGGCCCCGAGCCGGGCGGCCGGCTCTACCGCACCGGCGACGTCGCGCGGTACCTGCCCGACGGCTGTCTCGAATATCTGGGCCGCCGCGACGAGCAGGTCAAGGTGCGCGGCCACCGGATCGAGTGCGGGGAGATCGAGGCCGTCCTGGACAGTCACCCCGCGGTGCGCTCCAGCGCCGCGGAACTGGTCCGCCGCGACACCGGTGACGAGCAGATCGTGGCCTTCGTCTGCCTGGAGGGCCAGCAGACGCGGGACGGCGGGTGGGACCGTGACCGCGTCCGGGAGTGGCGGGAGCTCTACGAGGACACCTACCGCGACCTCGACGGCGACCAGGACCCCTTCTTCAACCTCGCCGGCTGGCTGAGCAGCTACTCCGGGCGGCCCCTCGACCCCGCCGAGATGCGGGCCTGGCTGGACGACGCCGCCGGGCGCATCCGGGGGCTGCGCCCGAGTCGGGTGCTCGAGATCGGCTGTGGCACCGGCATGATCCTCGGCCGGGTGGCCCCGACATGCGAGTCCTACCAGGCGACGGACAACTCGCCCGCCGCCGTGGAATACGTCCGGCGTGCCCTGCGCGACGTGGGCGGCGCGTGGTCCGACCGGGTCGAGACCTGGGCCGCGCCGGCCCACGAGAGTCTTCGGGCCGACGCGGCGAGCGCACCGCCGGACGCCGTCGTCATGAACTCGGTGGTGCAGTACTTTCCGTCCGTCGAGTACCTGCTGCGGGTGCTGCGCCAGGCCGTCGACGTGCTGCCCGACGGCGGCCACGTCTTCCTCGGTGACCTGCGCAGCCTGCCGTTGTCGGAGCTGTTCCACACGTCGGTGGAGGTGCACAAGGCCCCGGTCGGGCTGCGCCTGGGCGAGCTGCGCCAGCGGGTCCGGCGCACCGTCGCCCACGAGCCGGAGCTGTGCCTGGATCCCGCACTGTTCCGGGAGATCGGCGCGCGGTGGCCGAGGATCGCGCGGGTCCGGGTGCTGCCCAAGCGCGGCCGTCAGGACAACGAACTGGTCACCTTCCGGTACGACGTCATTCTCACCGTCGGTACGCCCGTCGCCGCGGAGGACCCCCCGACCCACGACTGGGGACCCGATCGCCGTACCCCCGCCGACCTGCTCCGCCTGCTCGACGCCGAGCGGCTCGACGCCGTGCGCCTGGCCGCCGTCCCGAACGCGCGCCTGTCCTGGGCCCGCCGCCTCAAGCGGTCGATGGACGAGCGGGATCCCGCCTCCTCCGCCGGTGAACTCGTGGCCTGCGCCACCGGTCTGCCGGCGGAGGGGACCGCCCCGGAGGACTGGTGGGAGCTGGCCGGCGACGGATCCGTCGACGTCGAGTTGAGCTGGGCGGCCGGACACGCCGAGGGCGCGTACGACGTCGTCTTGCGTCGTCGCGGGCCGATCGGGGCGCCTGGCCGGCCCGTCCACCGCCCGCCGGAGGAGTCCTGGGACGCCCGGCCGTACGCCAACGATCCGCTCTGGAGCCGGGCCTGCGCGGCGGCGATCCCGGAACTCGCCGGGTACGCGCGCGAGCGGCTGCCCGAACCCGCGCTGCCGGCGCGCTACCTGCCCGTCACCGAGCTGCCGCTGAACTCGAACGGGAAGGTCGACCGCGCCCAGCTGCGCCGCATGGCGGCGAACCCGGCGGTGCTGGAGAACGTCTGGGCGGTCCCCGCACGACCGCTGACCGAAACCGAGCGGGTCGTCGCCGACATCTGGCGCGCGCTGCTGGGCTGCGACGACGTCGGGCCGGAGGACGACTTCTTCGGGCTCGGCGGCCACTCCCTGCTCACCCTGCAGGTGGTGTTCAAGCTGCGCGGGCTGCTCGGCGTGGACGTGCCGGTACGGGCGCCGTTCGACCACCGGACCCTGGCCGACCTGGCGAGCTACCTCGACGGTCTGTCCGCCGCCGGAGACGACCTTCCGGCGTTGGTCGCGGTCGATCGGCGCGACCCGCTGCCCGCGTCCTTCGCCCAGGAGCGCCTGTGGTTCATGGCGCAGCTGCGTCCCGGCGACCACCAGTACAACGTCCCAGTGTTCGACCGGATCGCGGGCCCGCTGGACGTCCGGGCCCTCGCCGGGACCGTGGACGCGGTGGTCGCCCGGCACGAGGTGCTCCGTACCGTCATCGTGGCCGACGACGACGGCGTGCCCCGGCAGCGGATCCTGCCCGCCGCGCCGGTGCCGATGGCGCTGGTCGACCTGACCGCGCTGCCGGCCGGGCACCGCGAGGCCGAACTGCGGCGGCTGGTCGACCGGGAGTACCACCGTCCGTTCGACCTCGAGACCGGCCCGGTGCTGCGGGCACAGGTGGTCCGGCTCGGCGACGAGGACCACGCGTGGCTGTTGTCGATGCACCACATCGTCCACGACGGCTGGTCCTTCGGGCTGCTCACGGCCGAGCTGGGGGAGACCTACGCCGGCCTGGTGGCGGGGCGCCCACCCGATCCGACGCCGCCGACCCCGCAGTACGCCGACTACGCCGTCTGGCAGCGGCGGTCGTACGGCGACGGGCACCTCGCCGCCCAGCTGGACTTCTGGACCCGACGACTCACCGGCGTCCGCGAGCTGTTCCCGCGCCCGGCGGAGCGACCGGATCCGCCCGACGCGCGGCCCGCCGGGCGCAGCGTGCCGGTTCGGCTGTCGCCGTCGGTCAGCCGCGGCGTGCGGAGCCTCGGTCAGGCGACCGGTGCCACGCCCTTCATGGTGCTGCTGGCCGCGCTGGCGGCGACCCTGCACGACCTCACCGGTCAGGACGACGTCGCCGTCGGCACGGACGTGGCCAACCGGTCGATGCCGGAGACCGAGACCATGCTCGGCTTCTTCGTCAACCAGATCGTGCTGCGGATGGACACCGGGGGCGACCCCACCTGGCGGCAGCTGCTCGACCGGGCCCGCACCACCGTGCTGGACGGACTGCGTCACCACCAGGTGCCGTTCGAACGGGTCGTGCAGGCGCTGAGGCCGCGCCGGTCCGGCCGGCGCACCCCCCTCTTCCAGGTGAAGCTGGTGTTGAACAACACGCCGCGCCGACCGGCGACGCTGCCCGGCCTCGACGTCACCGAGGTGCCGGTCGCCTCCGACGCCGTGCGTTTCGACCTCGCGCTCGTCCTGCAGGACGAGCCCGGTGCGATGACGGGATTCCTGGAGTACGACACGACGCTCTTCGACGAGACGACCGTCGACCGGGTGATCGCTGACTTCACCGCGGCGCTGGACGCGATGATCCTCGACCTCGGCGGACCGGCCGGGACCAAACGGCAGCGGGCTGAGCGGCCGTGACGCCCGAACCCACCGACCGGGAGCTCGCGGAGCCCGATCTCACCGACCCGGCGACCTACCGCCGGACCGACTACCTGGCGCTTTGGCGGGCGGTCCGCCGCCACCGTCCGATCGCCAGACTCGACTCGCCCCGGTACGGCCCGTTCTGGTCGGTGACCACCCACGACCTGGCCTGTCAGGTGCTGGAGGATCCCGTCCGGTTCACCTCGACGCGCGGGATGCGACTGGGCGCGGACGAGGCCGCGGTGGGGGCCGCGGCCGGCCGGATGCTCGTCGTCGCCGACGGCGCGGAGCACGCCCGGCTGCGCGCGGCGCACGCGCCCTGGTTCCGGTCGAACGAGGTGGCGGCGATGCGGGACGCGCTGCGCCGGCGGCTCGAGACCGAGCTGGAACCGATGGTGACGGGCGAACCGGTGGAAATCGTGCAGCGCCTCGCCAGCGCGGTGCCCACCTGGGTAGTGGGGCGGATGCTCGGCACCGACGACGCGGACACCGCCCGGCTCGCCGCCCTCGTCCGCACGGCCTTCGCCGAGGAGACCGACCCGGCGGAGCGCACCTCGCGCCGCGCCGCCAGCGCACACGTCTTCGGCTACTTCGCCGACCTGCTGGAGAGCCGGCGGGCGGATCCGCGCGCGGACGTGGTCAGCGCGCTGGCACACGAACCGGACCCGGAGCGGCGGCTCACCGACGAAGAGATCCTGCTCAGCTGCGACGGTCTGGTCAACGGCGGGCTGGGCACGTCCCGACACGCCGTCTCCGGCACCCTGCTGGCCTTCGCCCGGCATCCCGACCAGTGGCTGCGGCTGCGGCGGGACGCCTCGCTCCTCCCGTCGGCCGTCGAGGAGGTGCTCCGCTGGGCGTCACCACCCATGCACCTCATGCGCACGGCGACGCGCGAGGTGGAACTGGGTGGTGCCCGCATCGGCGCCGGCGACCGCGTCGTGCTGTGGATCCCGTCCTGCAACCGCGACGAGTCGGTCTTCGCCGAACCGGACGCCTTCCGGATCGACCGGCGGCCGAACCGGCACCTCAGCCTCGGCGCGGGACCGCACTACTGCGTCGGGGCGTCGGTCGGCCGAATGGAGGTGCGCGTGCTGTTGCAGGTGCTGCTCGCCAGGGTGGACCGGATCGAGCTGCGCGCGGAGCCGGTACGCAGCGCCTCGACGTTCCTGCACGGCCTCGACCGGCTCGAGGTCGTTCTCCTACCCATCCAGCGTCCTGACAGGGAGGTGACGGTGTGACCGCCGCGAGGAGTGTCCCGCGCGACAGCGTGGAACTGGGGGTGACGCGGATCTACGAGGATCTGCTCGGCGTGGACGGGGTCGACGTCCACGCCGACTTCTTCACGCTCGGCGGGCACTCGCTGCTGGCCGTCCAGCTGCTCGCCCGGATCAAGAAGACGTTCGGGACGGTGGTGCCGGTCTCCGTGCTGTTCGAGCACGCCGACGAGGAGGCCGCCAGCGTCTCGGTGCTCAGCGATCTGGTCCGGCGCGACCTCGGCGGCGGGCAGCCGGACTCCCCGGCGGGCCCGGTGACGTTGCGGCGCGGCGGTGCCGGCGACCCGGTGTTCTGCGTGCATCCGGCCGGCGGCGACCTCCTCGCCTTCCGCGAGCTGGTCCGGCTGCTGCCGCCCGAGCGGCCCGTCTACGGGCTGCCGGCGCCGCCGGCGGACACCCATCCGTACGAGCCGGAGCTGGCCGACATCGCCGAACACCATCTCGCTCGGCTCACCGAGGCGCAGCCCGCCGGGCCGTACTCGCTGATCGGCTGGTCCCTGGGCGGGGTGCTCGCGGCCGAGATGGCCGGGCGGCTGCGCGGGGCGGGCGCCCGCGTCGACCTGTTGGCGCTGGTGGACAGCTACCCGGCCGAGGAGGACGAGGCGCCGGGCAAGACCGAGATCCTGTCGGCCTTCGCCACCCACCTGGGCGGCGTCCTGGGCCGGCCCTTCGCCGTGCCGGCCGACGACCTGCGTCCGCTCTCCTTCGGCGACGGCCTCGCCCGGGTCCTCGCCGCCGCCCGTGCCGCGGGTGCCCTGCCGCCCGGCACCGACATCACCGAACTGCTGACCTGGCTGACGCTCTTCCGCGCGCACGACCGGGCCCGGCGCCGCCACCGTGCCGTCCGGCCGGTGGAGCAGCTCCTGTTGGTCTTCGCGTCGGACGCCGACCCGCTGGAACGGGACCGTGCCGCCGACAGCTGGCAGCGGATCACCGAGCGTCCGGTGCGGCGGCACCTCGTACCGGGCGACCACTACACGATGCTGACCGAACCGCACGTCAGGGAGTTGGCCACGATCCTCACCGACGCTCTCCGCGCCCCGGCGGGGCGGTCATGACCGTCCTGCGCGCCTTCGACGACCGCTGCCGGGCCACGCCGGACGCCCCCGCCGTGGAGTACCACGGACAGGCCCTCACCTATGCGGCGCTGGACGCGGCGGCGTCCCGGCTCGCGCGGCGGCTGCTGCGCCACGGCGTGACCGGCCGGATCGTCGGCGTCTCCGTCGACCGTTCCGTCAACCTGCCCGTCGCCGTGCTGGCCGTGCTGCGGGCCGGCGCGGCGTATCTGCCGCTGGACCCGGCCTACCCGCCGGCGCGCCTCGCGTTCATGCTGCGCGACAGTGACGTACGGGTGCTGCTGACCCAGCCCGACATCGCCGAGCGTCTGCCGTCGCGGGCCGGCGTCCACACGATGTGGTTGGACGGGGAGCCGTCGGGCGGTGCGTCGTCCGGGCAGCCGTGGCCCACGGTCACCGACGACGAACTGGCGTACGTCATGTACACCTCCGGCTCCACCGGTGTCCCCAAGGGCGTGGCGATGCCGCACGGCCCGCTGACCAACCTCATCGAGTGGCAGCGCGGGGCGTCGGGCTGTGCGGAGGGCTCCCGCACGTTGCAGTTCTCCGCGTTCAGCTTCGACGCGTCCTTCCAGGAGATGTTCAGCACCTGGGCCGCCGGTGGCTGCCTGGTGCTGGTGGACGAGGACGTGCGGCGTGACCCGCACCGCCTGCTGCGTTTCGTCGACGAGTACCGGATCAACCGGATCTTCATGCCGTTCGTCGCGCTCCAGGCGCTGGCGGGCGCGGCCACCGGGCAGCAACGATTCCCCCAGGCGGTCCGGGAGGTCATCACCGCCGGGGAACAGCTGTACGTCACGCCGGCGCTGCGGCGCTTCTTCGCGGCGCTGCCGGCGGCCACGCTGGTAAACCAGTACGGTCCCTCGGAGACCCACATCGTGACGTCGATCCAGCTCGGACGCGACCCGGGCGAGTGGCCCGAGCTGCCGTCGATCGGCGCCGCGATCGACGGCGCCGGCATCGTGGTGCTCGACGACCGCGGGCTGCCCCTGCCGGTCGGCGCGACCGGGGAGATCGCCATCGGCGGGCGGGTGCTGGCCCGTGGCTATCTGCACCGCCCGGCGTTGACGGCGGAACGCTTCGTGCCCGATCCGCACGGTGCCGCCGGCGGGCGGCTGTACCGCACGGGGGACCGCGGGCGCCTCGACGCGGACGGCGTCGTCACGTTCCTCGGCCGCGACGACGGCCAGGTGAAGATCCGTGGCCACCGGGTCGAGCTGGGTGAGGTGGAGGTCGCGGTGAAGGCCGTGCCCGGCCTCGCCGACGCCGTGGTGGTCGCGCACGGCCGCCCGGGCGCCGAACGCAGGCTGGTGGCCTACGCCGTCGCCGGTCCGGGCGGGTGGCCCGCCGACGTTCGCGGGCAGCTGACATCGGCCTTGCCGGCGCACATGGTGCCGGTGGCGGTCGTGCCGGTCGACGGGTTTCCGACGACGCCGAGCGGCAAGGTCGACCGGGCCGCGCTGGCCGCCCGGGAGTTGGTGCTCAGTGGCACCGGTGCGGCGACTGCCGACGGGTCGGTCGAGGACGCGGTCCGCCGCCTGTGGGAGGACGTCCTCGACGCCGTCGACGTGGGCCCGGACGACAACTTCTTCCAGCTGGGTGGTACGTCCCTGCTCGCGGCGGTGCTCACCAACCGGCTCAACGAGGAGTTCGGCATCCAGGCGGAGCTGGAGACCTTCCTGCGGCACCCGACCGTGGCAAAGCTGAGCGCCTGGATCGGGGCGCAGCCGATGGCGCCCGCGGCCGGCGGGAGTGGCCGGTGAAGCCGCTCTGGACGGCCCCGATGGCCATGCCGGTGCGCACGCTCGCGTGGCGGCGCGACGACGTGCTGGAGGTGTCCTACCACGGCGGACGCGCCCTCCTCGGCACCGACGGCTCGCCGGCCGCCGCCGGGTCGTCCGGTGCCCCGCCCGCCGGGGATCCGGCGTGGTGCGAGCTGGTCGCCGACGGCGCGCGGCTCACCCTGCTGCTGGACGGCACGCCGCTCTGTGCCGCCACCCTCGACGGCCCGATCACCGCCGTCACCGCGGGCGCCGACGGCACGAAGGTCTTCGCCGGCACCACGGCCGGTACCGTGCACGCGCTGCGGCCGTCGCTGACGGCCGCCCAGGCCGCGACTCTCCTGGACGCGGAGCGTCGGCTGCTCGGCACGGTCGACGCGGGCACCCTCGACCGCGCCGCCCGGCTCTACGCCGCCACCGCCGGCCCGTCCTTCGCCGTGCACCGGATCCGGCATCTGCAACGCGTCGGCTCGGCGGGCGCCGGGGAGGGCGACGCGGCGGTCGTGGCGGTGGCCCGGGCGGCCGGGGCGGCCCTGCACGGCCACTCGTCCGCCGCGTACGAGGTGGGCCGCGCACTGCGCGACCGGGGCGAGCCGGGCGAGGCGGTCGCCTACTTCCAGGCGGCCACCGCGTCCGCGCGGCTCAGGGCCTCCGCCTGGTACGCCGCCGCGGAGTGCTTCCAGCAGGTCGGCGCCCCGGCCGCGGCGGCGATCGCGTTCCAGCAGGCGTCGCTCGGCGGTCCCGGCGAGGAGGAGCTCCGACAGCTCTACCACCAGGCCCGGCGCCTGCAGGAGCAGGGCCGCCCCGGCGAGGCCGCCGACTGCTTCGAGGCCCTGCTGGCCTGGGACGTCAGCTACCTCGACGCCCAGGCGCGGCACGCCGCCTGCCGTGCGGTGCCCGCCCCGGCCGAGGCACCCGGGTCGGCTCGGCGCACGCCGAGACCGGCGGCGCTGGTCGGGGAACTCGCCGACCGTGGGTTGCTCGACGCCGACGCGACCCGGCTGGACGCCTACGACGCCACGTTCTACCTCCAGTTCGAGAACACCGGGGTGACGGACACCGCGAAGAAGCAGCTCGAGTCGGTCGAGCTGCTGCACGCCCTCGGTCCCGTCGACCGTTACCGCACGTCGCTCGACGTGGGCAGCGGCACCATGCGCTACCCCCAGGTGCTCAGCCGGTACGGCGTCCGGTCGTTCGGCGTCGACCTGAGCGACGCCGGCGTACGGACCTGTGTCGACGGGCGGTGGCAGCGGCGGTTCGCGGTCGCCGACGGGACCTTCCTGCCGTTCCGGACCGGGTCCTTCGACCTGGTCAGCTGCATGATGGGCACCATCAACCACCTCTCGGCCGCGCAGCGCGGGCGGTTCTTCGCCGAGGCCCGGCGGACCCTGCGCCCCGGGGGCCGGCTGGTGGTGAGCGCGTGGCACCCCGACTGCCGGTTCCAGACGTTCCTGTCCTTCTACTCGCCCCGGGAGGTGGCCGAACTGCGCGGGCGGCTCACGCCGCCGGGGACCCTGGCGGGGGAGTGCGCCCGGTCGGGGTTCCGCGACGTCACGACCAAGAGCTTCTGCACGTTCCCGGACTGGCTGATCGCCGGCTCCAGTGTCTCCGGCACGGGCGCGGCGCACCTCTCCTGGCTGGTGGAGCTGGACGCGGAGCGCACCGGCAGGGACCCCGCGGCACCGAGTCAGATGTTCATGCTCTGCGCGCGCCGGTAGCGCGGCGTCGCGTCGGAGGACCCACGAAGGGACACACGATGCGGCTCGACTGTCTGATCATCGGCTACAACGACACGCCCTTCTCGCGTCACCTGGACCTGGTGGGCCGCAAGGGCGGCCAGGCCATCGAGTATCGGACCGCCCGCCACGACCACGTGCGCTTCGACGGCCAGCGGCTGCCGTACATGGACCTGCTGTCGGAACTGGACCGTCGCCGCTCCGGCGCGGGCGCCGGCCACGTCGGGTACCACATCGGCGAGGTCCCGAACCTCGCCGCCGTGTACCTGACCAGCCACCTGCGCCGGCACGGGTACGAGGCGGACTTCGTCTCGGCGTTCCGCCCGGAGCAGGACCGGCTGGCGGCCCTGCTGACCGAGCGAGACCCCGTGCTCACCGTCATCACCACCACGTTCTACGTCTCGCCGGGACCGGTGATCGAGCTGGTCGAGTTCGTCCGGGAGCGCAACCCGGAGACGATGGTGGTGGTCGGCGGGCCGCTGGTCGCCAACCTGATCGTCGATGCCGACGCGGCCACGCTGCCCTGGGTGCTCGCCGAGATCGGCGCCGACGTGTATGTGCACGACGGGCAGGGCGAGGACACGCTGCGTCGGCTGACCGCCGCCGTCCGCGACGGACGGCCGCTCGAGGACGTGCCGAACCTGCTGTGGGTGCGGGACGGGGAGACGGTGGTGAGCACCCGCCGGGTGCCGGAGAACAACTCGCTCGACGAGTGCGCCATCGAGTGGGGTCAGTTCGACGGTGCCGACCTGGGACCCGTGCTCCAGACCCGGACAGCGCGCAGCTGCGCGTTCAAGTGCGGCTTCTGCGACTACCCCATCCGGGCGGGCGCGCTGTCGCTGGCCTCGCTGGAAACGATCGAACGGGAACTCGACGCCATGGCCGAACTGGGCGCGACGGACGTCGTCTTCATCGACGACACCTTCAACGTGCCACTTCCGCGCTTCGTCGACATCTGCCAGCTCATGATCCGCAAGGGGTACGGCTTCCGCTGGTACTCGTACTTCCGGTGCGGCAACGTGCGGGGCAGCGACATGTTCGACCTGATGGCGCGCAGCGGCTGCGCCGGCGTCTTCCTCGGCATCGAGTCGGGCGACGACACGGTCCTGAAGGCGATGAGCAAGTCGGCCAGCGTCGACCGGTACCGCAACGGCATCGAGCGGCTCAACGAGCGCGGCATCATGTCGTTCGCCTCGTTCATCGCCGGCTTTCCCGGCGAGACGGAGCGGACGGTGCAGCACACGATCGACTTCCTCAACGACGTGGCGCCGACGTTCTTCCGGATCGAGCCGTGGTGGTACAACCATCGGGCCCCGATCCACCAGCAGGCGGCGAAGTATGCGCTGACCGGCCGGGACTTCCGCTGGCGGCACGCGACGATGGACTCGGCGGGCGCGTGCGACGCCGTGGACCGCGTCTTCGCCGAGGTGACGGAGTCGTTGTGGATGCCGATGTGGAACTTCGACTTCTGGGCGTTGCCCTACCTGCTCGGCCGAGGGTTCAGCCCGGAGCAGGTCGTTCGGCTGCACCGGCTGGGCCGTGACCTCATGGTCCTCAACGACGGTGAGGACGCCGGCACCGCGGCGCGTCGCCGGGTCGCGGAGCGGGCCCTGGTCGACTGGTACGCGGGCGTGGACTCGCGGCCCTCCCGGTACGGCTCGGCCGCCGGGTCGCCGACGCTGCGCTAGCGGGCGGCGCCGTCCAGCGTCTCGCCGAGGCTCCGGGCGACGAGGATGTGGGTGTACCGCAGCTCGATGCCGATCGCCCGGCACCGGGCGGCCAGCTTCATCGCGGCGATCGAGTCGCCGCCCAGCGCGAGGAAGTCGTCGTCCGCCGACAACTCGCTCAGCCCCAGCACGTCCCGTACGCACCGCAGGAACCGCTCCTCCCGACTCTCCGGCTGCGGGTCGGACGGCTCGGCCACCGGTCGGGGCGCGGGGGCGACCGCCAGCGCGGCGAGGGCGGCCCGGTCGAGCTTGCGGTTGGCGGAGAGCGGCAGCGCGTCCAGTACGACGAACCGGTGCGGCAGCATGTAGTTGGGCAGCCTCCGGGCCAGGCCGGCGCGCAGGGCGGCCGGATCAAGATGCCCGTCCCGTTCGGGTACGACGAATGCGACCAGGGCGTCGCGGGGGGAGGCCACCTTGACGACGGCGGCGGCGCGTACCTCGTCGGACGCCCGCAGGCAGGCCTCGACCTCGCCCAGTTCCATGCGGTGCCCGCGGATCTTGACCTGGTCGTCGGTCCGTCCCACCACCACGAGCCGCCGCCGGTCGTCCAGGCGCACCAGGTCGCCGGTCCGGTACGCCCGGGTACCGTCCGGCAGCGTGACGAAGTTCCGTTCGGTGAGCGTGGGGAGGTTCAGATATCCGCGGGCCAGGCCGAGCCCGCCGATCAGCAGTTCGTCGGTGTCGTCCGCGGTCGCCTCCGGCTCTCGGGGACGCACCGTGAGCAGGGTGTTGGGGATCGGGCCGCCGACCGGCACGGGATCATGGGCGGCGTAGTCGTCCAGGTGGAACCCGGCGGATTCGTCGAGGCGCAGGAAGCAGCGCCCGATCACCGTCTCGGTCGGTCCGTAGTGGTTGTAGACGACTGATCCGGGAAAGAGGCGGCGCAGGGTCGACACCTGGTGCGCCCGGAGGATCTCGCCGCCCACGACGACGTACCGCGGCCCGGGTGGTGGCGTCCGCCCGCCCGTGGCGGCGTCCAGCAGCTCGGCGTGCGACGGGGTCACCCGGACGAGGTCCAGCCGCGAGTCCTGGAGCAGTCGGGCGAGGGCCTCGTGGTCGGCGTCCGGCGGCGCCAGCGCGAGGCTCCCGCCGGTCACCAACGGCAGGTAGATGTTGGTGGCGGAGAAGTCGAACGCGATCGAGCTGTGCAGCAGACTGTGCACCGGGTTGCCCGGCGAGAACTCGGCCATCAGCCACCGCACGTAGTTCGCCAGCCCTTGGCGCTCCACCATAACGCCCTTCGGTCGCCCGGTGGAGCCCGAGGTGTACATCACGTACGCCAGGTCCCGTGGGCCGGCTCCGGCTCCGGCCCCGAGCCTCGCCCCGTCCCCGTCCCCGTCCCCGTCCAGGGAGACCAGGTCGTACGAGCCGCCGGCCATCGGGCCGTGCCGCCCGGGTCGGGTCAGCACGATCGACGCGGCGGCGTCGTCGACCATGAAGCGCAGGCGGTCGTCGGGTAGCGCCGGGTCGAGGGGCAGGTAGGCGCCGCCGGACTTCAACACGGCCAGCAGGCCGACGATCAGTTCGGGGGACCGATCGGCGTGCAGGCCGACGATCCGTCCCGGGCCGACGCCGAGGTCCCGAAGCCGCCGGGCGAGCCCGTCGGCGCGCCGGTCGAGCTGCCGGTACGTCAGGTGGGTGTCGCCCATGGTCACCGCGGCGGCGTCCGGCGTACCCGCGGCACACCGCTCGATCAGCCCGACCACGTCCGGGATGGCGGCGGCACCTGCCGTCGTCGCGCTGGTCGGCGCGGACCCGGTGCGGGACGTCGGCGCCTCGGTCGTCTCGGTCATCTCGACTCGCGCTCCAGGTCGGCCAACATGTCTGCCAGCTCGCCGTCGGTCCCCGCGACGGCAGGCCGCGCGGTCAGTTCGGCCGCGAGCCCGGCGACCGTCGGGTACAGGAAGAAGTCGGCCAGGCTGAGCGGTGCCCCGAGACGCTCCTGGATGAGGGTCACGACGACGGTCGCCAGCAGGGAGTGCCCGCCCAGCACGAAGAAGTTGTCGTGCCGGCCGATGTCGGGGCGGGCGAGTACCTCGCTCCAGATCGCGGCGATCGCGGCCTCGGTCGCGTCCGTGGGGCCGGTGCCCGCGACCCGCGTCTCGACCCCCTCGGCGGGGTGGTCGGGCAGGTACGCGGGCGCCAGGGTCCCGTCCGGGCGCCGCCGGACCAGCCGCCCGGTGCGGGTCCGCCAGCCTCCGCCGACGACCCACAACTCGCCGGGCATACCCACCGGCGTCGGCAGCCCGTGCACGTCGACGACCTCGCCGTGCAGGTCGTCACCCGCGTCGGGTCCGGCAAGCGCGGCGACGTCGAGCACCTGGTCCAGCGCGGCCCGGGTCACCGGAGCCGGTGGTGCGCCGGCCGTACGGTCACCGCCGGGCGCCAGTTCGCGGACCTTCCGGTCCGGGTCCCGGCCGAGGTCGGCGAGGATGGCCAGCCAGCAGTCGGCGAGCGCCACGACGGACGAGCGTGCGAAGAGATCGGTGTCGTAGTCGATCCGCCCGGCGAGCCGCTCCCGCGTCCGGGTGACCGTGCAGACCAGGTCGTAGGTGGAGTTCTCCCGGTCGACCTCGCGCAACGTGCCGGTGGCACCCGGCAGGGTCAACTCAGGGTCCGCCTCTGTGATCATCTGGAACACGACCTGGAAGATCGGGTGGCGGTCCGACCGGCGTGCCTCGCCCCGCGCCGCCACCACCTGCTCGAACGGGACGTCCTGGTGCTCGTACGCGTCCTGGCAGGTCTCCGAGGTGAGCCGGAGCACCTCGCGGGCGCTCCGCTCGCCGTCCACCCGGATCCGGAGGGCGAGCATGTTGACGAAGGCGCCGATCAGCGACTCGATCTCCGGCCGGTCGCGTCCCGAGGCCGTTCCGCCCACGACGATGTCCTGCTGGCCCGTGCAGCGGTGCAGGAGGATCGCGAATCCGGCGAGCAGCGCCATGAAGACGGTGGCACCCTCCGCGCGGGCGAGTTCCCCCAGACGCGCGGTGACGGCGGTGTCGAGGGAGAAGCGGTAGCTGTCACCGCGGTAAGCGGGCCGGGCCGGTCGGGGACGATCCGTGGGCAGGGCCAGCTCCGTCGCGTCCCGCAACTGCTCCCGCCAGTAGGCGCTGCCGCGTTCCCAACGGCCGGCCCGCATCAGCCGGTTCTGCCAGGTGGCGTAGTCGGCGTACTGCAGCCGTGGTTCGGGCAGGAGCGCCGGCTCTCCGGTCCGATCGGCACGGTAGAGCGCCGCCAGCTCGGTGAAGAAGATGTCGACCGACCAGGCGTCGGCGATGATGTGGTGGAACGACGTCAGCAGTACGTACCGGCGCGGACCGGTGTGCAGCAGGGTGAGGCGCAGCAGCGGGGCGCGCGCGAGGTCGAACACGCGTACCGCCTCCTGGTCGGTCAGCGCCTGCACCAGTCCCGCCGGCGACGGCGCGGCGTCCCCCGACAGGACGTCACGGACGTCGACGACGCGCAGCCGCGGCTCCCGCTCGGTGATCAGCTGACGCAGGCTGCCGTCGACGACGGCGAAACAGGTCCGCAGGCTCTCGTGCCGGCGCACGGTCCGCCGCAGTGCCCGATCGAGCGCCGCGACGTCCAGCTCACCGTGCAGATCGAGGGCCCGGGTGATGTTCTGCACCGCGCCGTCCGGCACCAGTTGGTCGAGGAAGTGGATGCGACGCTGCGCCGAGGAGGCCTCGCTCGAGACGACCGGACCGGCCCCGCTCATGACGCCGCTCCGACCGTCGGCACCGGTTCGGCCATGGCGACGGCGATCCGGCGCGGGCCCCGGAACGGCTCACGCGCGTGGGAGGTCAGCATGTTGTCGATCACGAGCACGTCGTCGCGCTCGTAGTCGAATCGGGTGCCGGCCGCGCGGTAGCAGTCGCGGACGTGGCCGATGACGTCGTCGGGGATCGCGCCTCCGTCGCCGAAGTAGCTGTTGCTGGGCAGTCCGTCCTCCCCGAACATCTCCAGCAGCCCGGAGCGGACGTCGGGCCCGAGGGTGGTGACGTGGAAGATGGCGGCGTGGTTGAACCACACCCGCTCCCCGGTCTGCGGGTGCCGGTGCACGGCATCGCGGACCGAGGTCGTGCGCAGCCATTGCGGGCCGCGCCACTGCGCCTCGATGCCGTGCTCGGCGCAGTAGCGGTCGACCTGGTCACGGTCGGTGGTGTTGAACACCTCCTGCCAGGGGAGGCCCACGTCGGGAGTGAAGTTGCGCCGGACCATCCACCGGCGCCTGGCGAACTCCTCCAGCACCGTCGGGTCGAGCTCCCGCAGCACGCCGCGGGTGTCGGCCAGCGGGGTGGCGCCCCGCTCCAGGGGCGGCTGTACGCAGTGGAAGTACAGCGTCATCGGCCAGGAACTCTGGTAGGAGTTCTCGTTGTGGAAGAAGATCTCCTCGGTAGGTGGGTAGTCGGTGGAGGTGTAGATCCTCCCCTTGATCGTCGACCGGGGTGAGGAACGCTCCGTGTAGGGCAGCGGATCACCGGACAGCGCCCGCACCGCCGCCTCGAGACCGTCGACTCCGCCGACGTCGAAGGCGCGGAGCAGGACCGCGCCGTTGGTGCGTAACCTGTGCCGGATCTCGGGGCGGTCGGCCGCGATCCGGTCGGTGAGCCTCTCCGCGGGGCGGTCACTGCGGATGACGTACGGAAGGTCCACGGCCTCTCCTTCAGCGCCGGTCGGCGAGCGGGATCACGGCGTTCCGTCAGCGGGGTGACGGACGACTTCACGGGCCACCGGAACGATCTCGTCCAGCCGGGCGAGGTCCCGGTCGGGGCGCTCGTCCTCGGCGTCGATCCTCGCGGCGACCTGCGCGATCGTCGGTTGGCGGAAGAACTGCCGGAGGCCGTACTCGATGCCCCACTCGGCACGCACGCGCGCCACGAGCTGCATGGCCAGCAGGGAGTCGCCGCCGGCGACGAAGAAGTCGTCGTGCACACCGGTCCGCCGCCCGCGGAGCACCCGCGTCCACAGCCGAGCCAGCCGCCGCTCGGTCTCGGTACGCGGCGGCGTCCCGGTGCCCGGCAGGGGGATCTCCCGGCCGGGGCGACCCGCCAGGGCGCGGCGGTCCGTCTTACCGGTCGCCGTGGTCGGTAGCGCGGGCAGCAGCACCAGACGATCGGGAAGCATGTAGTGGGGAAGTGTCGCGCGCAGCGCGGCATGCCAGTCCCGCGTCTCGGCGGTCTCGGCGGCGGCGACGAAGGCATGCACCCGCCGGTCGGTGGGATCGCTGTCGTTTACGACTGCCACCGCGTCCCGGACGCCCGGCAGACGCCGCAGGGCCGCCTCGATCTCGCCCAGCTCGACCCGGTACGCGCGGATCTTGACCTGCTGGTCGGCCCGGCCGAGATACTCGATCCGCAACCCCTGCGGCGTCCGGCGGAAACGCGCCCGGTCGCCGGTCCGGTACATCCGGGCGCCGGGCAGCGGGCTGAACGGGTCGGGCAGGAAGACCGACGCCGTCCGGCCGGGATCGCCCAGGTATCCGCGAGCCACCGTGGGGCCGCCGACGAAGATCGTGCCGGGCATTCCCGGCGGCACCGGCCGCAGCGCCGGGTCCAGGAGATGGACCGTCATTCCGGGCAGCGGTTCGCCGATGAGCACGGACGTGTCTTCCGGCCAGTCGGGCGGGCAGACGAAGTAGGTGCTGTCCACGGTTGCCTCGGTGAGCCCGTAGCAGTTGACCACCGCAGTGTCCGGCCCGCCGAGCCGCCGGAGGCGGGCCAGCTCGTCCGCGGGTACGGTGTCGGACCCCACGATGACGAGCCGGAGCCCGCCGAGGCCCTGGCCGCTGCGCTCAAGGTGCCCGGACAACGCCCGCAGGACGGTCGGTACGAAGTCGGCGACATCCACCCGTTCGTCCCGGATCAGGGCGAGCAGCCGGTCGGGCGAGAGCAGGAACTCGCGGGGGCAGACCACCAGCTTCGCCCCGGACGTGAGGGACCGGACGAGTTCCCCGAGGAAGCCGTCGAAGCAGAAGTTCGCCATCTGCAGGTGCGACCGGATCCGCCCCCGGAGCCCGAACGCGTGTTCCCACGCCAGGCAGGTGCCCAGCAGGCCACCGTGGGTCGCCATGACACCCTTCGGCTGTCCGGTCGACCCCGAGGTGTAGATGACGTAGCTCAGCTGCCCGGCGGCCGTGGTGCGCGGCGGCCGATCGGTCGACAGGTGGCCGAACGCCGTGTGGTCCGGGTCGACGGTCAGCACGTGCCGCCGGTCGTCGGCGAGGTCGCCGGCGAGCTGCTCCTGGGTGAGCAGGACGGTCACGCCCGCGTCGGCCAGGATCGCCTCCCGCCGGGCGGCCGGCATGTCGGTGTCGACCGGCACGTACGCTCCGCCGGCCTTCCAGACCGCCAGCACGGCGACGATCGTCTCGACCGAACGCTCCATCAGGATGCCCACCCGCGTCTCGGGTGCCACCCCGAGCTCGCGCAGGCGGTGCGCGAGTTGGTTCGCCCGCCGGTCCAGTTGCCCGTAGCCGAGCCGTACGCTTCCGCAGACGACCGCCTCGGCGTACGGGTCAGCGTCGGCGATCCGCTCGAAGAGATCCAGCACCGACGTCGCCGCCGGCGCGACGACGGGCGCCCCGGTCGACGCGGAGGCGACCACGGACCGTTCCGCCGGGGCGAGCACGTCGAGGTCCTCGATGTCCGCGTCCGGCCGCTCGCACATGCCGACGAGCACGCTCTGCCAGTGCCCTGCCAGACGGTCGATCGTGGCCCGGTCGTAGCTGCTGGCCCGGTACCGGGCGACGAGCTCCAGGGCGCCGTCGTCCTCCACCACGTCGAGGGTCAGGTCGAGCTTGGCCAGACCGAGCTCGACCTCCCTCAGTGAGGCCCGCAGTCCGGCGAAGGAGTGCCGCTCGCCGGCGCCGGCGACGTACTGGAACAGGATCTGGAAGAACGGGCTGTTCTCCAGGTCCCGCCCGCCGCCCAACGCGGCGACCACGGAGTCGAAGGGGACGTCCTGGTTGTCGTACGCGGCGAGGCAGGTGTCGCGTACCCGGAGCAGGGCCTGTCGTACGGTCGGCGCGCCGGACAGATCGGTGCGCAGCGCCAGGGTGTTCAGCAGCGGCCCGACCATGTCCTGGACGTCCGGATCGTCGCGCATCGCGATCGGCGTGCCCACCGTGATGTCGCCGCGTTGCAGGTAACGCGACACGGTGATCTTCAAGCCGGTCAGCAGCACCATGAACAGCGTGACCCGCTCGGCGCGGGCGAGGGCCCGCAGCCGCCCGGCGAGGTCGTCGGCGATGGCGTACCGGGCGTGTCCGGCGGCGTGCCCGGCATCGGTCCTCGCCCCGCGGTCCGGTGGCACGCGGGAATCGCCGGGGATGCCGTCCAGTCGACCGCGCCAGTAATCTAGCTGACGGTCATGTCCGGCGCTGTTCCGCCATTTCTCCTGTCTCGCCACGACGTCCGAGAACTGCGGCCGAGAATGTGTCGGACGGAATTCGCCATTCTCCGCGAGGGTGGCGTACAGATCGCGGAAATCGCGGAACACCACCTGCACCGACCAGCCGTCGGAGACGATGTGGTGCACGCCGAACAGCACGATGTGCCGGTCGGTTTCCGTGCGGATGACCGCCGCCCGGAACAGCGGGCCACGCTGAATGTCGAATCTGCGATGCGCGAGTCGGTCGACCAGGCCGCCGGCGGTCGTACCGCGTGCCGGGTCCGGAAGCGCGGAAAGGTCGATGAACGGTATCGCCGCCGGTTGGTCACCCGTCGACGTGTCGATGGCCGGCTGGCCGTCCTCGTCCCGGAATCGGGAACGCAGGATGCGGTGCCGGCGGACGACCCCCTGCAGCGCCCGGACCGCTAGCGCGGGGTCGAGCGGGCCCGACAGGTCAATCGCCGAATAGCTGTTGTAGACGGGGACGCCGGGCGTGATCTGGTCCAGGAACCAGAAGCGCCGCTGGCTGGCGGAGACCGCCTCCGGCCGCGACGGCACCTCCGTTCCTTCGTCCGAACGCTGCATCAATCGGCCTCGCGAGTCCTGATCGCCAACAATTCATGAGGTGGACGTTAATTGGCTGGCGGCCACTCGGACGCCGCTATCGGTCGTGCCGCCGCTGAAATCGCGGTGCACGATCGTGAAGACCGACCCAGTACAACAAGGCCCGCCGAGTTTCGTCAAGCGCCTGCCACGGCACCCTTGCCAAGATCTGAAAGCCGCCATCAGGCATTGGCGCTAATCGACCATTGGCGGGGTCGGCATCGGCTGGACGCGAGCGTTGGGGGCGGCTACCCTGACTTGTCTGCGGAGGCTCGGGGGGCGACGTGGAATCGATCCGGCTCGTGGGTGCGGACCTCGCCGTCGGCGAGCCGATTCTTCCTTTGCTGGACGCCTCCTTCGGCCGTTTCGGGGAGCGGCCCGCCGTGTCCGATCCCGGCGGCTGCCTGACCTTCGCGGACCTGGACGCCGAGACCCGCTCACTGGCGGCGGAGCTGCGGGCGGCCGGCGTCGGCGCGGCGGAACCGGTGATCATCCAGACCGCCGCGTCCCGGTGGGCGATCGTCGCGATGCTCGCCGTGCTGCGGGCCGGCGCGCAGTACGTGCCGGTCGACCGGTTGTTTCCCCGCCGGCGGCAGGAGGACGTCATCGTGGCGAGCGGGGCGACCTGCCGCATCATCGAATCCGAGCACCCCGACGCCGGACTCCGGATCACGGGCGCCGCCGCGGGGTCGTCCGGAGCGTCCCCGCGCGCCCGGCCGGCGGGGGAGTCCCCGGCGTACACGTTGTTCACCAGTGGCTCGACCGGTACGCCGAAGGGCGTGGTGGTCACCCACGACGGCCTCGGATACTCCACCCGCGCCCGCATCCACTACTACCCGGAGGCGCCGTCGGTCTACCTGCTCTGCTCGTCGGTATCCTTCGACAGCTCCGTGGCCGGCATCTACTGGTCGCTGGCGACCGGGGCGCACCTCGTCATCCCCGGCCGCAACCCGCTCGACGCCGAGGCCATCGTGACGGCGGCGGACCGCTTCCGCGGCTCCCACCTCCTGCTGCTGCCCACCCTCTACGAGGCGGTACTGGACACGGCCGGCCCGAAGCAGCTCACGAGCCTCAGCACGGTCATCGTCGCGGGGGAGCCCTGCCCGCCGCGCCTCGTCGGCCGGCACTTCGCGCGGCTCCCCGGTGCGGCGCTCTACAACGAGTACGGACCGACCGAGGGCACCGTGTGGACGATGGTCCACCGGTGCCGTCCGGCGGACGCGGGCTCGTCCGACGTGCCGATCGGCCGGCCGATTCCCGGGACGACCGCGTACATCGACCTCGACGGCGAGCGGACCGGCTCCCGAACCGGTGAACTGCGGATCTCGGGCCCGGGCGTCGCAGCCGGATACGCGACCGCGGCCGGTGGGCTCGCGCACTTCCCGGACGTCGAGGGGGCGCGAACCTATCGGACCGGCGACATCGTCAGCCTGGATGCCGAGGATCTCGTCCACTTCGTGGGCCGCCGCGACACCCAACTCAAGATCGGCGGTATGCGGATCGAGCTGGCGGAAATCGAGCAGGCGATCGTACGGCGCGTCGGCGGGCGACCCGCCGCCGTCGGCATCGCCCGCCGAGGCTCGACGGTTCCCAGTCTTGTCGCCTTCGTGGCCTGTGCCGACGCCCGCGAGAGCCTGCCCGACCTGCGCCGGCTGCTCCGCGACGACCTGCCTCGCGGCGCCCTGCCGAGCCGCTGGGAGGCGGTCGAGGAACTGCCGAGACTGCCGAACGGCAAGCTGGACCGGGCCGCGGTCGACCGGATGGCCGCCGACTTCCTGTGTCGCCCGTAGGGCCCGCTGCCCCGCCAGCACTGCTGAAGCACCCAAGGGGCCAGGTTCACGGCCCAAACATCCGCACGAAGGTCTGTCCCAGACGATCCCAGCGAGCTCATCTGTCGTACGCCGTCGGTCTCCGCCGGGGCGGCGTAGCAGTTCGCGGTCGAGACGCCACCGCCGTGCGCGCGGGAAACCGCGGCAGGAACTGGGCACCGGGACGTGTTCGTGCACACCGTGATCGCCGCTGATCGCTCTGACCTGCCGCTTCATCTGCGTCCTGGATAAAGCGGCACCTTGGTCTCTTGATTTCGCGTCAAGCGCTCCAGATGTTGCCAGCTGTCACTACGTCGGGTGTTTCGACGAGCCTGAATGCGGCCGGGTCGTCGGCGCTCCCTGGTCTGGTCGTCACGAGTTGACCGGTGGACAGTGGAGCAACTTGTCTTCGCGTCGGCGGAGAGGGCGACGTCGGCCTGGCTCGGGCGACTACCTCCTGAGCAGTTCGATGAGCGTGGTGTCGGCTTGGGCCAGGATCGGCGGGCCATACAGCGGTGTGGCCAGGATCCGTCGGCAATGGTCGAGTTCGATGTAGACCACGTCGCTGGTGATCGTGGCGTCCTGTAGGGCAGCGAAGCGGTCTGCGGCGACTGAGCACTGCTCAGCGGGGCGCAGCACTGCCAGCTTCCGCTCGATGGCCACCCGCCGCTGCTGTGGTAGGAGCAGTCCGTACGCGAAGGTCCCGGTTGGCCGGGGCGTTCCCTGCTGCTGCGCTGGCACCCGGTACACGCACAGACGTACCTGGGACGGGAGCGACACCCGGCCCGGCCGTGGGAGGAGCCTCGGGTCCCTGGTCTCGGTAGCCACCACGTCTGACCAATCCTGGTTGCACCCGGAGGCGGCCGCTCCGGCTGACACGACCTCCCGTACGACCTTCTCCGAGACGGAGGTCAGGCGCAGGGCTCGCACCGCCTCTGATACCTCGGGGCGCGGCCTGCGGCAGCTGTCCGTCGGTAGTCCCGGGCGGATCCACTGCCCTTGCGCGTCGAGTAGCAGCAGGTTCGGCACCCAGGGCATCTCCAGGGTGCAGGCTTCGACGGTGGTCGTGTCATCGGGTAGGCGCAGTGCGGCAAGAAGCGCCGTCACGTCGGTGGCCCGGCCCTCGGTGAGGACCAGGTCCTCACCGAGGTCGGCGCGTCGCTTCGGCTCGAGCTGGCAGTGAATCGCAGCCGCCACCGTGAAGTCGGTGCCCAGGCGGGGCAGGGCGAGGGCGTCGGGCGGGCGTCCGTCGTCTGCTACCGGAGCGTCGACCGCTACCGGAGCGTCGACCGCGCAGGAGGTCCACGCGGATCGGATCGTTGGCTTGCCGGTTGCCGCAGCGGACCGCGGCGCCTCCCGCCCATCGGCGGGTGCCTCGGCCGCCGTGGGCGCACCCGCACATGCGGCCAGTCCGGCCAGGGTAATCACCACGGCGAACCCTCTGACGAATACTCGCATATCGCTCCTTGGTGATCGAATGCATGCAATTCGTGTACCTCTGAGACGATGTGGTCCGCGATGCGGTTCCCAAGCAGCTCCCGGGCCTTGCTTGAGTGGCGGCGGAGCGATCGGTCGCCGTCGTCGTCGTCGGGGTCGTGCGTCAGCATGCTCCAGTCGGGTGCCGTGACCAGCGCTTTCTTTGCCTTCAGTGACCGTCGCGCATCGCACACCCAGTGCCGCAGAGTAGGTGCGGATCCCGCGATCAGTCGTCCCCGTCGTACTCGGATTCGTCGATGAGTCCTGCCAGGAAGGTCTCGAAGTCGGGGGCGAGGATCGTGATCTGGTAGTTCCACTCCTGGTCGACGTGCACGACGGTTGGCTGACCGGGGGAGCGGTAGTCGAGGGCGACCATGTCGTGGCCTGCGGAGGGGCAGTCGGCGATGTAGATGCCGATGTCGGGGTAGCCCCATTCCGTTATCCAGAACGCGCTGCCGAGTGCGCCGCACAGGCTGAAGGAAGCAGTTCGACCTATCGCCGCCAGTGTGTATACACCTACGTGGTCCTTAGCCCAGGAGGTTCGGCCAGGCGTGGGGTGGGCGTCACGGGCCAACGATCCGCCGTTGTGTCGACGGGCCAAATCGACGTACGCGGTGGGCAGTATGCGACCAAGGCGTACTTCGACCTCCCGCAGAACCTCGTCGGTGAGCGGGCCTTCCAGCGGGCCGGAGGTGTCGAAGACCGTCGCGGGCTCGAGCACGCGCTGACGATAGCCGGTTGGCGCCAGTGGCAGGAGCGGATCCAGCGCCGCAGCTGCTCGTCGTCAGTAGTGGCGCGGTAGGTGCGCCGACCCCTGGGCTGTGGTTAACGACATGATCACGCCGACGATGCCGACGCGTGGAGGTACCCGGGCGGGGAAGCTATTCCTTGGTTGCATGAGCAGTTCAGCGATCTCCTGTAGTCGTTTCACCGTTATGCCACTGTGCTGTTCCACTGCTAACGGTCGGTTCGAGTACCACATGTGGGCGAGTGCCGACTGGCTCGGAGTACACCTCTGTCTTGAGGTTCAGAGGCGGTGGAGGCCTTTTCTCAGTTGGTGGATGACTTGCCACTGTGCTTGGTCGCCGGTGGGTCGGGGGAAGCCGCCGTGTTGGAAGGCCCAGTTCAGGTAGGCCACCAGGGGCATGCCGGCCTCTCCCACGAAGTGCGCGTCGGCGGATGCGTCGGGAAGGAGGATGCCGTAGGGGCCCCCGCCGCTGACGTTGTCCTTGTGGAAGTGGTCGGGCGCGACGGGCAGGAGGAATGGCTCGTCCTGGTCTTCCTGCCACGCCTCGATCTCTTCCGCGAAGTACTCGCGGATGTCGCTGTCCGGGTAGCGGGATCCTGCCAGCTCCAGCACGAGCGGGTCGGCCGCTGCCGAACTGGGCCACTGCGGGTGCGTTCCGACCAGCCACACGTCGCCCACGATGCGGATCCACGACGACAGCACCATCGGGAGAGGGCCGAGCCGCTGTTCCAGCCAGTAAAGGTGCTCCTCCGCCTTGGGACCGGGTGGCGTGTATGCATCCATCGGCGTCTGGTCGTCGTCGTTCTCGTGGAACCGGTAGCCCTGCTCGCGCAGGCGCGCGACGAGTGTTTCGATGTTGCTCCGGGCTCGGCGGGCCATCTCGTCGCACACCGCCTGTGCCTCTGGGGCGAAGGCTGGCTCACGGACACGGCTGCCAAGCTGCCGCATCTCATGCCAGACGCGCTCTCGTTCGCCGGCGACGTAGCGGTTTACCCAGTCCAGGTGCTTAATCATCGCGATCATGGTGCCGCAGGTGATCACTTGAAGCAACGGTCCATGCGGCACGCGCGCTCAGTCTCGCGGGACCCATCCAGTTCGCCGATCGATGGGTTGGTGGAGCCGCTGACAGTCGCGCAAGGGCAGGAGTTCGTCCGGACTGCCTGGCATGGGAAGCGCTTGACGATCCGCGGTAACGAGCCCGGTAACGGAGGGCTTCGCAACGGGCGGATGAGGCGGTGAGCCACGACACGGAACGGCATTTGAGGGCGTCGTTCTTGTCCGTTTCTAAAACGTTTCAGCCCATCCTGACATGCCATGACAGAATCGTTGTGAAACTGGGGGTCAAGGGGTCGTCGGTTCGAATCCGGCCGTCCCGACGCAGGTCAGATGGTGCATTCGATCGATGGATGTGCCCTCTTTGGCGCTCTGGGGAACAAGGTCAGTCAAGTTGGCGGTGGCTGGCGCTCCTTGACCGCTGGTCAAGCCGTGTGGCCAGCCCTGTTACCTGCCGAGTCGCTTTCTTCGTTTCGTCAAGGCGGCCCGGCCCTGGCCTGCTGGCGACCTCCGGCCGGCATCCGCCGGGCTGGCCGGCCACGCTTCTCGACAGGCGCCCGTAGCCGACTAGCCACCTCTGTTGGCACTTGGGGTAGTTCCTGACTCCGAGGCGGTCGAAGGCGGGTTGGAAGTGGCACTTGCAGTTGCCTCGATCTGCCACGGGACAACCGGCTTGGAAGCCGCCGGGTCGGGCTGCGCTCGAGCGAACAAGAGGAGTAGGGCGGCAGCCATCACTATGGGGGTCAGGACGCACGCGACAGTTACCACCACCACGGTCCGAGTGCCGTTGCGAGAAGACTCCAGCGCCTCGGTTCCCGCTTCAGCACTCATGCCAAAGGGGCCGGTGGCGGGATCGGTCCGGTTCTGTCGCCTCGGGAGGGCGTACACGCCCACCGGCAGGAGGACGAGCCACAGCGGCGCCAGCAGGGGAGCGAGCGCCGGCCAGATGGGCCACACCGGTTCGGCGAGTCTGTTCATGTCCAGGACCCTCCAGGTTAGGGCGACGCCTGGGAGTAGGCCGACCGTCACCAGGGTGCCGATCAGCAGGGGTACGGGTGGACGGCGCCGTGCCAGCAGCCAGAACAGCGCCGTGCCGGCGGCGGCGCCGAGGAGGGTGCCCGTGATCGTGGCGGCAAGAAACTTGTCGGGCACGGCCGGTGCGACGGTCAGCCTCGACCCGCTCGCGGAGTGGGCGAGCGTGACCGTCAGCCCGTCCCGCTCGGCCCGCCAGTCGTCGCACGGGTAGCTCGGCGTGCGGCGGAGGCCCTGCCATCCCTGCGTTGCTGCGTTGCGTCGTAGCTGCTCGGAGAGCGCGCAGTTGGCACGCTCGTCGTACCAGAAGTCCACCCGACCCGATCCGAGGTCGTCGGCGGCGAAATTGACGCCCCACCGGGAGCCATGCACGACCCGATCCGAGTCGTACGGCACCGCATCGGGGAGCAGCTCCGCCGCCACGTTCCGCGCCCGGTCATCACTAGGCGGCGTGACGCCGCGGCCGCCGTACCAGGAGCCGACGCTCAGGCCGACCGTGCCTAGCAGCACCGCGCCGAGCAGCAGCATCGTGACGCGCCGCAGCCGATGACTCACCGGCACACCCCCTGTCACAGTGCGGTACAGGGTAGCCCTCGCCATCTATCCCTGATGCCCCGGCGAATGCCCGCTGCAGTCGCCAGGCGTCAGCATCCGGGGACCAGGTGGGGACCACACGGTGTGCACGATGGTGGCCGGCATGCCGTCGACTGCACGGCATGATCTTGGGGATAGTGTGCGTGACGTGTGTGGACGTGTGGCGAAGCGTCCTGGGGGTCAAGGGGTCGTCGGTTCGAATCCGGCCGTCCCGACGCAGGTCAGAGGCCATTCGGAATCTTCCGGATGGCCATTTCTGATCTTGTACAGCAGCGAAGTACAGCAACGGCTCATTGATCGAGGCTCTCGCCGAGCCTCCGCAGGGCTTCCCGGGTCGTCTTGGACGAGACCTGGCTGTAGATCTCCATCGTGATCGAGAAGTCCGCGTGCCGCAGGATCGCCATCGCGACCCGGGGGTGCACGTCCAGGTCGACCAGCAGCGAACCGCAGGTGCGTCGGGCGTCGTGAACGGTGATCTTTCGGATTCCTGCTCGGGCTATGCGGCTGTCGTAGGAGCGGTTGAAGTTGCGGGGTTCGACCGGCAGTCCGTAGCGGGTCGTGAAGATCATGCCGGTGTTGTGCCAGGCGTCGCCGGCTTTCTCTCGTGCGGCCTGCTGTTGTTGGTAGCGGTGCCGCAGTGCGGCGACGCAGATGGCAGGTAGCGGTAGGGGAGCGTCGGACTCTTCGGTCTTGGTGGCCCGGTGCAGCAGCTGGCCGCGTACCCGCTGGAGTTGCTTGTCGATGATGAGGCTGATGTCGTGGTTGTCGCGGCAGTGCTCGCAGAACTTCTCGTCGTGGGTGGTGCACGGCTTCTGCCAGCCGTCCCAGTTGATGTGCTCCCAGGTGAGACCGAGCACTTCTCCTTTGCGTAAGACGAGTACGAGGACCAGGACGTAGGCGGCGTAGAGG
This sequence comes from Micromonospora reichwaldensis, assembly GCF_031845925.1. Classification (NCBI taxonomy): domain Bacteria; kingdom Bacillati; phylum Actinomycetota; class Actinomycetes; order Micromonosporales; family Micromonosporaceae; genus Micromonospora; species Micromonospora reichwaldensis. Next base: position 120,354 of record NZ_JAVRFL010000008.1, on the reverse strand, counting down.
TAATCGTCGTCGTCGCGGGAGGCTTCCAAGAATGCCCGAGCTTCCTCACTGCTCCACGACTTGCCCTTGCGGCTGCGGATCGGTGGGAGCTTCACCAAGGCTGCGACGTTCTTTGCGACCAGTTCCTCCACTTCGGCCTGGGAGAGCGTCGAGCGGAGGACCGCGCGAATTCCCTTGACGGTGCGAGCCGCGGGGAGGTCCTGGCAGCACCGGCCAACCGCGCAGCACTTGCGGCTCTTCGGTGGCCGGCGATCGTCTTTCCCCTGCGCGCAGCACTGGCAGGTCTTTGCGACCTTGTTGAGCCAGGTCTGAACGTCTCGTACCGACAGCCGCCCGTCGAGTCGCTTGGCGCCGATGCCGGGAACGATGTACAGGCGGCTCAGCGTCTCGTACGTCGCGTAGGTCAGCGGAGCGAGGTTCGGCTCTACGACCTCCGCGAGCCAGTAGGTCATGTAACTCGCCACCGTGGGGACGTTGGTGGCGACTGGGTCGGCCTTGGCTTGCTGGTGCAGCCTCACCCACTTGTCATGGACCTCGTCGCGGGTTTTTCCGTTGGGCATTGGCTTTGGGACTCCTGCTAAGACGCTTATGGCGTCGGGACGTTCTCCCCATGTCCATTAGCAACTTTACAGCCAAGAGTTCGCCGATTCCGAAGGGGGCACGCGGACGTCGAGTGATGCCGACCTTGCAGAGTACCCATTGTTCCAGCTTCCGCGCCAGAACAAAGAATTCGATGACAGTGATGAAGAGACCAAGCTGCCCTTTCTCTGCATAGCCCGAGAATTGACCTGGGGGAAGGTCGTCGTCCCTATCGGCCACGATAGGGTCTGCCAAAATCTCACGCCACGCCGGCCAACCCTGCCCTTTTCGGTGAGCTGTGAGTGCACGAATCAGACGCCGAGAATCCCTTCCTAGGATTTGCGTAAAACCGAGGACGTAGGTAAGCCAGATGCCCCCGATGAAAAAGAGGGATGGAAGGAACGCAATTCCAGGCGTCGCGAGAATGAATGCGCCGCCGACGGGGATTGCGGTAACGCCGAAGGCGAAGAACCCTCCGGTGACCACCTTGAACCTAACAGAGATTGACTGGCGCCCCGATGGTGGCATCCGGTACGGCGCTTTGTAAAGTGTCCGTAGAGCCGTGAAATTTGCGGCTCGCAGGTTGCCGTCCCCCTCCAACTCGAAAAGCGCAACGCAGTGTGCAGGATCAGAAGCCCAGGCCTCTGCCTGTTTGGTATATCCGCTTCTCGCGAAGAAGAATGGCCGCTGTCCGGGTTCGGTTAGCCCAGCGAGTCGCTGCACCTCGCCAATGCCAACCCGCTTCGTGTGCCAGAGCTTGACCTGAGCCACGGCTCCCCGGGCGGCTACATCAATCCCGCCATCTTGGCCAACCGGCGTTATTTCGGCGTCCTTGTATCCGAACCGCCTAAGCCAGGCTGCCGCCATCTTCTCGGCCTCACGGTAATCAGTCAGGAGCGCCTCGTTGGCGTGTGGCGGCGGTGCTGCATGCGTCTCAAGGAGTCGCGGTAGAACTACTTCGTCCTCGAATCTGTAATCAACTGGGATGAACATGCATGTCGCGTACACGGCGACCTGCGCAAGGCTGTTAATTCCGAACGTGAACGCCAGCAGCAGCTGCCCATTATTGGCATACCCGAAGAAGAGAAGCGCCGCCCAGCAGATTGCGATTAGCCAGGCCGCCACCCAGCCCGCAGGCGCGGTGTCGCCCTCCAGTCGAACCCGAGCCGACATTCGAGCGGCTAATATTGGAAACAACGGAAAGAGGGCGGTGATGAAGATTCGTTCCGAGACCGACGCATCCCCAATTCCAGCCATCCCGTAAGCGCCGACCCCTGCGACGACTGTGAAGATAAATGACAGTGCGGCACCTAAGCTGCGCCTTGAGCGGTGGTTGCTCGCGTAGGTCCGCGCCCACTTGCGCCTAGCCTCATAGATCCTGCTTGCTGGAGTTGCCGACTCTGGCGCTGGCTGGATAGTAGCTTGCGTCGGAGCTGGGTCGTCTGCCACCCATCCATAATGAAGTGAAGGTACGACATTCTGTCGGGCTCCACTTGATGCGTTACGGATCGCTTTCACTTGATCCGTGACACATCCGGCTAGACGATCTTAGTTGTTCCTTGTCTCAGGCTACTGATGTTCAGTCCCAGAAGTTGAACAGCAGCTCGCCGACTGTGGTCGGTTTCCAGTAGTTGATCTGGTCGTGTTCGTGCGGGCTGAGGGCGCTCAGGTCGACCTGTGACAGGGAGGTCTGTAGCTGCTCGATGGTGAGGGCCTGGGCGTCGGTCAGGTTGGTGAGGGCGCTGGCGAGGTCGGGGTGGTCGACGAACGTCACCATGACGTCGCGGTTGGCGTGGGGGCGGGCGAAGGCGATGAACGGCAGGGTGGTGTGCCGCAGCACCGCGATGTGGTGCTGGGCGTGGGCGATATCGACTGTGTGGAAGTTGGGCGTGACGCTGGCGGGAGTGACGCCGGTGACGGTGGCGTCGATGGTGCGGGCGGCGTGGTGACAGACGGCGGTGAAGGCTTTGAGGTCCGCTTGGGCGCCGGGTGGTGGGTTGAAGCCGGTGGCTCCGGGCGGCAGCTTCATGGTCGGGCTCCGTGGTCGTCGCGGTCGGTGCAGGCTATCCGACGCTGTCGTGGAGGCTCGGGCTTGCGGACCTTGAACCGGGCGATGGGCTTGGTGGTCGTGCGAGGCACGGAAGGTGGTGTCGGCCTCTTCGACGGTCAGGGTTCGACCGGCGTGGCCGATGCCGACGCGGATCTTCTGGCCGGCGATGACGAGGACGCCGCGGCTGCTGACGCGTCGCTCGACGCGTTGTGGTTCAGATGCGGGAGCGGGCGGAGGGCCGGCGGGGCGGGCGTCGCGGATGCGGGCCTGCTCTTGTGGGGTGAGCGGGTTGGGCAGGCTGCGCAGCAGGGCCCGCTCGGCGTCGAGGAGATGCAAAACGCCGTGGTCGAGGCGGATGGTGACGCGTCGGCCGGCGAGGTGGTAGCCGATCGAGTGTTGCCGGCCGGCGAGGCTGACCAGGCCGATGGCGTTGACGAGACGGTCGACCTCGACGGGAGCCCTCAACTTGAGCTGACCGGCGGTGATCGGGGGCGGTCCGGCGGGGCGGCCGCCGTCGGCGAGGAGTTGACGCAGGTGGGTGGGGGTGAGCCGGGAGGGCACGGTCTTGAGTCGGACGCCGTTGAGGAGGAGGTGGACGACGGAGGTGTCGGCCCAAAGCCCGATGGCGGCTCCGGCCCTGGCGGGGCCGAGCCAGAACTGTTGCCCGCAGACGGCGAGGTTGCCGGAGGCGGGAACGGTGCGGGTGATTTCGACGGCGAGGTTGACCGGTTCAACGCCGTTGGCATCCATGACCAGCGGTGCCGTCGTGGCGGCCGGCTGTTGGTCGTGTGACCGGCGTGGGTTCGGCAGCGCAAGCGGGGGCGGCTCCTCCGGGCCGGTTCCGGCAGTGGTCAGCGTGGGCGGCAGCCGCAGCGGCAGCGCCTCGGTGGGGCGGGTGGCGAACCTGTCTGCGGGGAATGCCATGCCGAGCGACTGGTGCGGCCGTCCGGTGTTGTACTCATGACGGAAGACGTCGATGGCCGCCTGGGCTTCCTCCAGGTCAGCCCAGACCTCAATGTCATCGAGCAGTTCGCGTTGCAGGGTCTGGTGAAACCGTTCAACCTTGCCGGTCGTGGTGGGTGATCGGGGTTTGGTGAGCCGGTGCGTGATGCCGTTCTCCCGGCAGATCCGGTCGAACATCACCTCCCCGCCACCGACGTTGAACCGGGCGGTGAACTGCTTGCCGTTGTCGGTGAGCACCTCCTCGGGCACCCCGAACCGTTGCAAGGCCTCGGCAAACGCGAGGCAGACCGCCCGGCCGGTGGCCCGAGGAACGACAGCGGCGATGACGCAGAACCGGGAGTGGTCATCCACGCCGGTGACGACCTTGGCCTCCCGCCCGTTGGCGAGCATGACACCGCCCACGATGTCCATCTGCCACAGCTCCATCGGCCGGCCACGTTCCCACCGCCGGTAGTCCTCCCGATGGCGACGGCGAGGCACGGGATCGATCAGCCCGTGACGGACCAGCACCCGGTAGATGGTGCTCAACGAGGGAACCGGACCGGGACAGCCCCGGCGGCCCAACTCGTAGTGCAGCCGCCGCTGCCCCCACCGGGGATGGTTACGGCGCAGCTCGCAGATCGCCGACTCGACCAGGGCCGAGGTCTGGGCCGGGTGCCCCTGGGGCCGGTGCGAGCGGTCCCGCAATCCGTCCAAGCCCTCCTCGGCATACCAGCGCAGCCACCGATGCACCGCCTGCCGAGAGACGCCGAACCGGTCGGCCACCTCCGTCACCGCAAGCCCGGCCTGAACCTCCAGCACAGCCCGATACCGCTGTTCGGTCACGCTCATCTCCACCAGCACTCAGCGGAGTGTCACGCATCAACTGGAGTCGACCTGTAACGCATCAACCGGAGTCGGACAAAGGTACGACATTCCGCTGTGAGAACTTTCTGTACGGGATCAAGGCGGCCCGCTTCGCAGGCCGCGCGCGCCGCCGAACCTGGGCCGGGCCGATGGCCCGCCGCCGCGCCTCTGGCCTACGGCCGCCAGCGCGACGGTTACAGCCCGCCGGCGGCGCGACATACGAAGAAGCCCCGGGCTGCCACGGTCAGTGGCAGTTCCGGGGCGAGACACAGGCAGCGCCTCCGGCGGGGCGCTCGGGCGCTCTGGGATGGTGGTGCCATCCCGACAACCTCCGTCCAGGCGAAGCCGAGCAGGTGGGGTCTGTCCGGTCAAGGTCGTTCAGACGGTAGGGTGCTCCACCTTGACCGGACAGACCCCACCTGTTCCACTGCGTGCGGACGAAGGCCGACGGGATGGCTAGCGGGCGTTGCGGGCAGCGGCTGGTGTCGTGTCGTAACCAGGCTGTTGATCACTGGTCGGCGGGTCGCGGGGTGGCAGTCCACTGCAAGAAGGTTGGATGCGGGCCTGTGAACAGACTCTTGTCCAAAGGCAGTGTGTCGAACCCGTCAGATCTAACAAGAATGATCGTCATCGGTGGGACTCCATCTGCCAGGTCGCGTACACCCAGTGCTTGTTCGATCTCCTGAAAGGCTAGGTCTCGTAGCTTGGAGTGCTGGAGGTCGGGAGAAACGAAGAAGACGACTGGGCGGAACGGTCCGTTGAACTCCTTGTGCGTCGAATAGCTTGCGGTTCGAGCCCATTCGATCGCTTGTAAAACCCGCCTTCGTACGGCTGTGGTGGTCAATCCGCTGAGCGTGGTGACATCTACGGCCAGATGGGGCATGTCGTCGGTGTCGGAGGTCACCATAAAATCTGCCCTCTCACGACCGACCCGAACACCGCGGACGTAGTCAAGCTTCCCCTCATATAGGCGCTCCAAGTACAGCAGGGCCTCTTCCTGTGCTTGAATGTAGGCGAGCATTCCGCGGATTTCTTTAGTACCCGCGTTCCTCTTTACGATCTGGAGCGCTTCGATGTTTGCGCGAGTGCCGCCAGACATCGTGGGGGCGGTTCCCTGGTTTGCCGTATCCGAGGGCTTCCGAGGGTTGGGCAGGTCTTCGGCCGTGGCGCTCTGGGAAGTGTCCTCTGTCGACGTAACCTCTTCCGCTTCTGAAGACTGATCGATCGCGTCGACCGTCTCGTCATCGGTCTCCTTGTTCTGGCGGATCAATGAACGAATTTCGTGTCTAACTCTCTCCTGCTCCAGCTTCACGGACGTCAGGTCTTCGGACTCTCGCTCGTTCAGGCGGTCTTGTCGCGTCTTCCATATAGTGCCGCCGATGAGGATCAGCAAGAGGCCTATGGCCCCGAGAGTGATCGAGGCGTGCGGCCAATGGTTAATGACCCACAAGGCTTGCCTCTGTTGTTCCAGGACGGCGGACTTGGAATCCGGGCTCAAATCGGCAAGCTGTTTTTGTGTCACCATGACGGCCTTTTGGGACCGCAGCAGGAGTACGGGGAGCGCAACCGCCGAGGCTAGAGATAAGCCGCCAGCGCTCACGAGGAACTTGTGAAACTCGCTGAACTGAAGGCTGGGAAGCACGAGCCACAGTACCTCGTCCTCGTCCTCGACCGGTCGGTCCCTTGGACAGGCCGGTAGCGTTCCGGGGGTAGGGCGCCTGAAACAGTGCCTTCAGGGTGGTGCCTGGACGGGCGGTGCGCGGGACGTCGGCGTGGCTAGCGCCGCATCAGGGCGGCCAAGGCGTGCCGGACTTCGCGCGGTGTGGGGCCGCTGAGCGCACGTACAGCAGTGAAGTACAGCAACCGACAACACCCTGCGAAACGACTGCAACCACAATCAGACCGTTGACCAGCGGCGGGAGCCGAACCGGACCGTACTGCCGATCTCTGGGGGTCAAGGGGTCGTCGGTTCGAATCCGGCCGTCCCGACAAGGTGTAGCAGCAGGTCAGGAGGGCTGATCCGACACATCGGGTCGGCCCTTCTGGCTTCCTGGGGACCACGGCGGTCAAGTGCGCCGGGCCGGTAGCGCATCTTGACCGCTGGTCAAGCAAGGCCGAGCGGTGCTTAGCCTTGTTTGGCAGCTCCACCGGAGACCGTTGAAGCGAAGTGACCCCCTGTTACCTCTGCGGCGGCGGCTTGGGCATCCTGTACCCTCGCGCTGTCGTTGCCCCCGCACCTCTACGGCAGGTGTAGATGTATGACGTCCGGGTGGACCTGCGGGACATCCAAGTGTTGACGGGTGACGACGCTCCCCTCGTCGGACGGCTATGGATCCGCTTCCCTGACCGGTCCTTTCCTGGTGATGCTTGGTCCGACTTAATCGCTTCCGTAGTCAGTTCAACGGTTACGGCTCTACGCGAGACGTTAAGTGGAGAGGGTGAGGGTTTCGCCTACTTTTTCGATGGGCCGTATTACGTCTACTACCGGCTTTTGCCTGCCTCGGCCCCGAGCTTGTATATCGAGGCAAATTGTGACGGAACTGGCGAGCCGGTAAGCGAGTGGGTGGGAGAGGTGCCGCTGGCGCAAGTCGTTGCTTCCTGGCTGAATGCCGTGGAAGCGATTCTTGCTCGATGTGCGGAGGCCGGTCTCTCAGGTGCGGCCGTAGCCGTACTGCAACGCTCTCAGTGCGAGTTGGTGGCCATGGCCGCACAAGCTCCCTGGCGTCGAAAGACTGCAACTGACTGAGGTCCCGGAAGTCTGCCGGCTGGCTTCATCTGCGGCCCTGGTGGCTGGGTCTGCGGAGCGAGCGGCTGGCTCGGTGGCGGGCGTGCTGGTTCGCGCCACGGCAGCAGGCTTACCGATGCGCCGGGCTGGGGACCACGCGGGGACCACACGTTGTCCGCGCTAATGGACGGTGCGCTGTCTGCCGCACAGCTTGATCATGGGCATAGCGTGCGTGACGTGCGTGGACGTGTGGCGAAGCGTCCTGGGGGTCAAGGGGTCGTCGGTTCGAATCCGGCCGTCCCGACCGGTTGACCTGGGGAGATGAAGATCTTCTCCGGTAGCGGCGGTAACATCCGGTAACGGATGATCTTTGTTGGCGGTAACGGCGATGATCGTTGGCCGCTGGCTCGCTGACTTAGGAATGCTTTGGCCTGCCGCTTCGTCTGCGTCCCGGGCGGAGCGGCATGTGGTCTCTAGATCCCGCGTCAAGCGCTGTAGATGTTGCCAGCTGTCGCTACGGCGGGCGGTTCGACGAGCCCTCGATATGCGGCAGGATCGCAGGCTGCTCTGGTCCTGGTCTTCCTCAGGTGACGGACCTTCGAGCGTAGTGATTCATGCCGTCGGCGTGTAGTTGCCTTCTCGATCTTCGCAGTCCCAGACGAGCTGCTCGGCGATTTGTTTGACGGGATGGGTGCGGCCGGCGGTTGTTCTGATTCGACCGTCGCGCACCTGCGGCCGGATGGGCAGGTGATGGTCGAGAACCCGCCGGTGCCACGGGTCAGGGTGCCCGGTGTTCGAACTCTGCCCGAATCTGCCGGAACAAATCGTGCGTGTCGTCGGACTGAGGGAAGCCTATGAAGGTGACCATGCCGATGGTGTGGTCGTCGACCCATGTGCAGAATTTGGTGAGGCCGTCCTTGCTTTGGCTGCTGCCGCAGCCCGCCACGCCGCCGAGTGGACCCGGGGGGACCGGTGCTACGTCGGTGATGGCCGGCCGGGCGGCGAACACGTGGCTCAGGGTTGCGTCTGGAGCGGTGACAGTGCCGGACACCCCATTGACCAGGATGACGCGGTTGTCGCCAGGGCGGTGCACTCCGAGCTCTCGCGAGTACTGCTCCTCCACCGGCGTGTAGGCGGTGCCCACGGCGCTGGTCGGCTCACCTTTCAGTAACTTCTTGAGGCCATCGGTATCTTCCATGGCTGGTTGCGTCGGCTGCGGCGGGAGAACGCCGAGCTGAAGCGGGCCAACGAGATTCTGAAGGCCGCGTCGGCTTTTTTCGCCTCGGAGCTCGACCCGACCCGGCGACGGTCGTGACGCTCGTCAACGAGCTGAAAGACCGCTTCGGGGTCGAGCCCGTCCTCCGGGTCATCGGCATGGCTGTGTCCACCTACTACGGCTGGCTCGCCGGTTCCTCTACGCCCGGCACGCCGGCGGTGCCGAGGTGGAGTACGTCGAGTGGCGGGCGGAACTGCGCACCCGGGTCCTCGGCCGCTGAGCGCGGCGCGGGACCCGCCGGCGGTCACCGCGGTGCGCGGTAGAGCTCCGCGGTGCCACCTGCGGTGGTCAGCGGTGCAGCAGCTGCGCTGCCACCGCACCCGGTAGGTGTCGCGGAGGAAGTCCAGCGCGCGGGCGCGGTCCCAGCCCCACGCGGCGAGGGGGTGGTAGGGGCGGCGGGCGTTGCGGGGGTGTAGTTGGTGTCGCGGTCGATGCGGCGTTGCTCGTCGGCGGAGAAGCCGAGGACGTGGGTGTAGTCGTGGCCGATGTGGGCGCGCTGACTGCGTACTGGGTGCCCAGCTTTGCTTCGGACGGTAGAGGCTGGCCTGGCGTGAAGGTGCCTTCCGAGATGTCTTTTCGGATCGCTGCCATGACGCGCCGGTACTTCGCTGCGGTTGGGCCGGTTTCTTCGGTGCGTCGGCTTCACGGTTCAGCTGAAGTTCCTGCTCTGGCGCGGCCGGTTCCCGAGGATGCGGCTGGATCTGCCTACTGACGCGGTCGAGCGCGTCGCCCGTCAGGTGGGCGTCGCTGCCGGCGTACGACTTCACTTCCCGGATCGCCCAGCGCCATCGCACCCCGCAGTGATCACGGTAGGGACTCCGCCGCAGTAAGTCCGGCACTTACTGCGGGATCTCTCACCGCAGCCCTGACGCCGTAGCTATACGAGAACGGGGCCAGAACGGAAGGCACCTGCCGGTACTCGGCAACGGCGAGACGGGCCGCACCCTGCGCCCGTAGCCAGCGCATTTGTCCCGGGCCTCGGACGAGCAGCACACGGCGTCCTACCGATCGACACCGAGCTGCTGCCCGAAGCCATCGACATCCAGCACGGGCAGTGCCTCCCGAACTGCCCGAGAAGCGCTGCTTCTCGTCATCGACAGAGCCACCGGCTCGCCGAATGGGGTCGCGGTCAACGACAGCAGCCGCCACGGGACGGTGACCCAGGTGCCCTCGCGCTGGTCACGCAGCCAGACGAGCCGGATGGCGTAGGCGTTGACCGCCTGGATCGGATGCCACCTCCGCGCGGTAGATGGCATCCGACTGGCCGGGCGCCGGAACCAGCTACGCGCTCTGGGGCAGCAGACCGGCGTCGATGACCTCAGCGATAAGGGCGGCACCGCGGCTGTTCTGGTGGATGTGGTCGGTCGTGAGCACGAGACCTCGCCGCCGCGAGATCGTGTCGAGGCTGCGACGCAGCACTGCGTGCTGGACGAGGACGCCGACGACCGCTGCGGGCGTCACCTCCCGGTATGAAATCGGCGGCGGGTCCGCTTGGCGCAGTTCCTCGATCTGGCGTTCGTGGAGCGGAAGGTAGGCCACCTCGTTGGTGGCGGCGACCTCGGCGATCATCCGGCTGTACGCTTCCGATGCGTGTGCCGCTGCTCCGTCGAGTTGTTGGCCGAGTACCGGTAGCGACAGCAGACCGATCGTCGCGTCGGTCTCCGCTCGCAGCCGTGCGACGACGGCTCCCAGGCACTGTTGGAACCAGCCGGCCGACGGGCGATCGGGGAGCTGTTTGCGCTTCATGGCCTGCTCGACGGGGTAGCCGGCAAGGCTCGCTCGGGCGTCGTTGGTCCCGATCAACACGGTGATCACATCGGGTGGGTTCGTGACGACAGCATCGAGGCGCTGCAAGAGGTTGTAGGCGAAGTCGCCGTTGGCGCCGAAACGGGCAAGCTGCACGTCACCGGGAGGGCGGCGTTGTCCGAGTAGATCCAGGTAGTCGACGCTGAACTGCGCGCGGGTGAGGCTGTCGCCGAGGCACGCGATGCGTGTCCTCACGGCGCTTCCTCCGGGCTGGGCGTGCCGACGCGTTCGGTCGGCCGGGTGTCGGTCCGAGGACGGTGGTCGGTGCCGAGGGTCGCAGTGATGGCCAGGATGGACGTCGGCCCCTCCATGTCAACCACGTGCCATACCCCGGCCGGGTTGATGGTGGCCTCGCCCGGTCCGAGCAGAACGCGGTCGGGCAGCCCGTCCACGTCGCGGGTGACCGTCACGGACCCGCTGAGGCAAACGACCAGTTCGTCGCCTGCTGGGTGGCTCTCCCAATGGTCGCCGAGCCCGTCGCCGTCGAAGATCATCACCATCCGGCCCTCGGCGCCGTCTGCCGCGACTGCGGCGCTGTAGGCCTGGAGCACCTCCGGGCCCCAGGTGAAGCCCTCGACGGGTTTCGCTCTCGATCCCAGTCCGAGGTGCACGGGGGTGGTCCGCAGGTCCATGGCATTGCGTTCGTGGTTGACGAGTCTCATGCCGACGATCGTCCACGCCAGCGATCGGGCGGTCTTGAAGAAAAGGGAAGAGAAGCCGACGCGACGGGCAGGCGGTTGGCGGCTACCCGGCTCCGAGGAGGGCTTCGCTGCGACGCCAGGCCGTCGGCGATCGGCCCGTGAACTCGCGCCAGTCCCGCACGAGATGGGCCTGGTCGGCATAGCCAGAGACGGTTGCCACATCGCCCCACGGGAGCGGGTCCTGCGCCGACGCCAGTTCGTGCGCGTGCTCGAAGCGCATGACTCGGGCGAAGGTCTTCGGCGACAGGCCCACCTCACCGCGAAACCGCTCGGTGAGGTACCGACGGCTCCAGCCGAGTTCCGCGGCGACCGCACCAACCTGGACGCAACCCCGCGCGGCGACGAGGCGGCGCCATGCCTCGGCTACCTCGGGACGCACCCAGCGCACATGGCCGCCGCAAGCGCCATGGCCGACAGCTCGGAGGAGCAATTCGTCCAGCGCGGTGAACCGCGCCGCCCATGTTGTCGCCGATCGGAGCCGGTCGACCAGCTCGACGGCAAGCGCTCCGAGAAGCTCGTCAAGTGGGACCAGTCGGTGGGCGAGCTCGGCGGCGGGCATGCCGTAGATGGCCCGGGCCCCGAGCGGTGTCAGCGATACCTGAACACCTTGCTGGCGTCCGTCGTGGTGAATCGCGACGGACCGGCACATCAGACCGCCGGCCACGCTGCCGAATCGGGTGGCCGGCGACCCGTCGTCAACGCCCGCCGCCACCTCCAGAGGATCTGACAGGCTGATCACCGCAGTGAGCGCGCGGCTCGGCGGGCCGCAGTGCACCCCCGTCGGGAGCCTGCGGAGGTCGAAGCCGACATACGAGGCGACGTACTCCCGCAAGGCGGGCGCCGGACGTGCACCGATCCCGGTGGCCGTGTGGTCCTCCATTTTCGTCAGTGTACGAGCCGCCCAGCGCAGGAAGATCACCATCCAAGGACTGATCACCGCCGTTGCGGCTGGGAAAGGCGTTGGCGGACCGTTCCACCAGCGCGGCGGCGAGCGTGGTCAGCGATTCCCAGTTGGGCAGGGCGAGCGTGCGCGGGTCGTCCAACTCGTCTTCTGCTCGCCGGTATTCGCGCTGCCATCCGGTCACCTGTGCGGGATTGCGCGGGATGATGCCGTCCCGTACGGCCTGCTCCATCACCCTGGCCAGCACGGCAAGACTGTTCTTGACCGTGGAACGGCTGCACTCGTCGGCAATCCAGCCGTGCACGGCCCGGTCAACGGCACCGTTCGTGATCATTCGTACGTGGATGTGACCGAGGGCGGGCACCACCCGCTTCCGCCAGCCGGCGAGGTATGGATCCAGCGTCTTCCGCTCCAGACCACGTAGCGCCAGCGTCAACACGCTGTCGCCGTACTCGGCCAGTCGCTTTGTCGCGGCGACCGGATCGACGCCACCTTGCGCCGCACTGACCATTCCGTCGATCCAGGCCTGCGCCGCTTCTGGGGTGGCGACCGTCGTGGACTTGGACAGCCGGCGCTTCGTCGTCGGGTCGACCCATCGGACGCGTGCCCGGTAGGGGCGATCTCGGCCTGGGCGGAATTCCACATCGGAGGCGAGGTATACGCCGATCGGTGCTTGCTGGGGAGGGGCCATCATGCCGCCTTCGGGTAGACCCGGCGGGCGGAGAGCCATTGCTCTACGTCGGCCGTCGCGTACTTCACCACGCGGTCGGAAATCTGGATGAACGGCGGGCCCTGCAAGGGTGGGACGGTGCGCTGCCCCGGATGGTCGACGGGTCGACGTCGAGCAGCCCGGCAAGCTCGCACGGCGGTTCATCAGTCCGCGCCAGGTGATTGGGGCGGCCGACATTCCCGCTGTGCTCCTCAGCCGGTAGCAGTGAGGGAACGTCCAGGTCGGTAAGGGATTAGGCGTTAGGCTTAAACGGACCTATTTCAGGTGGGTGACGCCCTGAAGCTACGTCGGACAAATCTCGGTGCTGACGTCCACCAAGGGCAGCCAGCCCCGGACTTCGCGCACCTGCTCCTATCCTTCCACAATCCAGCGACACTGCCTACTTCTGGGATCCCGCCAACCAAAGAATCGTCTGCGAATCGAGGCTTAGGTAAGTCGGATCATCCAGATTAGAGGGCGCTCCTGTGGTCAGGATCCGCCTACGAACGGGCGCTATCGAAGGAGATGCCATGTCGGCATTGACTCAGTTGGGTACGTCGATGTAGCGTAGGGCGCATCCGGCGGCGGTTGGCAGCGCAGATGCCGCCGGTCTCGTCTGACGGGGTGACGACGGCAATCTGACTGACGCTAATGGCCATTCTGGAGAGGCTGTTGCGAGAGGACTGTGAACGTGTCGGCCTCCATCAGCCGGGTCAATCACTGCGCAAATCCAAGAGAGCGGGAGTGTTCGTTGAATCGCGCAAAAGGCCTGCGGACTGTTATGGCAGCACTCGCAATCGCAGTTCCTATGACCCTGTTCTCGCCAGCCTCTCCGGCAAGTGCGGCATCGTGCACCACGGGAGGCACTTCGCTGAACTCCTATGGCGGTGTGAGGTGGTCGATCTGCAGCGGCAACGACTTCAATCAATTCCGGCAGTTCGTGCGCTGCACTGAGAACAGCGGAAGCGAATATACTGCTTATGGTAGCTGGGCCGGCAGTAATGGCCGGTCGGAGGCGCGTTGCCACGAGTACGCTTACATGAATTCGTATGGCGTGAACTACCGGTGATTGGGTGATCGGTCGATGACGTCGCCGAGTGAGGCTTGGTGTGGTGACTAGCCCTGCGTGGAGGGGCTAGTCGCGGGAACGTTCTATCGGTGATCGATCATGGAGTTGTGATACTTCACGATACCGAAAGATCTTACAGCGACGGCACCAATCTCCTCGGCGGCTCACTTCCTGCGAGCTTGCCGGTCGGCCCCGCTCCCTAACTGGCCAGGGAGCGGGGCCGAGCAGTACAGCAGCGATGGCCAGCAACCGACCGAGCCGAAAAGCTGGCAGACGGCGCCCAGGAACTGTCCGACGTCGGGAGTGCCCGTAAGAGATTGCGTCGGCCGAAGCTACGGATTAAAAGGCGGCCGTACAGCCGCCGACCGACAGATGTAGCCCCGGGTCGACGGGAGTCGACGCGACGAGCAGGTCAGCGACGGCCACCGACGTTGGCCGACAGCAGTCTTGATTGTTGCAAATCAGGGGAGCGCGGCGTGCCCGCTCCGTGCCGATGGAGCGTCTGGCGAGGGTCACCGGCGCTCAGCTCCTCGACGTGCGACCGGGGACCAGGAGGGGACCACACGTCGTGCGGGATGGTGGACGGTATATCGTCGACTACACGGCCTGATCTTGGGGGCAGCGTGCGTGACGTGTGCGATAGCGCTTACCGAATCGTCCTGGGGGTCAAGGGGTCGTCGGTTCAAATCCGGCCGTCCCGACAGTAAATCAGCAGATCAGGCCCTTGATCCACTTCGGTGAGTCGGGGCCTTCTTGCTGTTCCGTCTCACAATTCATCACGTACGCCCGTACTGCTGAATTTCGGGCGCTGACGTCACCCGAACAGCCCTGATTCAAGCTGCTCGGCCGCCACCTTCAGGTGGCTGCTGCCGGGGTGAACGAGCTCTCCGGGCTGCTGCGCAAGCTGTTCCACCGGGAACGGCTGCGCATTCCGCTCTACGCACGCGCCCGCCGCTTCGGCAAGGGCTTCGAGACCGCCTCGCGCGCCTAGTACTCCAGCAGGAGATCGCTCGGTGGTCTGGTGCGCGCCGTGGTCTCGCGGGTTCAAGCGAGATTAGTGCGGGTCGTGGGGTTGATCGGGTAGTGGCCAGAGGACGTGGTACGCGTCTTCGGTGCCTGGAGCGCATCGTCGGCTGATGTCGATGAACACCGAGCCATAAGGCGATTCGACGCACCAATGCTCGAACTGGTCCAACTCTTGGGCCGCGTAGCGTGCGCGCAGCCTGGCGAGTTGGTGAATCTCCGCGTCGGTCATGCGATCTGGGGTGGCGTCCTCGGCGACCATCTCGTCATCTTGCTGCATCAGATGATGGTGGGCCCGTCAGGGTTCGGCGAGGGCCTGCCGGGCGTAGTGACTGCTTCTGGCGCTTGCTTGATGCCGTCGTCGGTAGATGGACCAGGTGATGACGTCGGCGACGCGTCGGACAGGATCGATGACCAGGGCGTGGAACAGGCGGCGGAGTTCGTTGACGGTGATCGCGATCAGGTCGTCGGGGCTTACGCTGCTGACCGCGGTGGCTGCGGCGAGGAATGCGTGAGCGGCGATGACCAGGGTGGTCCAGCGGTGCCAGGCTTTCCAGCGGCGGTGTTGATGCTGATCCAGGCCGAGACCGGTCTTGGTGGCCTGGAACGATTCCTCGATGCTCCAGCGCCTGCCGGCGACGGCGACCAGGTGGTGCAGCGGGACGAGTTGTGGTGACCAGCAGCGGTAGAACGCCTTTTCACCAGTGCTGCGGTTGCGGCGGATCAACAACCAGTGATGGCCTTGATGCTGATCGGCGGCCAGCGGCAGGGTGATGAATGCCCAGTCGTAGTAGCGGTGTCCTTTCGCGCCGGCACCGGCTGAGATCCGCTGCCATGCCCGTTGCGGCAGGCCAGTAGTGATCTGGTCGACCCGCTGGACGCCAAGGGCAGTCGGAACGCGGTGCGAGCAGGCGACCGTGAGGACGTATCCGAGCTTGTGGCCTCGCAGTGCCGCTGCCAACTGCGGGTCACCGCCGTAGGCTTCGTCGCCAGCGACCCACCGGCACGGCAGCCCGCCGGTGACGGCGGCCTCGATCAGACGGCGTGCCAGCTGTGGTTTCGTGGCGAACGTGACGGTATCGGGAACACCGGCCTCAGCCCTGCGGGCAGGATCGTCGGTTCACGATTTCGGCATGTAAAGGGCGACGTCGACCAGGGTGTGACCGAGCGATGAGGCATAGGACAGGTGCACCGCGAGCTGACAGTTCTCGATCTTCCCGGCGGTCCCGGAGTACTGCCGCTGCACGCCGACGGTGTGGGTGCCTTTCTTCAGATCGCCCGTCTCGTCGACCAGCAACACCCCGTCCGGGTGCCCGAGACGGACCGTCACAAAGTCCCGCACGTCGGCACGGACAAGCGCGTCGTCCCAGCTGGCTCGGCCCATCAGATCCTGCATCCCACCGGGGCCGTCATCGCCGGCGTGCTCAGCGATCGTCCAGCAGTTCTTGACCGGCAACGGAGCAAGGAGACCAGCGACGAAATCGCGGACCCGGCGTCGTGGTTCGGGCCGGGCGAAGCGTGCCTCGATCGTTTCCATCAGCTCGTTGAAAAGCTCAGACCATCGCTGAGCGTCTACTCTGTAGGCGGCAGCCACCGCCGCATCTTGGGTCCACACAACCACGAGACTCAGCGGTGCTGCTTGCTGACCACGGACAAAACCACACCGTCACAGCAGGTCAGAACGGATCTCCTGCTGGAGTACTAGGGCAGTCTCGCCGCGTTCGTCGCCCTGCCGGCGCTGGCCGCACCGCTGCTGCTGGGGCCGTGGGGCGGTGGTTCCCCCCGCGCTGCTTGCCGCCTTCCTGGCCTGCGACGCCAGGATGTACGGCTTCGTGCTGCGCCGGCGCGGCCTGCCGTCCCTGCTCGGCTTCGCCGGCCTGCACTTCCTGGTCAACGTCACGATCACCGCCGGGGTGGCGACCGGCGCGGCGCAGTGGCTGCTGTCGCGCACGTTCCGGCAGCTCTACGACGCCTCGTTCCCGGTCGGAGGCACCCCCCCCCGGTGGGAATCGGCGTGACGACGGCCGCGCCGGTGACCGCCGCCGGCACCGAGGCGACGCCGCCCGCCACCGCGCGGCGGCGTCGCTGGCCGGTGGCGGTCCTGGCCGGCGCCGGCGCGCTCTGGCTGGTCACCGTCTCCCGCCTGCCGGTGCTGCGGCAGGTGCCGCTGGAGCCGGCCGGCCGGCCGGCCTGCCGCCGGCGGTGGCGGGAGCCGGCGACCAGTGGCGCTACAAGACCTCCGCACCGACCTGGACCTCGGCGGCGGCCGGCGACAACCTGCATCTGCCCGTGCAGCTATCGCCCGAGCGCGGCCCGTTCGACGGCGACTTCTACCGGGTGCTGCGCGAGCAGCACGCCCAGTGGGAACCGCAGGGCGGGCGCTGGCCCGTGACGTGGGGTCCAACCCCCATCCGGTGTTGCTCGCCGGGGACCTGAACACCAGCCCGGCGATGGGTGACCTGCGCAAGCTGCCCGACGGCCTGCGCGGCGCCGGTCACGCGATGCCGTCGCTCTACCCGGCGGGCTGGGCGGAGTCCGCCGGCTGGCCGCGGTGGTGGCGGCTCGACTGGGCGCTCGCCTCGTCGGCGGTGCGGGTGCACTCCTACCGCTTCGGCGACGCGGGCGGCGTCTCCGACCACCGTCCGCAGGAGCTGCTGGTGTCGCTGGGCGACGGCTGACGCGTCGCGTCCGGTCGTACCGGCCCGTGCGGACGCACCCGCCGGCCCGGGATCGCTCGCCTGGCCCGGCCGCCGGTTCCGGTCCTCGTGGCGCGGTCAGAGCCCGGCTGCGGCGTCGTACCGGCGACGCAGGTCTGCCATTTCCGGCCCGGTCAGCGCCTCCTCGCGCGCCTGCTCCACGTACTTCTGCGGGAACATCTCGCGCAGCCGGTCGACGAACGCGACGTCGGCGCTCGCCTCGACCACCCGAATGCCGGGGGGCTCGATGGACATGTCCATGATCACCGGGCCGACGAGCTTGACGGCCCAGTCCCACGGACGCTTCTGCTCGGCGATCCCGCAGAGGCGGAAGCCGTAGACCGTCCGCACGTCGGCGAGGGCGGTGGCTTCCGCCGGCTCGTGACCGTAGACGCGGACCCCGCAGACCACCGCCGGTCTCGCCCTGCCCTCGATGGCGGCGTGCGGTGCGTCATGTCCAGCGTGGTGGTGTTGCCCCGGGTCCACCTGCTCGAGCGTGCTCCGCATTCGGACCATGATCCGTGTCCGCAGATCCGTCGGCTCGGCTTCCGGTCCGGCCGAGTTGGCCAGTACGACCGCGCCGGCCGTCAAGGTCAGGATCGCCGCCACCCACACGAATCGATTTCGGTACCATCCCGCGAAACTCTGCCGGGAGAACATGCTCACCTCTTGTCTGGTCGCCGCTTCCGGTGCCATGGCAGACGGCCCGGATGCCTCCGGCCGGTCGGATCTCGGGCGTCGGCTGTGGTGGGACACGTACGGCAGGGACGGTTGCCCAGGGGTGTGCCCGTCGTACGTGGAGGCGGCCCGGCGAGGCGACGCGCGAGGGCCGGTCAGACCGGCGCGCTGCCGGCGCTGCTGCTCCCGTGCTGCCGTTCCCAGCGCGGTTGCCCCCGCGCTGCGGCGATGTGAGCCATTGCAACACGACCCGGACCGCTCCGGCAACATCGACGACGCTCATCGTCGTGCCGGTCTGGTCGGCCGGCGTCCGCGTCCGATCCCGGTGCGCCTCAGAGGCCATCAATCCATGACGGTGGCCGGACAGGTAGGCAGCCCGGTTCGCTGCGGCCAACTCGGCGGAGGCGGCCAGCCACAGGTCGGCGACGGGGTTCGGCCGGCAGGCTGCCACCCTATGGTGCGTCGATGACTTCGCGGCCGAGGGGCCAGAGTGCGGCGGGGACGAGTTTGAAGTTGGCGATGCCGAACGGGATGCCGATGACCGTGACGCAGAGGGCGATGCCGGCGAGGATGTGGGACAGCGCCAACCACCACCCGGCCAGCACCACCCAGAGGACGTTGGCCAGCCCTGACGCGATCCCGGCGCCGGGCTTGGGCACGACGGTGCGGCCGAACGGCCACAGGGAGTAGAGGGCCAGGCGTAGCGATGCGACGCCGAACGGGCTCGTGACGACCAGAGCGAAGCAGATCAGCGCGGCGATGCCATAGCCAGCGGCGAGCACGAGACCCCCGCCGAAGACGAGCCACAGCACGTTGAGCACAAACCGGATCATGTCTTCGAGCATGACTGCCGGGCGCCACCCGGGGTGGCGCTGCGGAAGGGGCCGCTCGCTGGCTGACCGCGGCCACGTTCCCAAGGCGACTCACGGCGGTTTCGGCACTCGCAGGGCAGGGCAATGATCGGAGCCGACGACAGCAGCTCTGGAGGGATGGCTCGTGGAGGTCACCGGCTTCTTCACCGCGATCATCATCGGCCTGATCATCGGCGCACTCGGTCGGCTGGTCGTACCTGGCAAACAGACCATCCCCATCTGGTTGACGCTGCTCATCGGTGTGGTCGCCGCGATTCTCGGCACCCTCGTCGCCGGTGCACTCGGTGTCGACGACACCGCCGGCGTCGACTGGATCGAACTGGCCATCCAGGTCGTCTTCGCCGCGATCGGCGTGGCCGTCGCCGCCGGCGCCTACGGCCGCCGCCGCGTCCACTGACCGTCACACCGCCCGTACCGCCGGCTCGCCCCTCAAAGCGGGCCGGCGGCGTGCTGCCGGCACCTGCGGCACCACCCCGCCGCGCCGCTGGCACAAGGACCACCCACACCCATGACGTACGACGAGAGGGAACAACTGATGGCGGCGGAGGGCAGCACCAAGGCCGTGGTGACAGCGCTGGTCGCGAACCTGGGCATCGCGGTGAGCAAATTCGTCGCCGCAGCGGTCACCGGGTCGGCGTCGATGCTCGCCGAGGGCGTGCACTCGGTGGCGGACTCCACGAACCAGGCGTTGCTGCTGGTCGGCGGTAGACGCGCCCGCCGCGCCCCGTCGGCGCTGCACCCGTTCGGGTACGCCCGCGAACGCTACGTCTACGCCTTCATCGTCGCGATCATCCTGTTCACGCTCGGTGGCCTGTATGCGCTCTACGAGGGCTACCACAAGATCAGTGATCCCCACGAGCTGACCGCACCGCTGATCGCCGTCGCCGTACTGGTCATCGCGATCGCGCTGGAGAGCTACGCCATGTACACCGCCGTCAAGGAGGCCAACAAGGTCCGCGGCAACCGAGGCTGGGTCTCCTTCGTACGCCACGCCCGCGCCCCCGAACTGCCAGTGATCCTGCTCGAAGACGCCGGAGCCCTGCTCGGCCTGATCTTCGCGCTGTGCGGGGTCGGCGTCAGCGTGCTCACCGGCAACGCCATCTTCGACGGCATCGCCACCCTGTGCATCGGTGTCCTGCTCGTCGCCATCGCCGTCGTCCTCGCCGTCGAGACCAAGAGCCTGCTCATCGGAGAGGCCGCCCTGCCCGAACAGGTCGCCGCGATCCACACCGAGCTGGTGTCCACCCCCGGCGTCGACCGGGTCATCCACCTGCGCACCCTGCACCTCGGGCCGGAAGAACTCCTCGTCGTGGCGAAGATCGCCGTCGGCACCGCCGAGCCGGGAGCCGACGTCGCCGCCACCATCGACGACGCCGAGGCGCGGATCCGGCTGGCCCTACCCACCGCCACCACGATCTACCTCGAACCCGACATCGACCGACAGCCCACCCGCACCGATGCCCACCTGACCCCTTGAGCAGGAGAAGGTCAAGGACGCCTTCGAGAGCTGACCTGGGCCGGGCAGTGCGCGGCAGGGAGATGACTGAACGGCCACGACGCACAACCCGTCGTGGCCGTTCCCTGTGCGAGCTGACTTGGAGTCTGGGCCCGCCTGGCGGTTGGTCGTCAGCCGTCGTCGTCCTCGACAGAGGGGCGATGAGGCCGCCGGGCCCGTCAGCCGTCTTGTCCACTCGGTCCCTCTCATCCACCACCTGCACTACTAGGGCGTGTGTCGAAGTCCCTGGCCGGCCTGCGGCGGGCCCAGGCAGCGCCCGGCGGCGTTGGAGATCGGTCCGGATACGACACCGGTATCCGGACCGATCTCCGCCTTGCCGGACGCCGCCTGGACTCCGCCTCGGCTCGACCGAGGACTTCGACACACGCCCTAGCCGCGCCTGAACGGCAGCGACATCAAGATGTGCTTCAGCGGCAACCTGGCGCTCTACTTCGGGACGCAGGACTACACGCGTACCGCCGGCTGCGGATCCGGCGCGACGCCGCCGGCCGCCCGGTCGCCCGAGCCGGGTCGCCGGCCCGGCGGGACGGTCGTGGGCGCCGCACCGGTCGGGTGACGGGGATTGTGTCGACCTTCGCCGGTGGGTAACGTAGCGCATCGATATGGCTACCCGCTGTTGTCGTCGGAGGTGGTCCATGTGACAGGTGTCGTGGAGGCGGAACTGCCCCTCTGGCCGCCGGTAAATCCCACCCGAGGTCCGTTCACCCCGTTGGACGAGGCCGAACGAGACCGCTACGTCGGCCCGGTGAGGCGGGTGCGGCTGCCCACCGGGGCTCCCGCCTGGCTGGTCACCCGGCACGCCGACGTCCGCCAACTGCTGCGCCACCCCGCCTTCAGCTCCGACTTCCGCCGCCCCGGCTTTCCGTTGCTGCGCCCGCTGCCGCCGCAGGCGGCCGAGGACGGCAGGGGCTCGTTCATCCAGATGGACGGCGGCGAGCACTCCCGCCTGCGGAGGATGCTCACCGCCGAATTCATGATCAAAAATGTCCGCCGGATCGAGCCGCTGATCCAGCGCACCGTCGACGAGGCGCTCGACGTCCTGGCTGCCGCCGGGCCTCCGGCCGACCTGGTGTCGTCCTTCGCCCTGCCGCTGCCGTCCATGGTGATCTGTCACCTGCTCGGCGTCCCCTATGCCGACCACGACTTCTTCCAGACCCGCAGCCGCACCCTGCTCGACCGCGAGATGCCGCCGGCGCGGGTCCAGCGCGACTTCGAGGAGCTGCGTGACTACATCCGCGCGCTCGTCGACGCCAAGCGGGCCCGGCCCGAAGGGACGGACGACCTGCTCAGCCGGCTGATCCGGGAACGGGTCGAGCCGGGGGAGCTCGACGTGGACGAACTGGTCGGAATGGCGCTGCTGCTGCTGATCGCCGGCCACGAGACCACCGCCAACATGATCGGGCTGAGCGTCCTGCGGCTGACCCGGGACCCGGGGCAGTACGCGATCCTGCGTGACGAGCCCGACCGGGCGGCGGAGCTGGTGGAGGAGTTGCTGCGCTACCTGAGCATCGTGCGGACCGGCCTGCTCCGGGTGGCCACCGAGGACGTCACGATCGGTGGTCGGCTGATCCGGGCCGGTGAGGGCGCGGTCGTGCTGATCTCCCTGGCCAACCGGGACGCCGACGTCTTCGACGAGCCCGACCGGTTCGATCCGTACCGGCAGGCGCACCAGCAGGTGGCCTTCGGGTTCGGGGTGCACCAGTGCATCGGGCAGCCTCTCGCCCGGGCCGAGCTGCGTATCGCGCTGGTGGCGCTGGCTCGCCGCTTTCCCGGCCTTCAGGTGACGGCGGCGCCCGAGGAGTTGAGCACCCGGGACAGCTCGGTCGTCTTCGGACTCGACGCTCTGCCGGTGACCTGGTGACCGCCGGCGGCCGGCCCGTCGGCGAGGAGGCGACGGTGCGGGTGGAGGTCGACCGGGACGCCTGCTGCGGGTCGGGCAACTGCGTGCTCGCCGCACCGGAGGTCTTCGCGCAGGACGACTCCGACGGGCTGGTGCTGCTGCGGGCCGCCGCGCCGCCGGCGGGAAGCGGCGAGCGGGTCCGTCGCGCCGCCGATCTCTGCCCGGCCGGGGCCATCCGGGTCGGCTGAGGCCACCGGAGCCCGCGCTCTTCGACCTCCGGGAGCGCCGACCCGGGGGCGTCCGTCACCCTTGCCAGGCGTACGCCGGGCGGCGCTGACGGCCGACGCACCGCTCACTTCACCGAGGTTCCCCGGCCGGCGTCGTCGTGTGCGACCGGAGCATCGTCCGGGCCAGGCTCGCCCGGTTCGACACGCCGAGCTTGCGGTAGATCCGGCCCAGGTGGGTGTCGACCGTACGGACGCTCAGGAAGAGCCCGTGTGCGACCTCCACGCTGGTCATACCTCGGCTCACCAGATCGGCGATCTGCCGTTCACGCTCGGTCAGCACGGCCAGCGGGTCGCCACCCCTGGTTGACGCGTCGGGGGCGAGACGGCTCTGCTGTCGGCGGACCCGATCGACCAGACGGGCCGAACCGCACTGTTCGGCGAGCGCGGCGGCCCGTCCGAGCCAGGCGCGGGCATCGTCGGTGCGGCCGGCGTCGACCAGCACGGTTCCCGCCGCCGCCATCGTCCGGCACAGGTCCAGGTCCAGTCCGCGACCGGCGAAGCATTCGACTGCCTGCTCCGCGTCGGCCAGCGCCGGGCTGGTTTCCCCGCGTGCGGCGTACAGCCGCATGCGGGCGCGCATCAGGAAGCCCTGACGGCTGACGGAGAGGTTGCGCACCGAGGCCTCGGCCAGGTCGACCCACCGGCTCGCGTCACGCTTGTCACCCATCCGGAGCGCGGCCATGGACAGCGCCTCGTACCACCGGGACCGGTTCGGCGGGGCGATCCGTGGCATCTCCGGGCCGCCGAGAGCGTCGAGCATCAGCCGACGCCCGCGTTCCGGCTCCGCCACCTTGATCAGCAGGTCCGCCAGGAGGCAGGGCACGATCGCATCCTCGGCCGGCCCCTGGTCCCGGATCAGGGCGAGGGCCTGATCACCCAGGGCGATCATCGCGGCGGCCTCTCGGTCGGAGTCCTGCCAGTACCGTACGAGCGCGAGAAGCGCGGCGACCGAAGCCCGGGCCGTCGACGTGCCTTCCGGTTCGAGCAGTTCCGCGGCTTCCTCCAGGGTGCGGCCGGCCCGGTCGAGTAGTCCACGTTGCAACTCCACCGCCCCCAGCGAGGTCAGGATGGCGGGAAGGATGAACCGTTGTCCGGTTCGGCGGGCCTCCTCGGCACCCCGGGACAGGTGCCGTTGCGCCTCGGTGAACCGGTGCAGGGCGTCCTCCGTCGCGCCCACCAGGTAGAGGGCCGGCAGGTTGGTGACGACGCTGCTGTCCGGCGTGGTGTCCACCAGATCGGCCGCGACGTCGGCGGCCCGGTCCGCGGCGTCGCTGTCCGCGGCGAGCAGGTGCGCCATCGCCATCTGGGCGACGGCGGCCGCCTCCCCGAGCCGGTCCCCGTGCTGTCGGGCGATGGTGGCGGCCTCGCGGGCGTTCAGGCGGGCGGCTTCCTGATCGAGCCGGTCGAGGGCGAGTGCCGCCAGTTCCGTGTGCATGGCCACGGCCGTGGAGGGAGTGGAGGGATGGGTGGTGCCCCGCAGCGCGGCCAGCCCCTCCCGGATCAGAACCGACGCCTCGGCGTGCCGGCCCTGGATCCGGCGTACCCGGACGGCGACCGCCATGGTCGAGGAGAAGTCCCCGCCAGGTATGCGGATCGCCCGGGGTAGGAAGGTGTGCACCAGTTGCTGCACGTCGCATCGACCGCCGCGCAGCAACTGGGCCCGCAGGGCCAGCACCTGCGCTTCGTACCAGCGGTCGTCGCCCTCGGGCAGCACCTGCAGCGCGGCCTCCAACCACTCCAGGGCATCGGCCGGTGCGTCGTGCATGGTGCTCCGCGCCGCGTCGATCAGAACGGGCAACTGTTCAGGACGGCCCGTGTCGAGGGCCCGCGCGATGTGGTGGGCGCGCTGGGTGACCGGAGCGCCGCGAGCCAGCAGTTCGGTCTCCACGCGCCGGTGGGCGGCGAGGCGTTGGCTGGGGCCGATCTGCGCGTAGACGAACCGACGGACGACGTCGTGCCGGAACGCGAAGCGCGGCAGCAACTGCACCGGGCGCATCAGGTCCAGCTCGGTGAGGGTGTCCAGGGCGGACAGTGTCTCCGTGACGTCCAGTCCGGCCACCGCGGCGAGCAGTTCCACCGGACCGGGGGTACGCAGCACGGCGGCTGCCTGGGCGACCCGCAGTTCGCGGTCGGCGAGTTCGGCCAGCTCGCCGAGCAGGATCAGGTGGGCGTCGGTCATGGCCTGCGCGTCTGCGGCGGCCAGCAGTTGCAGGTAGAGCGGGTTGCCGTCACCCTCGGCGTGCAGCCGGGTCAGGTCCGGCCGGTCACCGAGCAGCTCGCGGGTCTGGCCGAGGTCCAGTGGACCTAGTCGGTGCTGGGTGAGCTGGCCGCGTGCGGCCGCCCGGGACAGCACCGCCGCCGCCCCACGGGACAGTTGTCGGTCCCGGTAGGCGAGGACCAGCAGCACCGGCGCGGTGGTGGTCAGTTCGATCAGCAGCTGCATCTGGTCCCGGTGCGCCGTGTCGAGCAGGTGCACGTCGTCGAGCAGGACGAGGGTGGGTTCCGCTCCCACCACGACCGGCGGACCGGTGCCCGTCCGGCCGCTGGCGGCGACCACCGTCAGGGTGTGCGCCCTGCCCTGCGCCGCGAGGGCGGAGATCAACGTGGTCTTGCCGATGCCCGGTTCTCCGGCGAGGGCGACGGCTGCGCCGGTTCCCGTGTGCAGGTCGTCGAGCTGACGACGGAGTGCGGCGAATTCCGTCCGGGGCAGCGGGTGACCGGTCGTCCGACCGGATTTCCGTCGAGTTCGTACGAGCCGGTCGGCCGGGCTGGGCATCATCGGACGGTGTGGCGCGACGGCCGCTGGCTGTGGCTGCGGGTGCGCGACCGCAACCCCAGCGTGCTCAGAAAAGGCCGTTTACCTGGCATTAGGGATCCTTAGGGGGAAGATCCTCTTTGGGGATGTCGAGTACACAAGGCGGACGCTTCACAGTCAACAGCCCACCGCACTCTTCGATCCGGCCAGATCCCGAGTTGATCGGTCCAGGTGTAGTTTCCCGGCGGAGGAAGGATTGCCGTCGATCTGGCACTGGGGTAGAAAGACGGCGGGCCGTCGATGTCAGCCGGGCGACGAGCGTGCCCGCCGCCGTCCGGAGCTGGTCGAGGCCGATAGAGCCGCGGTCCGCCGCCCGGCACCATCCGGAGAAGTACGCAACCGGCTACGCAGCCGGCACCTGCCACCGAGTACGTAACCGGATCCGTAGTTGTGCGGACGCCTCCCACGGCCATGGCTGCGAGTGTCGGCGGACACGCCGTCACCGTCCTCCAGCAGGAAGCGGTCAGGGGGAGAGGAGACAGGATGATCGGGACCACGGTCGGCGGGACGCCGGCGCCGGGCGTACGCCGGGTCGGGCCCGTCACCCGAGCGCCCGAGGTCACGGTGGCGCCGTACGCGATGGTGCGGGTCGCCGGTGTCACCCTCCCGGAACCGTCGGCCGTGACCGAGGAGTTCCGGGGCGTCGCCGCCCGCCTGCTGGAGCTGACCGCACGCGCCGAGCGAATGGCCGCGGCGCTCGCCGACGTGCTGCACGAGGGGGTCGTCCGGGCCGCTTCCGACCAGCGTCGGGTGCTGCTGGCCCTGCGCCGCGACGTGCACAACGGGCGCAGCCCGTCGGCGGCGTCGCGTACCCGGCTGGCCGGCTGGACCGACCACCTGCCCGGCCTGGCGTCCTGGCTTGGCCTCCGCGACGACATCGACCGGCAGACCGCGGAACTCGACGCCCTTCTCGCGCCGGCGCTCGCCGCCGACCGGGTCGCCCTGGCCGAGCTGTGCCGCGCCGAGGAACTGTCCCGGGCCGTCGCGCTGACCAGCGTGGACCTGCTGCGGGCGCTGCGCCGGGCGGCCGAGCAGGGCCCGGCACCCGACGACCGGGCCCGCAAGTCGGAGGCCACCGTGCTCCGGTACGCGCTGCGGGCGGCCACCAGGACCGTGCCGCTGTCCTGGTTCACCCGGGTGGGCTGGGGCCGCTGGGACGGGCCGGTGCCGGACCCGACCGGCTCCCCGGAGGTGGTGGCGGTCGCCAACGCCGACCGGGCCACTCTGTCCGCCCTCGTCCACGCTGTGCTCCGGCACCCCGACCGTCGCGGCGATCTGCCCCACACGCTGGCGCCCGGCCTGCGGGTGGACGGGGCGGTGATCCGGCTGCGTCGGCAGACACCGGCCCCCGACGCGCCACCCGGGGTGCAACGGGAGGAGGCGCTGACGCTGCCGCTGAGCCGGGCGCTGCGGCACCTGCTGGATCTGCTGGAGCCCGGCGGGGTGGCGACGCCGCACCAGCTCGCGACGGAACTGGCCACCCGGCTGCCCCGTCCGGCGTCGCAGGCGTCCGCGGCGGCTCGGGCGTACCTGCACGCGCTCGTCGAACAGGGCGTGCTCCGCCCCGCGTACCCGGTGGATCCGCAGGCCGTCGACGGCCTCGCCGCGGTCGCCGACTGGCTGGCCGGGATCGGCCTGGCCGACGTGGCCGTGTCGCTGCGCGAGATCGATGCCCGGACCACCGCGTTCGCCGGTCTCGACGCGACCGGACGGCCGGCGGCCCTGGCCGGGCTACGCTCCCGCTGGGACGCGGCCTTCGCCCTGCTCGGCGCGGACCGCACGGGTCGTCCGCAGCCCCTCACCGAGGACGTGACCCTGGTCCGCCCGGTGGGCCTCGGCCGGGCCCACGGCCGGGACCACCGGGGCACCCTCGCCGCGCTGACCCCGCTCTTCGAACTCTTCGACCAGCACGCGGTGGTCCGCCGCCTGGCCCGGGACCGCTTCGTCGCCCGCTACGGCGTGGGCGGCCGCTGCGGGTCGCCGACGGAGTTCGCCGAGGAGTACGGTGCGGTCTGGCAGGCGACGCACCTGGTCGGCGTCGACGGCACCCTGGACCCGACGCTCGACCTCGCCCCCGGTGACGAGCTGCGCGAACTGGCCCGGCTCCGGGCCGACCTGGTGGCCGCCGTCACGACCGACGACGATGGAAACCTGGCCGTCCCCGACGGGCTGCCCGACGCCGTCGCCCCCAGGCTGCCCCGTTGGCTCACCAGCCGACCCGGCTCGTACGCGGTCTTCGGACAGTCCTGCCACGACGGCGCGTCGTTCTGTGTCAATCACGTGTACGGCGGCTGGGGCCGGTTCACCAGCCGATTCCTGCGGCAGCTCCCCCCGGAGGCCGAAACGGCCGTCGCCGCCCAGCTCCGGCGCCACCTCGGCGCCCGGGTGGCCCAGCTCCGCCCGGTCAACGGGTTCAATGGCAACCTGCATCCGCTGCTCGTCGGCGACGAGATCGCCGACGACCGCCGCCACGGAACCCTGGTCCCGGACGACCTGCACCTGGTCCACGACGTCGCCACCGATCAGGTCCGCCTGGTGGTCACCGCCACCGGTGAACCGTTGGACGTGGTCTATCTCGGGTTCCTGGTGCCGCTCATGCTGCCCGAGCGCCTGACCAGCATGCTCACCGACGTGGGCACGGGATCGGTCGGACCGGGCGGGGCCATGGCGGCCCGACAGCTGCGCCGCACCCCGGTCGGTCCGGTCTGGTGCCGGCCCCGGCTGCGGTACCGGGAGGTGGTCCTCTCCCGGGCGGAGTGGCGGCTCTCCGCGGACATCGTCGCCGCCTGGCGGGCCGAGCTGGACGCCCGGCCCGCTGAGGTGGGACGTACCGCCGTGCGCTGGCGACACCTGCTCGGCCTGCCCGAGCACGTCTTCGTCAGCGCCGCCGCCGTCGAGGGCGCGAAGGGGTTGACGGCGTTCATGTCCTACCTGGAACAGCCCCGCTCCCAGTACGTCGACCTCGCGAGCGCGCTGCACCTGCGTTGCCTGTCCCGGACCCTGGCCCGCTACCCGGACGGTGTCGTCCTGGAGGAGGCACTGCCCGCCCCCCGTCCCGGGCAGCCGGCGACGGAGGTCGTGATCGAGCTGTACCGAACGGGCACCGATGGGTGAGCCC
Source organism: Micromonospora reichwaldensis (assembly GCF_031845925.1). NCBI lineage: Bacteria > Bacillati > Actinomycetota > Actinomycetes > Micromonosporales > Micromonosporaceae > Micromonospora > Micromonospora reichwaldensis. The sequence goes on along the minus strand of NZ_JAVRFL010000008.1, from coordinate 91,884 downwards.
CGGTCGACGGCCGCCGCCGACGTCGTCCGGCCGCGCCGGCTTCCGACCTGTCCGGAGGAGTTCCCATGCCCGTGACCGCCGCCCCCGTCCACCCTGGCCGGGGCTCCTTCCACAGCCTGCACTGCTATCTGCACTGGAGTGCGGAACACGTCGATGACTTCATCACCGGCACACTCACACCGCTCATGGAGGGACTACGTCGGGACGGGACGATCGCCGACTGGTTCTTCATCCGCTACTTCGACGACGGTCCCCACCTGAGGGTGCGGGCCCGGGGCGCCGAGGCGCACGGGCACCGCCGGTGGCAGGAGCAGTTGGTGGCCGCGGCCCGGGCCGCCGACCATCCGCTGCTCGACCTCAGCACCGCCGGCCGTCCGGGCTGGCCGGGGCACGCACAGGCCCGGCAGGTCGACTACGAGCCGGAGACCGAGCGGTACGGCGGCCCGGCCGCGCTGCCGGTGGCGGAGACGGTGTTCGGCGCCTCCAGCCGGATCGCCGCCGAGGTGGTCGCGCGTACGCCGGGACCCGGCCAGCGGATGGTGGCGGCCACCGACCTGGTCCTCGCCACCCTGATCGCCCTCGACCTGGACATGCTCGCCGCGGCCCGATGGCTACGCCGCAGCGCGACCGCCTGGCGGTGGCACCCGGAGAGCACCACGCTGACCGCGGGCACTGTGCAGGGGCCGGCGCTCGCCGCAGCCACCACGCAGGCCCGCTCGGTGGTACGGCGCTGGCACGAGATCACCGCCTCCGCGGCGGACGGCTCCCGGATCCGGGACCGGTGGGCCGCCCAGGTGCGCGCCGCCCGCGCCCAACTGGAGAGCCTTGCCGGCGGCGGCGACCAGTGGGCCGGGGTGTGGGCGTCCCAACTGCACATGCTGCTCAACCGGTTGGGCATCATGCCCGACGAGGAGCGCTCCCTCTACCACTTCCTCGCTGCCGCCTTACTGGCGCCGGACGGCCCCACCGACTTCTTCGCCGACGGCACCGCCAGCCCTGACCGGCGGTACCTGGCGGCCAGCAGCTACGCCCCGGGCCGGATCGAGGGGCAGCGGCCGCGGACGTCGGACCGGACGCGGCAACGCGACCGGCGACGGTCCGGCCCACCTCTGGCACTTCCCCCCGCCGCACCCGTGACGGCCGCGCTCGGCGACGCGCTCACCGCGCGGGCCAGCGGACGCGGTACGCTCTGCGGCCCGCTGGATGCCGCGCACCTGGCCACTCTGTTGTGGACCGCCAGCGGGGCGAGTGATCGGGCCGACAGGCCCGGGGTCCGCCGACCTTACCCGAGCGCCGGCGCCAAGTACGCGGTCCGGCTGCGCCTGCTGGCCCGGGACGTGGCCGGCGTCCCGGCCCACCAGTACGAGGTGGACGCCGAGTCCCGGCTCCTGCTGCCCACCGGCCCGGTGCCCACCGACGCCGAGCTGGCCACCGCGTCGATGTGGTTCAAGGCCGGACCGGCGACGCAGTCGGCGGACACCCCGGCCAGCCAGGAACGGATCGACCTGTCGGCGCTGCCGGCGCTGCTCGGGGTCTACGTCGACCTGCCCGTGCTGCGGGCCACCTACGGCCTCCGGGCGCTGCGCTTCGGCCTGCTCGAGGCCGGTCACCTGGCCCAGAACCTGGCCCTCACGGCGGCGGCGACGGGACTCGGGCTGGGCATGGTCGGTGGGTTCTACGACGACATCGCCCACGAACTGCTCCTCCTCGACGGGGTCGACGAGGTTCTCGCCTACCTGCTCCCGGTCGGCCGGCCCGCCGGGTGACCCCTGGCGGTCGGGCCCGCACGTCGGGCCCGACCCCCCTGGCCGGGCCCGGGAGGGGACGCTCACGGGAAGGGATGCGGATGCAGCGCCAGGTCCTCGTGGCGGGGCCGCCCGGGCAGGCGGCCCAGCGCCGCCGGCACAGTCAGCAGCCGGGGCAGCCCCCGCGTCCGCCGGTTCAGGTGACCGAACGTCATCGGCAGGGTGCCGGGGACGACCACCTTGGCAGCGTGCAACCCGAGGGCCTGCCGCAGCTCGGGGATGCTCTGGTCGACGACGATCGGTTCCACCCCGGCCCGGTGGTGCAGGTCCGCGCAGAGCGCGCCGAACAGGGCCGCGAGATCCTCGACGGGACGGGGCAGTCCCGGCCACACCTCCCGCCAGGCCCGGGTCCGTCCGGCCCCGAGCAGGAACTCGTAGCGCGGCCGTGCTTCCGGCAGGCAGTGCAGCATCATGTGGTCGTCCATCCGGCGGACCAACGCGGCATCGTCGAGCATCGGCAGTAGCCGGTCGCGGTCCGCCCGCGCCGAATCCCCCTGCCACGTGTCGCGCACCTCGTGGAGGTTGACGACCAGCTCCACCACGGCCGAGTGGATCGCTGAGAGGGGATCCAGGTGGGCGCCGGCCGCGAAGAACGCCGTCGGCGCCCCCACAGCGGGCATCCGGTGGTGCGCCAGCGCGACGACCGCCGGCACGGCCAGGTCGGTGGTGGCGTCGAACAACCGTAGGTCGTAGTCGAGCAGGTCCAGAGTGTCGGCGAGGTGCCCGACCAGGTCGAGTTCGTCGGGGAGCGCGACCTCCACCAGTGGGGTACGGGCGTACCAGGCCATCAGGAAGGCGTCCCGTTCGATCACCTCGAACAGGCCGTGCAGGGCCGCCTCCTCCAGGCTGTTGCCGAGACCGCAGCCGTTGGAGGACTCCGACAGGAAGGTCGCCGACGGGCGCTGCCCGAGGTCACCCCAGTACGCCGCGTGCTCCGGCACCGCCACGGACGTCGCCCGGCTGGGCGACCACCCCGGCACCCACCACGTCGGCACGTCGGGGGCGTACGGGATGTGGTGGGCGCTGGGCAGGTCGGGCAATCCGAGGGCCGCGGGATCGACGGCGCGCTCCGGCCCCAGCTCCGCGAAGGACGCCCACTGCCGGGCGGCGGGCCCGTGGGGGGCGTACCCGGCCAGCCGTTCCACCGCTTCGAAGAGCGCCAACCGGTCAGCCTCCGCGGCGGTCGTCGCCCGGCCGAAGCCCGTCACGGTGACCGCCGGACCGGCGACCACCGCCCTGGTGACCGGCAGTCCGTACCCCTCGTGCCGGTGCAGCTGAACGACGTGGCCCAGCCGTGGCTCCAGCAGTGCCCGGCGAAGTCCCGCCAGGTCGGTCGCCGGGTTCGGCCGGCGCAGCCGCACCGGGTCGGCCGGCGGCTGACCGCTGCCGGTGAGCGGCGTCCCCGGTGGAGCCGGGGGCTGCCGGCTGAGGCATCCTTCGCAGCGAACCCCCACCGGCGCCACCGGATGGGCGGACACGCTCCCGTCGGGCGGAACGACCCAGAGCCGCGCGGCGGCGGACTGCGGCTCGGCCAACGCCGACCGGACCACCGCGGCGAGCACGGGCAGCAGGGCCGGCGCCGGCCGACCGCCGAGCCGCAGCTCGGAATCACCGTGCGGCGTCCGGCCGCCCGGCGCCGCCAGCCTGGCGGCCTCCAGGCAGCGCAGGCAGGTGGCACTGTCCGCGCCGACCAGCGGACCCACCAGCGCCGTACCGCCGTCGAACCGGACGGGCAGGACGGTGCCGCCGGCCCCGGTTCCCCGGTCGGCCAGCCGGCTCAGCAGCGCCGGACTCCACCGGGTCGACACCACCACCGCCGGGCCGGAGCCGGCCCACCCGTCGTCCTCGGCCAGCACCGGGTACGGCGACCCCGCCCCCCTCAGCGCCTCGGCGAGCTGGCCGGCCAGGTCGGGGTCCGGCTGCCGGGGTCCGTCCAGGTCGTCCCCGGGCAACCGGGGGTCACCGGTCATCGCCGGCCCGCAGGACGACGAGCCCGACCGTACGCAGGGCGGCGGCCAGCGGAGCCGGCGGCGTCACCACGATCGGCTCCGCGGGGGCGCCGACGAGGGTCCGCAGTGACCGCCGGAGGGCGGCCTCCCGTTCGGACCCGTCGGGCACGGGCGCGGTCGAGCGGCTCACCCGTGGCGACGCTCCACAGGGGCCGTGCGAGTACGGCGGACCGGGCCGGTGTGCACGCCAGCCGACCGTGGCGACCGCGGCGAGAGCGGCGAAGGCGACCGCGTCGTGGGCCGTAGCCTCGATCGCCCAGCCGAGCTCCATCCACCCACCGGGGTCCGTCGTGTCCGGGCCGCACACGACGGCCAGCTGCGCCCCGGGGGCGAGCCGGCGGACGTGCACGGTCGCCGGGACGCCGAGGCGGCGGGTCAGCGTACGCCACCAGCGGCGGGCTGCCGGCGCGTCGAACGCCGACGGGGGGACAGCCTCGCCTGACGTGACGCCGGCCGAGGCCACCGAACGGCGGGCGAGGCGGCGCAGCAGCACTCCCTCGGCATGGCTGCGATCCACCCCGCAGGCCAGCACGGCGGCCCCTCCGGTGGACACGCTGAGCAGCTCCACCGCTGCCAGCGTGGCGTGCAACCGCGCCGTGGAGGTATCCGGACCGTGCCCGGTGACGAGCGTCCCACCGGCCGGGCCGGGAACACCGCCGACCCGGCACCGGGCCAGTCCCACCGGCAGTTGTGGCAGATCGTCGAGCTCCACCGGCGGCAACACACCGAGTTCCGGGTCCGTGAGGGAGGTGGGTAGGCCCGCGTGGACGGCGTCGTCCCGCCGGTCGGGGGCGTCGACCGCCGGTGACCGTACGCCGGGCGGCCACGGGTGGGCGGTGGCGCGCAGCGGGTCGCTCCGCACGACGAGCGCCGTCGGCTCGGTCGGGTCGGTCAGCTCGGCGAGCGCGCCGAGGAGCCGGTGCGCGGCGCAGGCGCCGGCCACCACGGAAACCGGGTCGCCAGGGGCCGTCGCCGCGCTGCCAAGCCCGAGCCGCTCGGCGATCAGGCTGGACTGGGCCCGCAGCTGCGGGCCCAGTCCGACGGGGGTGACGTAGCCGATCGTGGCGCTGGCCCCGGTCACCACGGCACGCCCGTCGCTGGCGGCGAGGGTGACGCGTCCGGCGTCGCGCGGTGGGTCGATGCGGGTCGCGGCCCGCCGGACCCGGGCTCCGGCGGCGGTCAACGCCTCGATCGCGGCGGTGGCAGCGGGGCCCGCTCCCGTGACGGTCACCGGTTCCCGGCCGATGCCGGTCCAGGACGCGGCGGGGTCGGTGGCGACCGAGGCCAGCCAGGTGGCGACGGCGGGGGGAGGCACCGGGGCCGGTCCGCAGGCGTCGGCGGGGGCACGGGCGTACCCGGTGCCGGCCCAGTGCTCCGGCACCCGGACCAGCAGGTCGTGTTCCCGGAGCAGGTCGGCCAGCCGGTACAGGGCGAGGGCGACGGGCGGGCGTGGCGACAGGTCGCGCAGGTCGGCTGTGGTCCGGCCGGACGCGAGGCGCCGGGTGAGCAGTTGCCAGAGCCGCCACAGCTGTGGCGCGCCGTCCAGGGTGAGGCTGGTGTCCCAGGACCGCAGGTGCAGCCCGCCGTCGATCCGGGTCGCCTGCACGGTGGGGCGGAGTTGCCAGGAACTGGTCGACATCTGCTCGCCTCACCGGTTGCGGAACGGCTGGGGTCGTCGGAAGGAGTCCGGGATTGAAAGGCGACTGTCGCCGGGCCCGGCGACAGTCGCCTCGTCACTCAGGCAGCGCGGTTCGCGCTCCGCGGCGGCTACAGCATCGGCTCGTCCGGAACGATGGAGCAGGAGCAGGACGCCAGGCACGCGCTGATCCGGGACGCCCCGGTCTCGGGGATCGCGACGGTGTCGCGCATGACCGTCACGGTCAGGCCGCTGAGGTCGAGATCGTCGAGCTCGAACTCGTCGTCTTCTCGTTCGATCGGCATGTGGTCACCTCCCTTCGAGGTGGGATGAGGCCCGGGCACGCCGGGATGGCAGAGATTCTTCCGGCGGCCGGTGCGGGGCGTCGTCAGTAGTTTTGCCGACATCACTACTTACCCACGCTCGGGGCCCACCGCTGCGTGCCCGGCCGGGGCCCGCCCTGGGCGACCCCTCGGTGGGTGGCGTGTCATCCTGCGCACGACGCCCGGACCTTCATGGTGGGGACTGCCCCGCCACCGAGAACGCCAAGATCAGGCTCGTATCGAAGTCATGCGGGGCGGAAACCCGCAGGGGCGCAGGGCGTGATGCCCGGCGCGCGAGCGAGCCATCTGCGTGCCTGTGCTGACCGGCCCGTCGGTTGCGCTTCAGGCGCAGCCGCGGTACTGCAACGCGGCGTCCTTCATGTAGGCCCAGAGTGCCATGCCGTTCCAGTAGTCGTAGGTGAGCGTCCAGCCGTTGGCGGTGTTGCCGGTGGGGCCGGTGACGACCTGTCCGTAGCGGCGGGTGCCGTACAGGGTCGACTCGTTGGGGGCGGTGTACATGCCCGCGTAGTCCCAGACGACGGTGAAGCTGCTCGTCGTGCAGGCCGCCTGCGCCGTCCCGGCCGGCACGAGGGCGGTCAGTGCGGTCGCGGCGAGGCAGGCCGCCGTCGTGTGCAGTAGCAGTCGTCGAACGGTCATGGCGTCATCCTATCGATGGTTGTGGACGAATGTACTTCGGCTGTGCCTTCAGCAGGACGCTCTGTCGACGGACAATTTCGGCGGTCGCATGGACCGGCACCGTGTCGGGCATCGGCGTCGGTGCACTCCGTCGCTGGTCGGACGGATTCTCCCGCGTGGGTCGGAGCCCGGGTCATTCCCGGTGGGGAGGCCGACATGGACCCGCAGACGGACGTTTCCGGTTCAGGGCCGGTGGCACCATGAGCAGCAGTCACGTCACACGGGAGGCGACATGCACCTGGCACGCCGCAGTTTCCTGATGGCCACCACCGGTACGGCGCTCGCGACGCCCCTGCTGGCCGGTGCCGGCCCGGCACTCGCGGCCGGCCGTCCGCCCGCCGGGTCGCTGCCGGACGCGGCGCTCACCGCCGACCTGCGCGCGATCACCGAGGCCGGCATGCCCGGTGTGTTCGCCGAGGCGCGCGACGGACGGGACCGGTGGCGTGGTGCCAACGGGGTGGCCGACGTGACGACCGGTCGACCGGTGCTGCCCGGGTTCCAGCACCGGGTCGGCAGCATCACCAAGACCTTCGTGGCGGCGACGCTGCTGCAACTCGTCGGCGAGCGCCGGATCGCGCTGGACGCCCCGATCGGCCGGTACCTTCCGGAGTTCGCGGTCGCCGGGGTGACCGTCCGGATGCTGCTCGACCACACCAGCGGGATCAGCGACTACGACCACGTCATCTTCGCCACCCCGGAGGACATCGAGCGGCACCGGTCCACCACGTTCACGCCGCGTCAACTCGTCCGGGCCGGCCTCGGTCAGCCGTCGACCGGGGCACCGGGCGCGGCCTTCTCCTACTCGAACACCAACTACATCCTGGCCGGGCTGATCATCGAGCGGGTCACCCGCCGGTCCGCCACCGACGAGGTGCACCGGCGGATCCTCCGGCCGCTCGGGCTGCGGCACACGTACTTCTCCGGCGTGCGTCCCCGGATCGCCGGCCCGCACAGCAGGGGCTACGTCCCGTGGTACGAGGGCGAGCTGCGCGATTTCAGCGTCAGCAACATGTCCTGGGCCTGGACGGCCGGGGCGCTCGTGTCGACCATGGCCGACCTGAACACCTTCTTCCGGGCGCTGCTCGGTGGCCGGCTGCTCCGCCCGGCTCAACTGGCCGCGATGAAGACCACCGTGCCGTTCGACCCGGCCCAGCCGGCGGCCGGCGGCTACGGGCTCGGCCTCTACCGGATGACCTGGCCCACCGGCGACGTCTGGGGGCACGACGGCCTGGTCTTCGGGCACAGCGCCATCTCACTGCACACGCCGGACGGTCGGCGGCAGGTGAGCCTCGCCCAGAACGTGACGCACTACGCGCTGCCCGGCACGCCGGACCCGATCGGCGAGGCGGTCGGCAGGTTCCTGAACACGGCACTGGTCGGTGAGAGCGCCGTCGCGGCGCGGACCGCCACCGCCGCCCGGGTGCCGGCGGTCGTCCCGGCGCCGGGCGCACCGACCCTGGTCAGGCCACTGCCGCAGCGCTGACGCTGTCGCCCGGCAGCCGCGACCGGACCCCGTACTCCGGTCGCGGCTGCCGGGCGATCGTCCCACCGACCCGCTCGGCGTCCGGCTCGCCCGCGTGACCGGTTCAGCAGGTCATGTCGACCTCCAGGACCGCGACCTCGTGCCGGTCGACCAGCAGCACAGTGGTCTGTGGATCCTCCTCGAAGTCCTCGTCGTCGGGTGGCCAGGTCGTCGGCAGCAGGCCGGCGTAGCCGATGTGGACGCCGGCACCCATCCGGGCCAGGACGAGATCGATCAGGTCGTCGCCCAGGAACGTCGCGAGGTGGTCGGCCGGCAGCTCCGGGAACTCGTCGATGCCGTCCCAGCTCCCGTCGAACAGCTCGCTCAGGTGCATGCGTACCAGATTGCGGAGACCGGCACGCAGGTCGGCGGCCGGTACGGGCCGGAACGCCTCCTCGTCGTGTTCGTCCGCGTCCTCGCGGTTCGCGATCCACCAGCGGGCTGCGGCGGCCACCGGATCGCCGTTCCCGGGGTCGAGCCGGCCGATCCGGAACCGGAAGGTGACCGGGCTGTTGTTGTTGACCCAGAGCAGGTCGCTCAGCAACGTCATGATGCAGGCCAGCCGGGTCCGCAGGGCGGCGTCGGCGCCATCGGAGTCGCTGACCGGCGGCTGTCGAACTTCCGGAGCCGGATGCAGCGAGACCCGCAGGGTGCTGCCGTCGAAGTCGCGGTGCAGCAGGTGCAGCGGCGCCGGCCGGTCCGGCTCGTCCGGCCGCTCGCTGTCGGTGGTCAGCCGGAGCAGATCAGCGTACGGGCCGGCCAGCTCGTCGGCGAGGAACCGCACCAGCACTTCCGCGCGCCGGTCGGGTGCCCCCACCACGGCCGAGATCAGGCTGACGAGTTCGGTCGCCACCTCCTCGTCGGTGCGCACCGGCTCGTACGACCGTCCCGGCCCGACCGACACCCGACTGGTCAGCACCGTCGCGCCGGTGACCTCCGGAAGGTCGGCGGCGTCCGCGATCTCCGTCAACGGCGGCGGCTTTGGCCACTGCTGATCCCGGCGGGACCTGGTCCGCCCGGACACCACCGTCGACGACCAGCCGGCAGCCTGCTCCGGCGACCACATTGCCAGCAGCCACACCGCCGCCACGCGTACCCAGTGCTGGTTCGTCAGCCGGCGGCCATCCTCCCGCTCGACCGGGTCGTGCTGTCGGTACCAGGAGTCGGTGTAGGCCGTGGTGCGTTCCACTGCGGCAACCCTTCCGCGTCGGGGAGGTGCGAAGGTAACAGGCGACGGTGACAACTCTGTCCACAGTGCGGGGACGGGCGCGGGGTCCGCTTGCGGCCGATGGCGTCACGGCCGGAACTGTCGGTCGGGGCTCCTACGATCACGGCCATGTCGGCTGCCTTCACCGCGCTGTGGACCCAGGACGTCTGCCGGGAGCTGCGCAGGCACCGGGTCGGCGAGCGGCCTCCGGTGGCGTTCAGCGGGGTGCACCAGTCCCTGCCCAGTTGGACCAGCGTCGGGGTCGGCGACTCCGTCTTCGCGCTGCACGTCAACCGGTGCGTGCTGCACGTGGTGAGCCGCCTCCGCGTCGTCGACAAGCAGCGGCGCGACTGCTGCGGCAGCGCCCCGGTGACCTGGCGGGACCCGGCCCACCCGGGCCACGACGCCTGGGCGATGCTCGGTGCGGACGGGTGCGGAGCGGTCCCGGTGCATGTCGAGGCCACCCCGATCCGCTTCGACATCACCGTTCCCGGCGACCTGCTCGGCACGCTGACCTGGCGCAACCGGCGCGGTGACCAGCGCACCCTGAAGTACGTCGTCGACGGCCGTCTCGAACGCTCCGTCAGCCTCCAGGGCGTCTACCGCCTGACCGACGAGTCCGCCGTCGCACTGGGCGCCCTGCTCGACAGCGCGCCAGCCCCGAGCCGATCGGCACAGCCGCCCCACACGGCCCGCTGAGTCCGGACGACAAGTCATCGCCGCCGCAGCGCTGCCTCCGCGTCGCGACATCGGTCCCGGCACGCAGCCGTGCTGGGAGATCGCAACCTGTCCAGCCCGACCCTGGCGCCCGGTCTCCGGGCCGGGCGAGGATCGCAACGACGCCGAGTGCCCTCCCAGTCAGATGCTCGGAGAGCTGGTGCACCGCCAGCTGACGGGACCGGATCTAGCCGATGAGAGGGCGTCGGGGTCGCTGTTGTACCGATGTGAGTTCGCCGAGAAGTGGCCGCGAGCGCCGGCCTGGCCGCACAGGTCCTGCATGGCGACCGTACTTCTCGGCGATGTGCGGGTCCGCTGGCAGACGCTGATTGTCGGCGGGCTACAGGTTGTTGATTCGGGCCAGTAGGTCTGCCTCGGTCAGGTTTTCCAGGACCGCGTCCTGCTTGCGGGCCAGGACCGCCAGCAGCTTCTCCTTCTCCAGCTTCTTGGCCGCCGCCGCCTTCGCCGCCTGGGCCTCCGTGAGGCGGACGGCGATGACGTGCTTGACGACCTCCAGCTTGGTCTCCAAGGTTGCCTTGGCCGGATTGGCCTCGGTGGCCACGAACGACTCGGTGTCGACGGCCTTGAGCTCGGCGTTGACCGCCTTGGCCACATCATCGAGGCTGAAGCCGGACTTGGCGGTCAGCGGAAGCTCCCACAGCTGTTCCGTGGTCAGCAGACCCTTGGCCGACGGATAGCGGAACTTCTCCCGTGTGGCCTTCTCGAAAATGGTCACGGCAGCCTCTCTGGAATATCTGGGTAGGGAATCAGAACTGGATGCTGATGAGGCGGCGCCGGCCGCCGGTCATGGTCACCTTGGCGACCACAGAGCTGCGGACCGTGGAGCTGAAGCCGAGGCCGGAAAGCTGATCCGGAGACGGCTCGCACTTGGTGCGGTCGCCGAGAACCTCGAACACCTTGCGGTGCGGTTGCAGGTCGCTGCGGAGGAACTCGTTGTAGATCCCCCGCGTCGGCTGGTCGTTCACGCACCCCTTCAGAATGAAGAAGTAGTGCCGGTTGCCGACCTCGTTGTCGTCGAAGTAGTTCGGCGAGTACATGATGGTGGACACCGGTACGAACTGTTCGGTGGTGATGCCCCACAACTCCTTGCCCGCACTGCCCGGCTGCACGTCCTTACCCGGCCGGAAAGCGCTGATCACCCCGCTGGCAACCGTCATCCGGCCCACCTCGACGGTCTCCTTGTGGCCGACCGCGCGCTCGTGGCTGTAATGCTCGATCTTGCCGTTGCTCTCGGTCTCGATCACGAAGCCGACCTGGGCGCTGTCCCGCTTGCGGTACTGGTTCACCTCGATCCGGTACTCACCGTCGGGGACACGGTCGGTCCAGGTGACGTTCTCCACCGGCTCGCGGGAGAGCGTCCCGCCGGCGTTCATGTCGACGTCCAGCTTGTTGCGCTTCTCCTGGTACCAGATGTGGTCGCCGTTGGGTTCGTACACGTGCAGGTCCAGGTCGTCGTGGTTGAACCAGGACAGGCTCACCCGCAGCTTGCCGGTGACGTTGCCGCCGGCCCGCTTGACCTTCTCCCTGATCGAGTCGGTGACGTTGCCGCCGTACGACCAGCCGAAATCGTTGTCCCACTTGAACAACCGCGGAGCAGCCGGGCGCCGGCCGGTGGTGAGGCTGACGAGGTGCGGCTCGTAGGTGTTGGCGACCCACAGGTCGATGGTGGCGGCGCCGGGCAGGATGTCCTTCATGAAGGAGACCACGGGAATCTCCTCCGGCTTGGCGTCGCGTAGGAGCGCACCTGACGACCGGGTGGTGGCCGCCTGCATGAGCAGCCCTTCGATGCCGTCCTTCATCCGTGCCTGGGCGTCGTTGTCGACCCACAGCACGTTGGTGACCGACACGTCGGACAGCCGGGCGAACCGTCGCTGCAACGACTCCTCGATACCCAGCTCGGCAATGGTCCTCATGGCGGCCTTGACCATGCCCGGGGTGATCAACGCGGTGGGCCGCTGGTAATTCTGCGGCGCCACCTTCGCCTCGAACGACCGGACCGCCTGCTCCAGGTCGACGCCCGCGGAGAGATCCTGGACGAGGGTGCCGATCACCGTGTTGCGGAACCGGGCCGCCGGGTTCATGGCGTTGGCGAAGACGAAGGCACGTCGGTCGGTCGCCTGGGTCCACCGGTTCTGCAGCGAGCGGAATTCGGTCACCGCCCGGCGATGCTCCGCGCCGCGGTAGAGGGCGTTGTCGTCGACGAGGTCGACGACGGTGTCCAGAGCGTGCCGGGTCAGCTCGGCCAGGCCACGCTGGAAGACCTGCACCGCGGCGTCAAAGTTGCCCTGTGCCGCGCCGACGTCCTCGATGCGATGCCGCTTCTCCACCCGGCCGTGCAGGTGGTGCCACACTTCGACCTGGCCGTCGCGCAGCGTTCGGGTGGTCTTCGTCCCGTACTGCGCCTGAGTGGACCGGAAGATGGTGGACAACGGCAGCGAAAGAACGAACTCGTCCAGAGCGGCGGCGACGACGGAGAAGACCGGGTCGGATGCCGACACCCCGGACCAGACGGTACGGACCCGCCCGTCGTGAATCTCGACGACGTTGCCGAAGTGCTTGATGAAACCGCGGCAGGTCGAGCAGTCGTACTCGGATCGCTCACGGAACCGCAGATTGGTGCCGGCGGGGAAGGAATCGAGAAAGGTGAGCCAGAGAGAGTCCCGGTCGAGACCGTCGCCGACGGCGTACAACTCACCTCTGGACATCGTGGACAGGCGCGAAGTCACATCCGTCACGAACTGCTGGAAATCGCCCACCGTTTCATCCCCCTCGATCGCCGGAGATCCTACGCAGCCAACGCCAATCGGAGAAACGCGTTTCCGGCTGTCCGCACGGTCACAGACGGGCGCCAGCTAGCGGCGGCCCCGAACGCGTACGTGCACCGATGCGCGAGCGGCGACATTCCGCACGGTGCGTCCGTGGCCGTGGCGAAGATCCTCGCCCGACACGCTCCCGCAGCGGCACGGATGAACGACTATCCGAGCCATCGCTGATATTTCGGTGTTCGTCAGGAACGCTTGCGGGTTTGCGTCGCGACTGCTGTGCGGAACGCCGCGGTGAACTGGTCCGGTGCTTCCAGCCAGGGATGGTGACCCGCGTTCGGGATGAGGACGACCTCGCACTCGAGGTGGGCTCCGAGCGAAGCTGAGCCAGCGTGGCCTGGTGGTCGCGTAGGTACTTCGCCATTGCACGCACGATCGAGGCGATCCGCTCTTGGCGGGTTAGGCCGAACCGCTGCACCTTGACGCTGAGGTCGTCACGGGTTCCCTCCGGGGCTACCGGGCGTCGCGGCGACGACGCGCGCGCTCGAACTCGGCGACATCCGACATCCAGGGACCGTGCTGTTCGAGTGCGGCGCAGCCGCCGCGGACGAAGGCGTTCACCAGGTTCCGGTACCCGCCGATCCCGTCGACCAGGCTGTACTCGACCTGGTACTGCGGATCCGATCCGGCTTCCCCGTGTCGCACCGTCGTGATCCGGGCGGTGGAGTCCGCGTAGAAGTGCAGCTGGATCCCCTCGCCCATCTCCTCGTCCTCGATGGTGAACACCTCGTTGTCCGCGGCAGAGCGATCGGCGACGAACTCCCAGAACTCGGCGGAGGCAGTGCGGGGACCGTCCCGTAGCCACTTCTTCTCGCCGCCCTTGTCATCGGTGAACGACAGGGCCGTCTTTCTCGCACTCGCACCGAGGCCGGCGTGGTCGTCGGTAGCCTCCTCGTCGTCTTCCGCCGGGGTGCTCCTGGAGCGGTCCGCAGCCTCCGAGCACATCAGGAAGCTCACCGTACGCACGGCGTCCTCGACGAGTTCGGGGTACGCGCGGCGCACGGCCGCGTCGACCGTCGCCGCCATCCGGTCCCAGTCGCGCTTGTCCGTGGCCCGGTGTCCCCGCCGCGAATCGAGGCCGATCCGCATCCCGGCGCATGCCTGCTCGGCGGTGGCGATCACACGCATGACCTGGGGGAGCAGCGCGGGGTCGACGGCATCGGGTATCCGCCTTGGAATCGTCGCGCCATGCAGGTACTGGCCCGTGTACCGCAGGATCGCGGCGTCGAGTGGCCCGAGGACTACTCCGCGCTCGGCGCGACGGCGGTCGGCGTGATACTCCTGTGCACGTTTCTCATTCGACCCCTCCGTCGCCGCGCGCATCGCCTCGCAGACCTGACCGCGCTCAAGTAGAGCGATGTCGGCGCCGTGGGCGACGAGCCGGCTCCTGTCCCACCGGATGCGTCGGAAGAGCGCGTCGGCGTCCGCGGGCGAGGAGAGCAGGACCGGGTCGAGGAGCGCGACGGCGGCCTCCTCGTCGAGCCGGCCCCGGGTCCCGGCGGCGTCGCACAGCGGAAGGAGCGCACTCCACAGCAGCAGGTGTCGGGCCAGGTCCTCCCGGATCACCGCGAGATGGGCTTCCCCGATCGGGAACGTGAACGTGCGGGGCTCATGGTTGGCGTCGGCCCCGGCGGCGAGCATCAGCTTCAGCTCGCCGTCCTCGCGGATCACGTTCGGGATCCAGCCGCTGCTACGCGTGAAAACGACGTCTCTCACAGCTCAGGCCTTCCCGCAACGGCACCGGCTGGACATGGTCGCTTCGGGCCCAGGGCGAGTGTCACGGCGATGGTGCGGCCCACCCCGCACCGCCTGTTCACGACCATCGTGCAGCTTCGACGTCGAGGCGTGGGTCGGTGCGTACCCAGACTTCACCCCCAGCGGTCCCGGCCGGGGCGTCGACTCGTTCGAGACCGAGGAAATCGATCAACTGGAGCAGTTCGGCTCGTTCGGCTCGGTCATCGTCGACACCATGCGACTCGAAGAAGACGTAGTACTGGTCGCTCGGGTCGACGCTGCCCGAATCTGCCCAGATCCGGGCGACTTCTTCGATCGCCGCTGCTTCCGTCGTGATCGTGGCGGCGCGGGCGGCACCGCGGGTCTCGGGTGACGCGTCGAGGTCCGAGAGGTCGGAGAACCACTGGCCGAAGCGGTCGAGACCGGCGTATCCGTTCTCGAAGAACAGCATCGCGCTCGGCAGGTAGCGGTTGGGCCGGTCGACCTGGAGGTGTTCCGACCGAGGTGGGTCCGCGTCCCTGGTCCGGGAGATCACCCCCAGCCGGGGCATGAGTACCAAACTCTGCCCCGCCGGTTCATCCCTGATGGTGTAGGTGTCGGACTCGCGACCCCGGAAGAACGCAGAGAACGCTACGTAGGCCTCCTGGGGGTCACCCACCGAAACGTGTTGATCGTCGCCATCACCCACGGAGAAGACGAACTGCTTCGGTCCGGGCTTGTAGGGGCGGGCCATGTGCGTCCTCCGGTCACGTGCGACAGCTCCACCACCGTAGTGGATCAGTGCGGAACTGCCTGCGGCCCTGGTCACAGGCGTGCGGTGCGCGCTGGCCCTGCGCGAGCGACCAGCCGTCGACCGGCAAGGTCGGCGCCACCTCCTGGTGCGCCCTTGGTGTGGTGCGCCGGTCGTTCCGCAGGCACTGACGGCGCACCGGCGAGGAGGCGCGGTGGGGGTGGCGACGGCGCCGCCTCCACTGTCACGTCCCGGGGAGCGGCGCCGCGGGGCGAAACGTCGGCATTGGCGGTTGGTGAACGACTGCTATCCCGGGCGGCGGTCGGCCGCGATCATTGCCCGGAGATAGATATGAGCCAATCTCACCTCCGGGTGGAACGCCCGGGCGCGGAGGACGAGACGTCGGCACGGCAGCCGGGCGTACCGAAGGCCCGACTCCGCGTCCCCGGAGGAAGACTCATGCCCCGTTTCCCACTCCGCGCCCGGCTCGCGGCGCTCACCGCCGCCGCCCTGACCGCGAGCGTCCTGACCGTCACCCCGCCGTCACCGGCGCTGGCCGCCGCCACGTTCGCCGCCAACGACTACTGCCTCGGCCAGTGCGCCGACATCCTGCCGCCCGGGCAGAACGGCAACGCCACGCTGGCCGCCATCCTGGCCCACCAGGCGCTCGGCACCCGCCCCGCGCACTCCAGCGACCAGCTCGACGAGTACGCGAACCTGGTCTACAACTACGCCGGGCTGACCGACGAGCAGATCGCCCACTTCTTCAACGACGCCTCCTTCGGCGTCCCCGCCGCGCAGGTCGAGAGCACCGTCTCGCCACGCGCCGACGTCACCATCGTGCGGGACAAGGCCACCGGCGTCCCGCACATCACCGGCACCACCCGCGCCGGCACCATGTTCGGCGCCGGCTACGCCGGGGCCCAGGACCGGCTCTGGGTGATGGACCTGCTGCGGCACGTCGGCCGCGGCAAGGTCACCTCGTTCGCCGGCGGCGCCCCCGGCAACCGGGAGCTGGAGCAGAGCGTCTGGGCCAACTCGCCCTACACCGAGGCGGACCTCCAGGCCCAGGTAAACGCGCTGCGCACCAAGGGCGCCCGGGGTCAGCAGCTCTACACCGACGTGGTCGACTACATCGCCGGCATCAACGCCTACATCGACAAGTCGATCGCCGACGACAACTACCCCGGCGAGTACGTGCTCGCCGGCGCCGGCAAACCGAAGCACTTCACCATGACCGACCTGATCGCCACCGCCGGCGTGATCGGCGGCCTCTTCGGCGGGGGCGGCGGCAGCGAGATCCAGTCCGCGCTGGTCCGGGTGGCCGCCCGGGCCAAGTACGGCGCCACCGAGGGCGACCGGGTGTGGGCGGCGTTCCGGTCGCAGAACGACCCGGAGACCGTGCTCACCCTGCACGACGGGCAGAGCTTCCCGTACGGCGCGACGCCGCCGGGCGCGACCAGCGCGGTGCTCCCCGACGCCGGCACGGTGGTCGCCGAGCCGCTCGCCTACGACCAGACCGGCGGGGCCGCCGCGCGCACCGGCGCCAGCACCGCCACCCAGGAGTTGGTCGGCGGCCTGGCCAACCTGCGCGCGCACGGCATGTCCAACGCGGTCGTGGTCTCCGGACGGCACACCACCACCGGGAACCCGGTCGCCGTGTTCGGCCCGCAGACCGGCTACTTCGCCCCGCAACTGCTGATGCTCCAGGAGTTGCAGGGGCCGGGCATCAGCGCGCGCGGCGCCGCGTTCGCCGGGCTGAACCTCTACGTGCTGCTCGGCCGCGGCCAGGACTACGCGTGGAGCGCCACCTCCGCCTCGCAGGACCTCACCGACACCTACGCGGTGCCGCTGTGCACCACCGACGGCAGCGCGCCGACGCTGCGCACCAACCGCTACCTCTACCACGGGCAGTGCCTCGCCATGGAGACGCTGGAGCAGCGCAACTCCTGGTCGCCGACGCTGGCCGACTCCACTCCGGCCGGGTCGTACACGCTGCGCGCGCTGCGCACGAAGTACGGGCTGGTCGCCTACCGGGGGCTGGTGAACGGGCAGCCGACCGCGTTCACCAAGCTGCGCTCCACCTACCGGCACGAGGCCGACTCGGCGATCGGCTTCCAGGCCTTCAACGACCCGTCGGCGATGGGCAACGCGGCGGCGTTCCAGGCGTCCGCCGCGAGCGTCGGGTACGCGTTCAACTGGTTCTACGTCAACTCCACCGAGGCGGCGTACTTCAACTCCGGCTCGAACCCGGTCCGCCCGGCCACCGTCGACCCGAACCTGCCGGCGAAGGCCGAACCGGCGTACGAGTGGGTCGGCTGGAACCCGGACACCAACGACGCCACCTACATTCCGCTCTCGGCCCACCCGCAGTCGGTCAACCAGGACTACTACGTGAGCTGGAACAACAAGCAGGCGCGGGACTTCGGGGCGGCGGACGGCAACTTCAGCTTCGGCTCCGTACACCGGGGTCAGCTGCTCGACGGTCCGGTGCGCGCGGCGATCGCCCAGCGCAAGCTCGGCCGCGCCGACGTCCTCAAGATCATGGCGGACGCGGCGGTGACCGACCTGCGCGGCCAGCAGGTCCTCGGTGACCTGCTGCGGGTGCTCGACAGCGCGCCGGTCACCGACCCGGCGCTGGCCGACGCGATCGGCAGGCTGCGGGCCTGGCAGCAGGCCGGCGCCCGGCGGGTGGAGACCACGCCCGGCTCCAAGGTCTACCAGCACGCCGACGCCATCCGGATCTTCGACGCGTGGTGGCCGCTGCTCGCCTCGGCGCAGTTCCGCCCCGGCCTCGGGCCGGACCTCTACGCCGCGCTGGTGGACGCCATCGAGGTCAACGAGGCGCCGTCGGGCGGCCAGAACGGCGGGCGCGACGGCGCCGTGAGCTGGGCGTTGCAGGGTCAGGCGCACAAGGGCTCGGCGTTCCAGTACGGCTGGTGGGGCTACGTCGACAAGGACGTGCGCACCGTGCTCGGCGACCCGGTGGCCGGCGGCCTCGGGCGGGCGTACTGCGGCGGCGGCAACCTGGCCGCGTGCCGGACGGCGCTGCTCGGCGCGCTCGGGCAGGCGGCGGCCGTGCCGGCCACCACCGTCTACCCGGGCGACAAGTCCTGCTCCGCCGGCGACCAGTGGTGCGCCGACTCGATCGCCCACTCCGGGCTCGGCGGCATCACCCACCCGGTGATCGCCTGGCAGAACCGCCCCACCTACCAGCAGGTCGTCTCGTTCCCGGCGCGCCGGGGCGACGACGTCACCAACCTGGCCCAGGGCCGCCCCGCCACCGCGTCGAGCACCCAGTTCCTGACCAGCCACACGCCGGACAAGGCGGTCGACGGCAGCCTGAGCAGCCGCTGGGCCAGCAGCTACAACGACAACCAGTGGCTCCGGGTCGACCTCGGCGCGGCCCGCACCGTCAGCCGGGCGGTGCTGCGCTGGGAGTCCGCGTACGGCACGTCGTACCGGATCGAGGTCTCCGGCGACGGCAGCTCCTGGACGCCGGTGTTCGCCACCACCACCGGCAACGGCGGCGTCGACAACGCCACGTTCGCCCCGGTCGCCGCCCGCTACGTGCGGGTGTACGGGCTCAAGCGGGCCACCTCGTACGGGTTCTCGCTGCACGAGTTCGAGGTCTACGGCCGGTGACGCCGACGGCCGGCCGGCGGGAGCCCCCCGCCGGCCGGCCGAGTGCCAGTAGCGGGCCGGCCGAGTGCCAGCAGCAGACCGGCGACGGCGAGGGCGGCTCCGGCGGCGGCGGTGTACGCGGGAAGTTGGGCGGGGATGCCCAGGTGGACGGTGATGCCGAGGATGCGGGACAGGCCCCAGGGCAGCAGCGCGAGCTGGTCGTTCCACACCGTCAGCGCGCGTTCCAGGCCCACCACCGAGACCAGGGCGGACAACACGCCGAGGGGCACGCCCGCGGCGGTGAGGGTCAGCCCGACGGCGCTTCGGCGGCGCAGGCCGTACCGGTCCCGCAGGATCACGGCGGCGGCCACGAACAGCCAGCAGAACGCCGCGAACGCGACGGTGACGTACGCCGCGCGCAGGCCCGGCGCGGTCCAGAAGGCGAACCAGTACCCGCCCGGCCCGCGCCCGGCGAGCGCGGCCAGTAGCAGCACGCTGCGCAGCAGCGCGACGCCGCCGACCACGGCCCACAGGTGGAACGGGTCCCGCCGGCCGACGACGAGGCGTACGACGAGGGCGAACAGCGCCCACCCACCGAGGGTGACCAGCAGGTGCGCCGGTGCGGCGAACCAGGTCAGCACGAGCCGGCTCGCCACCAGCACCACGGCCGGGACCAGCCACACCAGCACCCGGTCCGCCCGCGCCGCGGGCGTCGGCAGCGCGGCGACCCGCCACGGCCGGAGTGCGCCGAGCAGCAACCCGCGCGCGGCGGCCCCGCCGAACCCGCGCCCGCGCAGGCCGAGCAGCACCACGAGCAGGATCGACCCGAGCAACGCCCGGGCCGCCCAGGCCATCGCCGGGTCCCGGTCGGCGCGCCGCGCCCCGAGGTCGGCGGCGGTGAAGTTGTACGCGGGCAGGTCCAGGTCGGCGCCGTAGCGCTGCCGGTGCGCGTCGCGGGCGTCGTGGTACGCCGCTGCGGCCAGCCGCCAGTCGTGGCGGGCGGCGGGGGAGCCGGTGTCCAGCCACTGCGCGTGCCGCAGCACCATGGTCCGGTACGCGCCCAGCGTCTCGAACAGGTCGACCTGGTAGTCGAGCGTCGCGGTGAAGCGCCCGCGCAGTTCGGCGTCGCGCCAGGTCGCCGGGTCGGTAGCGGCGACCAGGTCGCGCATGCGCCGGGCCAGCGCGACGGCCTGCGTGCCCTCCTCGATCGCCTCGTCGACGCGGCCGCCGGTCACCGCGTAGATGCTGTTGAGCGCGGCAGAGTCGCCGGTCGGGATGTCCCACTCGAAGATCCACATCATGGGCGGCGGTTCCAGCCCGAGCGCCCGCACCGACCGGTCGGCGTACGGGCTGATGTAGAGGCCCCTGGTGACCGCCTGTCGGGACAGCGCCATGGCCTGCCCGATCGCGGCGACGGTGGCCGGGTCGCCGGAGAACGTGCGGTACGCCCAGTCCGCCGTGACCTGCGCCGGGTCGGCGTGCGGGTCCCAGGCCAGGCGGCCGACGGCGTACGTGTTGAGGTCGTAGAGCTGCCAGAAGCCGGCGCGCAGGTGCAGCGACATGGGCCCGGCGCGCAGCGGTCCGCCGTCCTGGGTCCAGTTCCAGACGCCCTCGACGTGCGGGTTGGCGGCGAGGAACGCGCGCAGCGCCTGGCGGTGCAGCGGGCCGAGGTCGTTGGGCAGCGAGCCGAACGCCTCGAACTCGCGCCGGGCCTGGAACTCCACGATGCGGCGGTGCCCGCCGCCCAGCAGGGTGGTGTTCAGCGGCAGGTGGCTGTAGAAGTCGCCCAGGGTGTACTTGGTGGACACGATCAGGTGCGGGTCGTCGAGCCCGCCGAGCACCCGCTCGTACGACTCCGGGTTGGTGTGCAGGTCGCCGACGGCGCCGACGCCCACCGTCCAGGTGCGGAAGATGATCTCCTTGCCGGCCGCGCCCGCGGTGTCCAGGAGCGCCCGCAGCATCGCGCGCACGGACGTTTCCGTGGTGACCGCGAGCCTCGACGAGTAGTCCCAGCCGGTCCCGGCGTACACCTCGCCGCCCTCGCCGACGCGGACCATCAGGCCGTCGACGAACGGCATGCTCTCGAACAGCTCGGCCAGCCCGGCCTGGTAGACCGCCCACAGTCGAGGGTCGGCCACGTCGAGGCCGCCGACGGTCCGCGTCAGGTACGCCTCCAGCGGGGGCGACACCGCGAGCATGTCGGTCAGCAGGAAGACCCGCACGCCCATGTCCTCGGCGTACCGGAAGACGGGGCCGAACGCCGCGACCATCGCCCGCGCGCGGTCGACGTGCGGGTCGCCGGGCGGGTAGACCGCGCGCCCGTCGCCGACCTTCGCGAACGTGACGTACTCCAGGAAGCCGGGCACGACGATCCCGTTGAATCCCTGCGCCACCGAGTGGTCGACGAACTGCCGGAACTGCGCGTCGATGCGGGCCACCGCGCCGGCGTCCACCCACGGCGCGCCGGGCAGCACCGCCGACCGGACCACGTCGGTGTTCAGGCCGTAGTCGTCGCCGGCGGCGAAGGCGGCCGGGTCGGGCTCGCGCCCCACCGAGCCCGCGTCGGTCAGCCGCAGGCCGAGCCGGGGGACGACCACCCGACCCTCGTCCGCCGCGGGGAGCGCCTCGGCACCGGAGCGGATCCGGTCGGCCAGCCGGTACATCCCGGCTGCCAGGCCCGCGACGTCGCCGCCCTGGACGGCCAGCTCGGCGCCGTGCACGTCGAGCCGGTACGACTCGGGCGCCCCGCCGAGGGCGGCCAGCACGGCCGCCCGCAGCGTGGTCACCGCCGACAGGTCCGGGGCCGCGACCCGCGCCGCGCCGCTGCCCGGCGTGGCCGTCGCGGACCTGGCCGGGCGCGGCGCGGCCGGGGTGAGCACCGGCCGGGGCAGGCCGCGGGAGACGACCGCGTCGGCCACGGCGGCCGCGGCCTTCCTGACGCGCGGCTCGTCGGGCACGACGAGGGACGCCAACGGCGGAACCGGTGCGGGCGTCCGCACCGGGGCGGCGACGGCGTCCTCGCGCGGCACGGCGGCGGGGGTGTGGCTCAGCCCCAGCGTGTCGCCGACCCCCCAGGCCGTGGCCGCGCCGAGCGCCAGCAGGACCGCCGCGGCGACGAGCAGCGGGTACGGCCTGCGGGCCCGAGCAACGTGAGCCATGCGCGCATGGTAGTGGCCCACCGGCCCCGTCCTCGACGTACGGAAAGCGCTCCCTCAGTGGTCGGCGACCTGTGGGGCCAGCGCGATCGTCACGAAGCGAGACGTCCGGCAGATGGGCAACGGCGGGGGCGCCGTGGCCGCCCGGGATGTGCTTACCTGCTGACATGCCGCATCCCATCATGTTCGACGAGGCAGATCCGCTTCTGGACCGGCTGCGGACGCTCGCCCTGGCCTTTCCCGACGCGGCCGAGAAGATTTCCCATGGCCGTCCCGCCTTCTACACCACCAAGGTCTTCGCCTACTACGGGGGAGCGGTGAAGGTCGACGGCGTCCATCAACAGCACGAACAGTCGGTGATCGTGCTGGTTGACCCCGACGAGCGCGCGGCGCTGCTGGCGGAAGACCGTTGCTTCGTGCCGGCCTACCTGGGTGCCTACGGGTGGGTCGGGGTGGACCTGACCGATGACACCGGCTGGGATGAGGTCGGCGAGCTACTCGACGCCAGCTACCGACGTACGGCCGGGGCACGCAGGATCGCGCTGCTCGACTCCCGACGGCCCTGAGCACCCGAGCGGGTGCGGGCCGGGTGGGTGCGGGCAGCCGGGCCGGGCCGGGGCGGCCGTCACCCGGCCGGCACCGGCAGCTGTGGCGAGCGGGACGGCCGGGCCGGCGGCGAGCCGGCTACGGCGGGTCAGGCTCATTTGCCCTCTGTGGTGGTTTCGACACGGGCGATCAGCACCTTCAGGCGGCCGATCTCCTCGGCGAGGGCGGTCCTGCCTTTGGGGGTGAGGGTGATCCAGGTGCGGCCACGCTTGCCCTCGTAACCCTTCTCGATGTCGATCAGGCCGGCCGTCTCCAACACGGTGAGGTGCTTGGAAAGGTTGCCGGCGGTCAGGTCGAGCTGGCTGCGCAGGTAGCCGAACTCGACGCGCCGCGCCTCGTGCGCGATGGCGAGGATGCCCAGCCGCACCCGCTGGTGCACGACCTCGTTGAGGCCGGTGACCGGGTGGTCGGACGGGTCCGGGGTGTCGGCCTCGGCAGTCACCGCTGCCTCCGGCGGGCCTGTGAAAAGCCGATCCCGCCCGCCAGGAGCACGGTGCCGGTGACGAGCTGGGGTGACGTCATCGACAGCCGGAGCTGGCTGTCCGCCCCCGACAGGAACGATGGGATCATCCAATCGGGCAGTCCCATGCCCTCGGTCGTCGGCAACACCAGCAGCACCAGCGCCAGGTAGCCCAGGGTGAACAGCAGTAGCGCGACGTTGCGTTCCAGGCGGGCCAGCACCAGCAGCGCAATCCCGATCAGACCCCACGGTGCGATCAGCCGGTCCAGCGCGATCCACCAGAACGGCATCGGGCCGCCCCCGAAAGGCGGGTGGCTCGGGAAATAGGCGGCCGCCGCCGTGTACGCGGCCGTGAGCACGACGGCTGTCGCGGCACCGGTGATCGCGTACGGCAGCACGCGGGCACCCAGCCCTCGTGCCCGGGCGGCCCGTACGTAGCTGACCGCGATCGCCGTATAGGCGAGCAGTAGCGCGGGTGGCCAGTAGTAGAGCATGCCCCGGCGCGCGAACGAGCAGCCGTCGCCGTCGCACTGCACCTTCATGAAGAGCCAGTCGAACGGGACGGCCACGAAGGTCACCGCGGCCAGCACCAGCAGTGCGACCCAGGTCAGGCGCTGGTCGCGGCGTACGCGGTCGGCCAGGTCGCGCACGTCGGAGAGGAGGCGGTGAGGGTCATCGCCGGCGGACAACGAGTCAGTGGTCATAGCAATATGTTTCCACAGCAAACCTGTTTGCGATAGACCCTCCTTGGCGATGCACAGGACTTGGCGTGATCACCCACCGCGATCGGTCACCGTCGCAGAGCCGTGTCTCTGAATCCGGGCGTACGGGGGCATCGCGGTGGACGTGGCGGCGAGAGCCTGGGCGCCATGACAGACCTCGACGCCCGCTCGTGCCGACCGGCACGAAGCTGCTCGGGCTGGTCAGGCAGGCGTCCTTGGTGACCGCAGGATCGGCCTGTGGCATCGGGCCTGGGCACGCGCGGACGCGACGATCGAGGCGCTCCCGGTCGAGGCGCCCGGCTCGGTGCGGTGGTGGCGCCACACACCGGTGACGCTGCACCACATCCTCGTGCACGTGCTCGCCGAGCCGAACCGGCGAACCGGAACACTCAGCCCACGCAGAGACCGCAGGCCGGTCGTCCGCTGGCCCGACCGTCGCAGCCCCGCGAAGACCTCTGCCGCGAAGTCCTTCGACCGCGCCCGCACCACGGCGAGTTCCCGCTCATCCAATCACCGCAGCCAGGCACCGCCACGATGTCCGTACAAGCGACACGCCCGAAGACCTGACCAGGTACTACTAGAAGGTGTCGGGGGTGCGGATGCGGTCGCGGATCCAGGCGCCGGCCGGCTTGAGGCGGCTGGTGCCGCCGAACTGGCCGCTGCCGCAGGTGCCGGTGGTGAAGACCGCGCCGGAACGGAAGTCGTCGGAGAAGTTCCAGTTGGTCCAGCTGATCTTCTTGCTGGCCATCAGGTCGAGGTAGCGCTGGGCCATGGCGAAGTCGTTCGGGCCGTCACCGGAGTAGTCCTGGGTGCCGAACTCGGTGACGAACAGCGGCAGCCGGTCGGCGGCCCGGGCGAAGGTGTCGTAGTACGCGTTGCCGTGCGACGCGGCGTAGAAGTGGAAGACGTACATCAGGTTGCCGCCGGCGACCGGGTTCGCCGCGATCGTGTCCACCCCGCCGCCGCTGCCGGAGACGCCGAGGGAGGACCAGTCGGGGGTGCCGACCAGCACCACGGCCTCCGGGTCTCGGCTGCGGATGACCGGAATGACCTGGTCGGCGTAGCTCTTGATGGCGCTCCACGGCACGCCGTTGGGCTCGTTGGCGATCTCGTAGAGCACGTTGACCTTGTCCTTGTGCCGGTCGGCGATCTCGGCGAAGAAGGTGCGCGCCCGGGTCAGGTTGTGGTTCGGGTCGCCGGGGCTGAGCATGTGCCAGTCGACGACGGCGTACATGCCCCGGGCGGTGGCCAGCTCGATGTACTGGTGCACCATGTCGGTGAAGCGGCGCGGGTCGGTCTCGTACCCGCCCTCCTGGATGTACATCGAGATGCGCAGCACGTCGGCGTTCCACTCCCTGGCGAGCACGTCCAGGGAGGCGGGGGTGGCGCAGTTCGCGTACCACTGGATGCCGTGCGTGCTCATGCCGCGCAACTGGATCGCCCGGCCGTCGCGGTTGCAGAGCTGGCGACCGCAGACCCGGAGCTGGCCGTTGGCCGCGACCGGCGAGACGCCGGTCGGCGGCGGGGTCGTGGGCGGCGCGGTCGTCGGCGGGGGAGTGGTGGGC
Source organism: Micromonospora reichwaldensis (assembly GCF_031845925.1). Lineage (NCBI taxonomy): Bacteria > Bacillati > Actinomycetota > Actinomycetes > Micromonosporales > Micromonosporaceae > Micromonospora > Micromonospora reichwaldensis. The sequence goes on along the minus strand of NZ_JAVRFL010000008.1, from coordinate 66,530 downwards.
GGCGGGGGAGTGGACGGCGGCGGGGTGGTGGGTGGCGTCGTGCCGCCGGCGCAGGGCTGGCCGTTGAGCGTGCAGCCGGTCGGGGTGCCGGTGCCGGTGGCGACGAAGCCGAAGGTGACGGAGGCGCCCGGGGCGACCGTGCCGTTCCAGGACCGGTTGGTGAAGGTGTGGCGCTGGCCGCTGCTGGTCAGCAGCGCGTCCCAGTACGTTCCGACGGTGGTGCCGGCGGGCAGGTCGAACTCCAGCCGCCACGAGGTGATCGTGCTGCTGCCGGAGTTCGTGATCCGGTAGCTGCCCTCCCAGCCGGAGCCCCAGTCGTTCACCTTGGTGAAGCTCGCGGTCGGTGCCGCTGCCGCGCCGGCGGTGCCGGTCAGGGCCAGCGGTGCCAGCGCCACCGCCGCCAGCAGGCCGGCGGCCAGGATCGTTCTGCCGCGAAGTCGCACGGGCACCTCCGGTGGTCGGGGAGGGAATCTGGTGCCATCGAAATATAAAGATACTTAAGTATTAGTGCAATGAGAGCCGACCCCGGCTGGTCGCGGTCCCGGTCCCGGTCGCGGGGCTCAGCAGTAAGCCGATCGGGGGGTCTGAAGCGCGGTGACGAGGCCGCCGCGACCGACTCCGGGGCCGGCCGATGGTGCGGTGCCGTCGGTCCGCGGCGGCGCGGACCGACGGCACCGCTCGTCCAGCGGCGGTCAGCCCGGCAGGGCCACCTGCGCCGGGGTCGACCGGTGGGTGGTGGTGCCGTCGCCGAGCTGCCCGAACGAGTTGTCGCCCCAGCACCACAGGCTGCCGTCGGCGCGCATCGTGCAGGCGTGGTAGGACGTGGCGAGGCTGTCCGTCCAGGTCGTGGCGGCACCGACCCGGGTCGGGGTCGACCGGTGGGTGGTGGTGCCGTCGCCGAGCTGCCCGGACGCGTTGTTGCCCCAGCACCACAGGCTGCCGTCGGTGCGCGTCGCGCACGACGAGTCGATGCTCGTCTCGACCCTCGCCCAGGTGGTGCCGGTACCGACCTGGAGCGGGGTGGTCTGGAAGCCGACGCCCCCGCCCACCTGGCCGTACCCGTTCTCGCCCCAGCACCACAGCGTCCCGTCGGCGCGGACCGCGCAGGTGTGCACGTAGCCGGCCGTCACGCCGGTCCACGTGGTGGCGGTGCCCACCTGCGTCGGCGTCGCCCGGTAGTCCCGGATGCCGAGACCGAGCTGCCCGTCCGAACTGCTGCCCCAGCACCACAGGGTCCCGTCGGTACGGGTGGCGCAGGTGTGCGCGTACCCGGTCGTGACGCTCGCCCAGGTGGTCGCCGTGCCGACCTGCACCGGGGCGGTCGCCTGATAGGGGGTCGCGCCGGTGCCGAGCTGCCCGTGGCGGTTCTGGCCCCAGCACCACAGGGTGCCGGTGGTCTGGACGGCGCAGGTGTGATTGGTGGCGGTGCTGACGCTGGCCCAGGTGGTGGCGTCGCCGATCCGTACGGGGCTGCTCCGTTTCGTGGTCGTCCCGTCGCCGAGCTGCCCGTTGTTGTTGCTGCCCCAGCACCACAGCGTTCCCTCCGTGCGTACCGCACAGGTGGTGCTGATGCTGGCGTCGATACGCGCCCAGGTGGTGGCGTCGCCGATCCGGACCGGAGCGGTCCGGTCCGTGGAGGTCCCGTCGCCGAGCTGCCCGTAGAAGTTGTTGCCCCAGCACCAGAGTGCGCCGTCATTGCGGATCACGCACGTGTGCAGATTGCCCGCGGCGACCCGGGAGACCGGGCCGGCGGCGACCGAGGCGTCCGGCGTGCCCCGGTCGGCAGCGCTGACGCCCGCCGTGGCCGCACCCGCCGTGAGTCCGATGGCCAGCACGGTGATCCCGACTGAGGCCGCTGTCGCGACGGCGGCTCGGGCTGCCCGCCGCCATCGAGTCCGTAGCCGCCCCACCCGATTCTCGTTCATGATCTGCGCTCCCTGGAGATCGTCGGTTCCGTGCGGTGGAGGCGGCGTTGCCCCGACAGGTCGCCAAGACCCGTCACTTCACATCGATGAAACCATACATTGACATGCGTCAGTGTCGCTCCCTCGGGCCTCTGCTGACCGGCCGCTTCCTGGAGGCCCGGCGCCCTGGTGGGGTGGCGGCCGGGGACGTCGCGTGGGTGCCGGAGCCGGGCGAGCGGATCATCGGTCCCCCTGGCTGTCTGGCGTCGGGCCGGCAACCGCGAGCCGGCGGGAGCACGTCGTCCCACCACCTGCTCGGTGTTCGACGGCGCTCGCCAGGCCGCCCTCCAGTCCCGATGACCTAGCGGGATGCCTCCGACCGCGCGGCGCGGCGGATGTCGAGCAGGTGGTGTTCGCCCTCGTGGACGGTGTGTCGGCCGAGCCACAGCAGCGTGCGGGCCTGCGGTCGCGGCCACGGGTAGACCCCGGTGCGGGCGAGTTCCGCAGGACCGAGCACGCCGAACCGGGCGGCCAGGTCGTCGGCGGCCGCGCCCAGCGCCGCCAGCACGGTGGCGGGATCCTGCTCGTTGTACGCCTCCGCCACGGCGCGCTCGTCGCGTCCCATCGGGGCGAACTCCGGCTCCTCGACGCGTAGCGCCAGCGCGAGGCGTTCGACCTGCACGCCGAGCACGTCGCGGACGTGACAGGCGTACTCCAGTGGCGACCACACCCCCTCGGCCGGTCGCCGGCGCACCTGCCGCACCTCGGCGAGGGCGGCAGAGTATCGCCCGCCGAGCGTGCGCAGGATCGGCGGCAGTTCGTCGGCGGAGACGCCGGCATAGTCGAAGCCGCACTCGTCGCACCGGTCCACAGGCCGAGGCTAGCGGCGTTGCCTTCCGCCGTCACGCCCCCACGGGCGCCAGGCGGCGGTCGGGGAGGAACCGCCCGAAAACGTGGCGGGCAGCGCCGCCGACAGCCGCCACAGTCCGGGCTCACCCGGTCGGGCGGTCGGTCCGGTCGCACGCGGTGGATCAGTGGAACCCGCTGAACCCGATCAACGTCAAAGCGGATACGGCTTCGACCTACGCGGACGTCGACGTGTCCGACTACATCCCTTCGAGCGACAGTCGGGCGGGCTGGTTCGACTGCAGCGCGGGCGCGGACGACATCACACTGAACGCGTACCACATGGACGGCTGCAACGAGCCGCAGAAGCACGCCGTCATGACCCACGAGTTCGGGCATTCCCTCAAGCCCGGCCACGGGCCGGAGATCGCGGTGATGGACTCGTGCCCGGCCTGTTGCAACCCGAACATGAGCAACGACCTGCAGTCGTGGGACATCAGCTCGTATCGCAGCGTACGGGGGTACTGATCATGAGCCGCCGCCTTGTTCGACCGCTGGTCGCAGGCGCCGCCGCTGTCGCGGTGGCCTCTGGCGGGTGGTTGGCCTATGACTCGCTGCGCGCGGGTGAAACGCACTCGGTGCACGCGTCCTACGCGTTCGACGTGAAGGATGAGACGAAGGTGGCGGGATTCGCCGACTACGTCGTCGTCGCGACGGTGGACCGTGTCGCCGAGGTGCAGGAGCGCGACGGCACGCCCTACACCGTCTTCGAGGTGACCGTGGACAGGACCCTCAAGGGCGATCCGGTCAAGACGCTGCGGGTGGTCCAGCTGGGTGGAACCCTCGGTAAGGACACCTGGCGGGTGGAGGGTGAGCCCCCGTTGCGGCCCGGCACGACCTACGTGCTGGCGGCGAAGACGGAGCAGGGGTGTGGGACGCATCAGCTGGTGGGCGGGGCGGACTTCCCGGCCGTTGACCGGGCCGCAGCCCGTGCCGGGAGGTCGGACCCGGTGGCCGCGTGGGAGACCGGCGTCGACCGCCAGCGGTGGCCCGACGCACTCCCCAAGAGTGCCGACCCGGCACATCCCCGACGACAATGTCGAGCCGGCGGCGCGGCAGGTGCTGTTCGTTCGGGGCCCGGGTTGGGTCGCAGCGAATAGCGCCGTGAATTCCTGCGTCGAGACGCGGTTGAAGGTTCCGGTCGCCATGCGCGAGGCAGGTGTGCGTGTTAGCTTCGCATTAGTCAATGTCATTAAGTGACGTGGCTGTTGTTTCCCTCCCCACTTCAGCCGCAAAGCCGAAAAGGAGGACCGCGTGAACCATCCACTGATCGTGCCGACCGAGGACTGGCGTGCCGCGCTGAAAACCTTGCGCGTGGCAGGAGACCTGGAAGAACTCGCCAGAGGGCTGGCGCCTGCACGACGAGTACGACATACCCGGAAGACCGTCGTCACAGTCGACGCGCCGGTCGCTGAGCTGCTCTTCCAGCCGGAGGATGCGACACCGTTCAGCACTGACGCGGCGACCTTGAAGCCCTGGAGTCAGGCGCTGGCGTGCCTGCGGTCGGCCCCCAAATGCTGGCTGTCGACGGTGCGACCCGACGGCCATCCGCACGCCGCGCCGGTGATGCTGGTGCTGGTGGACGGGGTGCCGTGCGTCGCGAGCCGTCCGAACACCCGCAAGGGCCGCAACCTGGCCCGGAACCCGCACAGTGTCCTCATGGTCGGCGACGAGGACCTCGACCTGGTGGTGAAGGGCGAAGCTCACCGGGTTTCCGGCGACGCCATGCTGCGCCGGGTGGCTGCCGCCTTCGAGGCGAAGTGCCGCTGGTCGTTCGACATCCGGGACGGCCGGGCCTACGACGGGAGCCTGCCCGGATCGCCCGAGTACGCCTTCTACCGGATCTGCCCGGTCCAGGCCTTCGGCTACGGCGCGGACGGGATGACCGCGACCCGGTGGCGGTTCGATCGCGCCTCTGGCCGGCGGTAGGGATCGGTCCGCGGCGACTGTCGGCGGCAATGTCGGCGTGGCCGCGCGGATCTGAATCTGCCGCAACCGCAATTCGGTCACGCCACCGTTGAGTCCGCAGGCCGCATATCTGTGGATCGGCGGGTGACGGGAATCCCACACTTCCGAAGATCGATTCTGGCAATGCCGTCCGACGAGTGTGAGTGGAAGTTAAACCTCGACGCTTGCGGCGTACGCCTTGATTTATTCAGACCTCGGTTGCGTGCTCGGCAGCGTCGATGCCATCGGGCGGCGGAAATTCCTCGGGGAACTGTGCTCAGATGGGCGGAAGTCGAGACTGCTGACGTCAACCAGTCGCCGTACTCGTCGACGAGTAGGTGGTCGAGATACTTCCCGTCTGCTGGCTGGGGGCGGGAAGTGTCCGTCGTGCCGCTCCGGGTGGAGAGCCCACCACACGCTTGAACGCCCGGGCGAACGCGGCCTCCGAGCGGTAGCCGAAGCGGCTGGCGAGTTCGGCCACGGTGGCGCCCTCGTCGCGTAGCGCCGTCGCGGCCAGGTGCATCCGCCAGCGGGTCACGTAGCTGATCGCGGCTTCGCCGACCAGTTCGGTGAAGCGTGCGGCGAAGGCTGAGCGCGACATCGGGATCTGGTCGGCGAGCGAGGCGACGGTCCAGTGCCGGCCGGGTTCGCGGTGGATGAGGGAGATCGCGCGGCCGATCAGTGGGTCCCGCAGGGCCCCGAGCCAGCCGGACCGGGCGGCTGGGTCGTTCTCCAGCCACGCGCGTAGCGCCTGCACGACGAGTACGTCGGAGAGGCGGGTGATCACCGTTTCGCCGCCGGGGCGCAGGCCCTCGGCCTCGATCGCCATCAGTCGCAGGGTGGACTGGATCCAGTCGAGTCGGGCAGGATCCGTCGCCGGGTCGAGGACGAGGATCTGTGGCAGCAGGGCCAGCAGTCTTCCTGCCGCCGGGTGGTCGGAGCGTACGGCTCCGCAGACCATGTCGATGCGCTCGCCGCCGCCGCCGTGCCGGAGGATCTCGTAGCGCTCGCCGAGCCGTTCGCGCTCCAGCTCGAAGATGCTCGGCGTCGGCGCGCCGGGTTCGCTGCGCAGCCGGTGGCCCTGCCCATGGGGGACGAGGGCCAGTTCGCTCCCGGTGAGGCGTCGCGGCTGCGCCCCTGGCGCGTCGAGCCAGCAGCTCCCACGCGTGATGACGTGGAACCAGAGGTGGTCCTTGAGCGGCGGAAGCTCGAGCCCGAACGGGGCGGTGAACTCCGAACGGCAGTAGAACGCACCCCGCAGCTCGAGGAAGTGCAGCGCCTCGCCGAGCGGGTCGGCGGCCGAGGGCCAGGGGGCACGTTCGTCGGGCATGCCGCAAGTGTGCCAGGAGCAACGCACCGACGATCCAGACCATCTGGACGAAAGAGCATGTACTACGGACAGGAAGTCATAGCCAGTCCCTGAACCCCAGCCGATGCTGGACGCGTAGCAAGACACGCCGACCGAGAGGGACTGACATGATCGCCGTGATGGGGGCGACCGGGAACACCGGTCGTAAGGTCACCGAACTGCTGCTCGAAGCCGGCGAGGAGGTCCGGGCGCTCGGCCGCTCGCCGGAGAGGCTCGCCGAGTTGGCCGCGCTGGGGGCCGCGACGGCCGTCGGTGACGCCCGCGATGCCGACCACCTGGCGAGCGCCTTCGCCGGCGCCGACGCGGTCTACACGCTCACCGCTTTCGACCCGACCCTGCCTGACTACCACGCCGACCAGGACCGACGCGGGGAGGCCATCGTCTCGGCGATCCGGAAGAGCGGGGTACGCCGCGTGGTCGCGCTCAGCTCGATCGGCGCGGAGCTGACGGGCGGTAACGGATTCATCGCCAGTCTGCACCGGCAGGAGCAGCGACTGCGGACGCTGGACGGTGTCGACGTCCTGCTCCTGCGTCCCGGTGCCTTCTTCGAGGGCTTCCACTCGGCGCTGGAGACGATCCGCCATGAGGGAGTCGTCGCCGACTCCGTCGCACCCGACGCGAAGGTGCCGATGGTCGCCACGGCCGACGTCGCGGTGGCCGCCGCCGGGGCGCTGCGCGAACGGAACTGGAGCGGCGTGGTGGTCCGCGAGCTGATCGGCCCCCGCGACCTGACGTACGCAGAGGTGGCGACCGCGATCGGTACGGCGATCGGCCGCCCGGACCTCCGGTACGTCCAGCTGCCCGACGAGGAGATGGCGGCGATCCTCACCGGGACCGCCGGGTTCTCGCCCGACTTCGCCGCCCTGTTCGTCGAGTTCAACCAGGCGCTCAGCGCCGGTCGACTGCGCCCGGTCGAAGGCCGCAATGAGGGCAACACGACTGCGACCCGGTTCGAGGAGTTCGCCGCCACGCTGCGGTAGCGGTGGCGGCTGAACGGCGTGCCGCCGCCGCTGCCGGCGCCCTCGGCCGCCCCGCGCTCCCCGCCGCCGCGCCGGCGGGGCGCGGGTCGCTGTCGCGGCGGTCACGCCACGCGACGCCGGGTGGTGCGAGGCTTGAGGTGGTCGCCGTCGCCGAAGGTGGCGCCGCAGCGGAGGGTGCGATGGCCGAGCCACCGACCGGGGCCCCGTCGGGCAGCGCGCAGGCGCACGGGCGGCGCGCCAACCGGCGAAGCTACCACGACGGTGTGCAGGTCAACGGGTACGTCGACGACCCGTACCACCGGGTCCGCCGGGCGGTCGCGGCCCGGTTGATGGTCGACGGCATCCGTGGGGGCGAGCCGGTGCTCGAGTTGGGCTGTGGCCCGTGCAGCACGGTCGACCCGGCGGAGCTGCCCGTGCCGCTCGTGGTGGCGGACATGGCCGAGGCCGCGCTGGGCGCGGCCCGCCGGGCCGCCGCCGGTCGGGCGCTGCCGGTCTGCCTGGACGCCACCTGCGCTCTGCCGTTCCGCACCGGCAGCTTCTCCGGGCTGCTGACCGGTGAGTTGATCGAGCACGTCTACGACCCGGTGGCGTTGCTGCGGGAGTGTCACCGGGTCCTCGCCCCGGGCGGGCTGCTGGTGCTCACCACGCCGAACCTGGCGACCGTCCAGGACCGGCTGGCGTTCCTCGTCGGCCGCGCACCCCGCCAGGTGGACCCGCTGCACCCCTACCTCTGGTTGCACATTCGTCCGTTCACCGCGTCGCTGCTGCGGCGGGTGCTGCGGCGGGCCGGGTTCGCACCGCTGGCGCTGCGGTCCAACCACGTCGGGTGGCGGCTGCCCGGCGGACGCTGGGTCACCTCCCGGCTGCTCGCCCGGCTCGCGCCGGGGCTCGGCGGCTCGCTGATCTGCGCCGCCCGGCGGCTGGACGAGCCACCTTCGCCGCAGGGCGCGGGACTCGGGAGCGGTGCGTGATCAGGCATTGACATAGGGCTATCATGAGGGCTCCGTCGTCGACCGGGAGATGTCATGGCCGGCCTTCTCACCTGGGTCGTCAGGAATCTCGACGCGTTCATCGGGCTGCTCCTGGCACTGACCGTCGCGACCCTCGGGCTCAACAACGGCGTCAGCCAGGACGTGGTGAACAGCGCCATCCTGCTCGTACTCGGCCTGCTCGCCCAGGCGCTGCTGCGCGACCGGCTGCGCCGGGAGACCGCCGAGCGCGAGGTGCGGCAGGTCATCCGGGACACCCGGGACCGGCTCGCCGAGCTGGTGCCGCAGATGGGCGAGATCACCGGTCCGGAGGGGGCGCTGAACCGGGCCCGGGAGGCGATCGACAGCATCTCCATGGTCCGCGTCCTGCACGGCAGCGAGGTCGGGCAGGCCCTGGCCGAGGCCCGTCGGCACACCGACCGGTGGAACTTCAAGGGCGGCACCGGCACCTACACCCGGGCGGTCACCCTGCCCGACTGCCTGGAGCACGCCCGTCGGCGTAACGCCACCCTGCACTTCGCCATCGAGATCATCGACCCGACTGACGAGGAGGTCTGCGAGCGGTACGCGCGGTTCCGGCGCAGCCTCGCCCCCGACGAGCCAGGCGAGCGGTGGACCGTCGACCGCACCCGCAAGGAGTCCTACGCGACCGTGCTGGCCGCCTGTTGGCACCGGCAGCGCTCCGGGCTGCTCACCATCGACGTCCGGGTCTCCGCGCAGATGACCACCTTCCGCTACGACCTCTCCTCGAGCTGCGTCATCGTGACCCAGGAGAATCCGCAGACCCCGGCACTGAGGATCGACCGTGGGGAGCTCTACTACAACCGCTACAACATCGAGTTGCAGTACAGCCGTGAACAGAGCCGGCGGGTGCCGATCGAGGCTGCCGGGCAGGTCAGGCTCGACGACGAGCCCTCCGTGGAGCAGGTTCGCCGCCTGTTCACCGCGCTCGGGCTGCCACTGCCCCGGTCCTTCGGCGACCGCGAGGTCGCCGACATCGTGAGCCGGGCCATCCAGGCGAGGAACCCGTACGCATGATGAGTTACGCCGACCTCGAACGTGAGATCGACCGGGGCACCCGGCCGGAGCTGCTCCGCGACTGGGTGGTGGGCGTCCTCGACGACGTCGCCGAGGGGCAGCGGCCGTTGCTGGCCGTACGGCACCCGCTCGGGTTCACCTGCCTGCCGGTGAGCCGTACCGGCGCCGACGGGATCTGCGTGCACGCCTGGCCGGCCGAGCCGCCGACCGTCCCACCGACCACGTCCACCGTGCACTCGCACAGCTGGGACCTGCTCAGCCACGTGCTGCACGGCCGGGTCCGCAACGAGCTCATCGAGGTGACCGAGGCGCCCGCCGACCCCGCCTGGCGGGTGTACGAGGTGCACAGCCGGGGCGACGTCGACGAGTTGGCGGCCACCGACCGGCTGGTGACGGCGGCGACCGTCACCGTGGAGACGTACGGCGCGGGCAGCTCGTACGCGCTGCGCGCCGGCGGCTTCCACACCTCGGAGGTGGACCCGGGGCAGCCGGCGGTGACCGTGGTGCTCGGCCGGGCCGCGCCCGGCTTCTGCGACCTGAGCCTCGGCGCCGTGGGCGGACACCGCCACCGGATACGCCGGGACCGCTGCGGCGCGGCGGAGACCGCTCGGATGGCGCGGCAGATCGCTCGACTGGTGGCACGGGGCTGAGGGGTGGAGGAACCATGGACGTGGAGCCGGGCAGACCCGGGCCGGACCTGCGGGACGCACACCGGTTCGCGGTGGAGGCCGCCCAGGCCGCCGGGCGGCTGGTGCGCCGGGGCACCCGGGGCGAGCTGCGCGCTCGGGCCAAGAGCGCGTCCGGTGACCTGGTCACCGACCTGGACCTGGCCGCCGAGCGGCTGATCGTCGGCCGGATCCGGGCCCGCTGGCCGGAGCACGGCGTGATCGCCGAGGAGGGCGGGGAGTACGCGGCCAACGACTCCTGGGCGTGGCTGGTGGACCCGCTCGACGGCACCAACAACGTGGCGATCGGGCTGCCCACGTACGTGGTCGGGATCGCACTCTGCGACCGGGGCTCGCCGGTGCTCGGGGTGGTGCACGACCCGGTCGCCGGCCGCACCTGGTCGGCCGTTCGTGGTCAGGGCGCCTTCGTGCACGTCGACGGTCCGGCGGCGCAGCCGCTGCGTACGCGGCACCGGCCGGTGCCGCCGGCGCCGGTGCTGGCCTGGACCCAGGGATACGAGGTACGCCGGGACGACAGCACCGCCCGGGCCCTCAAGGTGGTGCTCGACTCCACCGCCCGGCGGGTGCTGCAACTGTGGGCGCCGCTGCTGTCCTGGGTGATGCTGGCCCGGGGCGACATCGACGGCATCGTCGGCTACCGTCCGGAGGCGGTCGACCTGCCGGCCGGGATGCTGCTGGCCGCCGAGGCCGGCATGGTGGTCCGGGCCCTCGACGGCGGCTGGTTCGACGACCGCTACGGGCGCCCCGCCGACCGGCGCAGCTTCGTCGCCGGCCCGCCGGAGACGATCGACCGGCTGGTCAAGCTGGTGACCGCGGCACAGTGGATCGAGCCGAAGGTCCGCCATCTCACGCCGATCAGCCTGACCACTGTCGGCTGGTGAGGCCGGTCAGCCCGGCGGGGTGACCAGCAGGGCGGCGACGCTGGCGGTGGTGGCCAGTGCGGCGAGGACGGCGCTGGTGGCCACGAACCGCCCCAGCGGGACCGCGACCCCGGCGGCCCGGCAACGCTCATACCAGATCAGCGTGGCCAGCGACGCCCACGGGGTGGCGAGCGGGCCGACGTTGGTGCCCACCAGCAGGGCCAGCAGTTGGGTGTGGTGGTGCACGGCGATGACCGCCTCCCCGGCCACGTACGCGGGCAGGTTGTTGACCACGTTGGCGAAGAGGGCGCCGACGGCGCCGGCCCGCAGCGCGCCCTCGGCCCCGGGGTCGTCGCCGATCAGCGCACCCATGACGGTGTCCAGTCCGTGCCGACCGATGGTCTGCACCACCAGGAACAGGCCGGTGACGAAGACCAGCAGCCGCCAGGGGACCAGGTGGAGTCTCAGGCTGCCCCGGGCGCGGACCACGAATCCGGCGACCAGGATCGCGGCGGCGACCCCGGCGGCGATTCCGATCTCGACCTCGGCGAGGACCCCGGCGACGAACAGCAGGCAGGCCACGAGCGCGGTGCGGTAGAGCACGGGGTCGGACGGCACGTGCGGCGGCGGTGGCACGAACGGGTCGGCGCCGGTCCGCGCCGGCCGCCAGTACCACCACCAGAGCAGCAGCATGGTGATCGCGATGGCGACCAGTTGCGGCCACCACATCCGGGCCGCCCACGGCAGCGGGGCCAGCCCGATCCGGTCGCTGGCCAGGATGTTGGTCAGGTTGGACACGGGCAGCAGCAGGCTCGCCGTGTTGGCCAGCCAGACCGTGGTCATCGCCAGCGGGACCGGCGGCACACCGAGCTTGCGGGCCAGAGCGATCATCACCGGGGTGAGCAGGACAGCGGTGGTGTCCAGGTTCAGCGCGATCGTGGTCACGGAGGCGAACCCGACGCAGAGCCAGAACAGCGCGCGGAAGTCGCCTCGCGCGGTGATCGCCATCCGGGCGGCGAGCGCGTCGAAGACCCCGGCCACCGCGGTCAGCTCGGCCAGCACCACCACGGCGCCGAGGAAGATCAGGATCGGCAGGATCCGGCGTACGGTGGCCTCGGCGTCCGCGCGGGGGAGGAGGCCGGTCAGGACGCAGAGGACGCCGCCTGCGAACAGGCCGATCGCGATCCAGTCCAGTACGTGCAGCCGACCCCAGGAGGATCGGTCCGGGGCGGCCGACGGCGACTGGCCGGTGGTGTCCACAAGGCACGATCCTCGCACACCGTCGCGCGCCGGGACGCGACCGACCCGACCGCGCATGGTGGCGACGGGTTGACCCTGAGTGGTCATAATGGCGGGGTGGCTGTAGGCGCGCAACCGACCCGGTCCGACCGCCCCATCGACTTCTTCGTCAGCTACTCGCCCGCCGACGAGCGCTGGGCGACGTGGTTGGCGTGGGAGTTCGAGGCCGCCGGCTACCGCACGATGCTCCAGGCGTGGGATTTCGTGGCCGGCACCAACTTCATCGACTTCATGGACCGGGGGGTCCGGGAGGCCGCGGTCGTGGTGGCCGTCCTGTCCGAACGCTACCTGCACTCGACGTACGGCAAGCTCGAGTGGCAGGCGGCGCTGCGTGCCGATCCGGACGGCACCGGCAACAAACTGGTCACCGTCCGGGTGGAGGACTGCCCGATCGACGGCCTGCTCGCCACCATCACGTACGTCGACCTGGTCGGGGTCACCGACCCCGTGCAGGCGCGTTCCCGGGTGCTGGACCGGATCCGGGAGGCGCTCGACGGCCGCGCGAAGCCCGTCCGGCAACCCGCCTTCCCGCACCATCCGGCCGACCCGGCCGGGGTGCTCTCCGCCCCCGTCGCCGGCCCGCCCGCGCCGCGCCGGGCCCGCCGTACGCCGATCAACCCGCCACCGTTCCCCACCGCCCCGGCGACGGTGCCGACCGCGCGGACGGCGCTGACCGTGCTCCAGGTGACCGGGCCGCGGTTCGGTCGGGGCATGATCGAGCCGGGCGCCCCGGTCACCCCCGGAGAGCTCCAGGAACACCTGATGGGTGATCTGACCCTGCTGATGAACGACGAGGTCCCCCGACCCGACCTGCTGGTGGTGGCGGGCAACCTGACGGAGTCCGGCAGCCCTCGCGAGTTCTCCGACGCGCTGAGCTTCCTCACCGGGCTGCGGGTGCTGCTCGGGTTGGAGCCGCACCGCCTGGTCGTGGTGCCCGGCCCGCGCGACGTGACCATGGCCGCGAGCCGCGCGTACTTCGCCACCTGCGAGGCGGACGACGTCGACCCGCAGCCGCCGTACTGGCCGAAGTGGCGGCACTACGCGCGGCTCTTCGACGACCTCTACCAGGGTCTGGAGGACCGGCTCTTCGACAGCGAGCAACCGTGGACGCTGTTCCCGGTGCCGGACCTGCGGGTGGTGGTGGCCGGGTTGAACTCCACCGTCGCCGTCACCCACCGCGAGGAGGACCGCTACGGCTTCCTCGGCGAGGCCCAGTCCACCTGGTTCGCCCAGCGGCTGCGTCACTACCAGCAGTCCGGCTGGCTGCGGCTGGGCGCGATGGCGCACGTTCCCGGCCCGCGCACCCCGTACGCCGATGAGATCGCGGTCCCGGACGGGGTGACGCTGCGCGACCGGGGATCGTTCAACCGCCTGCTCGGGCCCATGCTCGACCTCCTGCTCTCCGACGCCGTGCCGACCGGCGCCCAGGTCGACCCGGTGGTGCCGCTGGCCACCGCGTCCCGCGACGGCCGGGCGCAGGTGCTCCGGCTCGCCGCCGACGGGATGACCCGCTGGGTGCTCGGCCGCGACGACCGGCGCGAGGTGGGCGAGTCGACGGCCGTGCGCTGGCCGCGCGCGGAGGCGACGTTCGGTGCGGTCGGGCCGGCCCAGATTCCCGACCCGCGGCAGCCCACCTCCGCCGAGAGAGCCGTCGGGGACGTGTCGGCCGGCACGCCGGCCGCGCTTCCGGTGGCGCCGCTGGACCGGCTGCTCGACCGGCTGGCCGAGGTCTGCGAGGCGCGCCACGACCGGGTGCTGGTGCGTCGGGTGACGGTCGAGCCGCCGCACCTGTTCGTCACCTACCGCGCCGACGGGGTGGTCCGGCAGCAGCGCGTCGGGGCGTACGTCGGCACCCCGACCGCCACGGACCTCGACCACTTCGCCCGGCGGGTGCACGCCACCGACCCGGACATCGCGTCCGAGTTGGTCTACGACGGCGACCGGGTCCCGCGCGGACTGGCCGAGGAGGCCCAGCGGCGCGGCGTACGGGTGCTGCACCTGACCGAGTTCCAGGGGCTGCTCGATCTGCGTGAGTATGTGGCCACGCAGACCGCCCGGTTGCAGGCCGACCGGCTCTACCCGCCCGGCCAGTACGTGCCGCAGCGCTACCGCCACCTGGTCGGCGCCGACCAGCAGGTCCGCGAGGACGTGGTGGACCAGCTGCTCGAGTTCGCCGCCGCGCCGGACGGCCGGTTCGTGCTGGTGCTCGGCGACTTCGGCCGGGGCAAGACGTTCGCGTTGCGCGAGGTGGCCCGCCGGCTGCCGACGGCCGCCCCCGACCTGATCCCGATCCTGGTGGAGCTGCGTGCGCTGGACAAGGCGCACTCGGTCGACGGGCTGGTCGCGGCGCACCTGGCCAACCACGGCGAGCAGGTGATCGACCTGAAGGCGTTCCGCTACATGCTCCGGCAGGGGCGGATCGTCCTGCTCTTCGACGGCTTCGACGAGTTGGTGGCCCGGGTCACCTACGACCGGGCGGCGGACCACCTGGAGACGCTGCTCCAGGCGGCCGAGGGGAACGCCAAGATCATCGTTAGCAGTCGCACCCAGCACTTCAAGACCAACTCGCAGGTGCTCACCGCCCTCGGTGAGCGGGTGGGCATGCTGCCGCACCGGCGGGTACTGGCCGTCGAGGACTTCACCCCCGGGCAGATCGAGACCTTCCTGCGGCACCGCTACGGCGGCGACGAGCAGGCGGCCCGGGAGCGGATGAACCTGCTCGGCGGGGTGCGGGACCTGCTCGGTCTCTCTCGTAACCCGCGCATGCTCGGCTTCATCGCCAACCTCGACGAGGGACGGCTGACCGCGGTTGCCGGTGCGGGCGGCACGTTCAGCGCTGCCGCGCTCTACCGGGAGATCCTGGAAGCCTGGCTGGACTTCGAGGAGCGGCGTACCCAGGGCGTGCCGGGTGTGCCGGTCAGCCTGCGCCGTCCCGAGCTGTGGCGCGCGGTGAGCCGGTTGGCCTTCCAGCTCTGGGAGAGCGGGGAGTCGTACCTGCGCCTGACCGAGCTGGCCGAGACCGCCGGGCAGTTGGCCGGGCTGGCGGAGTCCCAGCTCTCCGGATCGCAGGCGACGCACGCGGTGGGTGCGGGCAGTCTGCTGGTCCGCACCGACGACGGCCTGTTCGGCTTCATCCACACCTCCGTGATGGAGTGGCTGGTCGCCGCGGGGACCGCCGCCCAGCTCAATGAGGGCGAGGAGCCGACGGCCCTGGCGGCGCGTCCGCTGTCGACGCTGGCCGTGGAGTTCCTCGGCGACCTCGCCGACCCGGCCCGCTGCACCGCCTGGACGTCGCGGGTGCTCGGCGACGAGGCGGCCGGCGAGACGGTTCGGGCCAACGCGTTGCGGCTCAGCGCCCGGCTGCGGCTGCCGGACCGGGCCGACCTCCGTGGCGCGGTGCTGCGCGGTGAGGACCTGTCCCACCGGGAGCTGGCCGAGGCGGACCTGACCGGCGCGGACCTGACCGACACCCGCCTGGTCGCCACCAACCTGACCGGGGCCCGGCTGACCCACGCCCGGTTGCGCGGCGCCCGCCTGGACCAGGCTCGCCTCACCGGGGCCGACCTGAGCGGGGCCGATCTGGCCGGAGCCCGACTGTTCCGGGCCGACCTGCGCGACGTGCGGGTGGCCGGCAGCAGTTGGCACCGGGCCGCGCTGATCGACGTGAGTGCCCACCCGGCGCTGCTGCGCGCGCCGGAGCTGCGCGGCGCCGTGGTCGCCCCGGGCCGTCCGGTGACACCGGGCCTGGCCCCGTCCGCCGTGGGCGTCTCGTACGGCTTCGAGGTGGGCCGGCTGCCGTTGCCGGCGGCGTACAGCCCGGACGGCACGGTGCTCGCCGTGGGCAGCGACGACGGAGGGGTGCTGATCTGCGACACCACCACCGGCCTTCCGGTGCGGACCCTGCAGGGCCACCGGGGCCGGGTGTACGCGGTCCGATACGACGCCGCCTCGCACCACCTGGTCACCGGCTCGGCCGACCTCAGCGTACGACTGTGGGACGCGGACCACGGCGACGTGCGGCACGTGATCGAGGACGTCTTCGCCGGCTGGGTGTGGCCGCTGCTCACCGACGGCGCGCGGGGCCGGCTGGTGGTGGGCGACGCGGCCGGTGTGGTCCGGCTCTACGACACCCGGACCGCCCGGCTGCTCCAGGAGTGGCCCGGGCACGCCGCGCCCATCTGGGGCACCTCGTTCAGCCCGGACGGGCGGCGGGTCGTGGTCGTGGACAGTTCCGGCGCGGTCCGTGGCTGGGACGTCGCCTCGGGCGACCTCGCCTTCGAGGTGCGGGAGCCGGAGGTGGTCTACCGGGTGGTGCACACCCCGGACGGTCGGTCGCTGGTCGCCGTCGGACAGCACGGCCGGGTGTGGATCCGCCGGGCCGCCGACGGGGAGCTGCTGCGTCAGCCGCGCGGCCACGAGGCCGACGTCTACGCCCTCGACGTGCACCCCGACGGCGGGCTGATGGCAACCGGCGACACGCATGGCGCGCTGCGGCTGTGGGAGGTGGAGACCGGCCGCTCGGTCCGGGTGCTGGACCGGCAGCGTGGCGCGATCTACAGCGTCCGGTTCAACGCCGACGGCACCATGCTCGCCACGGCCGCCAGCGACGGCGCGATCCAGCTCTGGACCACCGCCGACGGCCAGCTCCGGCACGAGCTGAGTCGGCACCGCGGCTCGGTCTGGCCGGTGGTGTGGCGGCCGGACCAGGCCCAGGTGGCGACCAGCAGCAACGACGGCACCACCCGCCTCTGGGACGCGCGGACCGGGCAGCTTCAGCACACCCTGCGTGGACACGGGCGGCGGGTCACCTCGCTGTCCTTCCGCGACGACGGCGAGGTGCTGGCCGCCTGCGGCAACGACGGTGTGGTGCGGCTGTGGGAGCCGCGCACCGGGCGGCTGGTCCGGCAGTTCGCCAGCCCGGCCGACCGGCTGCTCTCCGCCGTGTTCTGTCCGGGTGAGCCGCTGGTCGCCGCACCGAGCGGGGACGGCGGCGTGCACCTGTGGAACACCGACACCGGGGTCGACGAACGCGAGCTGAACGTGGAGACCGACCATGTCTGGGCGGCCGCGTTCAGCCCGGACGGCGATGCGCTGGCCACCGCCAACGACGATGACACGGTCCGACTGTGGTACCGGCGTACCGGCCGGCACTTCGCCACCCTCACCCCGCACCGGGGCCGGGTCCGGGCGGTGGCGTTCAGCCCGGACGGCGAGGCCATCGCCACCGGCTGCGACGACCACCTCGTCCGACTCTGGGACGCGGCCACCGCGACCTGTCGCCACACGTTGGAGCTGCACACCGACCGCGTGTACGCGGTGTGTTTCAACAGCGAGGGGACGCTGCTCGCCAGCGCGAGCAACGACGGCACCGCCGTGGTGTGGGACGCGCTCACCGGCGAACGGCGCGCGGTGCTCACCGAGCACAGCGGCCGGCTCTGGTCCTGCGCGTTCAGCCCGAACGGCGCGCTGCTCGCCACCGCCGGGGACGACCTGATCATCCGGCTGTGGGATCCGGGCACCGGTCGGCTGCACTGCACCCTGGCCGCGCACACCCGGCGGGTCTGGTCGGTGGCGTTCAGCCCGGACAGCAGCATGCTCGCCAGCGCCGGTGACGACGGCACCGTCCGGCTCTGGGACGTCGTGGACCCGGAGCACGCTCAGCTGCGCGCCACCCTGATCGGCCTGCCGGACGGCTGGGCTGCGGTCAGCCCGGACGGGCGCTACAAGCTGGACGGTGATCCGGGCGGTCAGTTCTGGCACGTCATCGGCACCTGCCGGTTCGAGGTGGGCGAGCTGGACCCCTACCTGACGCAGGTGCGTCGACTCCCGGTGGACGCCCCGTTCTGACCGGTCGGACCCGTCGGCGTGGCGGTCGTCGTCGGCCAGTCGGCGCAGGTCGACGTCATCCACCAGGCCCCGTTCGACCGGCTGCTGCCGCAGTGTCGATCGAGCGGGACGTCGGCGGCTGCGATGCCGGTCAGCGTGGCATGAGGTGCCGGGTGAAGAACCGGACCGCGCTGTCCAGTTCATGTTCCGGGAGCCGGTCGCCGTGGCGGCCCGGGTTGGCGTGCAAGGTCTTCTCGGCCGAGCCGAACGCGTCGAACAGGGCCAGGCTCTGCTCGCGGGGCACCCGCTCGTCGTCCCACTGGAGCAGGAACTCGACCGGCACGGTGATCTGTGCGGCGGCTGCGGCGGAAGCCGGGGCCGCGGCGCCACCCAGGCCCAGCACCGCCGCGCGGACCCGGGGCTCAGCGGCCACGAACGGCACGCCGAGCCCGCATCCCAGCGACACTCCCCAGTAGCCGACGGCTTCCGACCCGAGGTGGTCCAGGACGGCCTGCCACTCCGGGACGGTCTGCTCGGCGACCAGGGCCTGGAATTCGGCGAGCAGCGGGGCCAGTTCGTCGCCGGAGTCGACGCGGGCCTGGATCTCGGTGGCGATGTGCTGGTAACGGTCGTCGGTCGGCCGGTCGCCGTGGTTCGGAACGTCCACGCAGACGGCCGTGAATCCGCTGGTCACGAAGCGGTGGGCACGGTGCAGGATGCCGGGGGCGGTCTTGTGCTGGCCGCCGCCGTGGCCGAGGAGGATCAGCGGGCGGGGGGCGGTGGTGTCGTCGTCCGGGGTCCACCTGACAGCGGGAACGCCGCCGACGGTGAAGAACTCTTCGTGAATGTGCATCGGGAACGCGGGCCTTTCGGGGTGCCTTGTGCGGGCGCTCCCTAGACCATGCGGGGCAGGGAGTCCCGACCTGTCACAGCGTTGATCGGACTCACCTCCTCGGTCGGCAACCATGCACGGCAGGGTCGACCGTACACGAGCTGTCGCCGAGCCGCGGTGGAGTGCTTCCCCGATGCGGCATCACCCCCGGTCATCGCCCGACGCGGCACCGGCGACGGGCACGCCCGGGGAGTGTCACCGCCGGGCGGACCAGTAGGATTCTCTGCTTATGACCTCTGTTGAATCTGAAGCGCCGACGCGGGCGCCTGTTTCTCGCGTGCAGCTCGTCATCGGCATCGTCCGGCGAGGCGACGAGATCCTGCTGGTGCGGGAGAGCCTCGGCGCGAACGGCGAGATGCTCTGGTCGCTCCCCGGCGGCGGCGTCCAGGACGGCGAGGTCTTCCACGAGGCGCTGCGGCGGGAGATGCAGGAGGAGACCGGCCTGGTGGTCGGCGACCCGGTCGCCACCGCGTTCGTGATGCACATCGACTCCGAGCGGTACCCGTCGGCACTGGCGATCGCGTTCGAGATCAACGACTGGGAGGGCGAGACCCTGCCGGAGGACGACGAGATCGCCGAGGCGGCGTTCTTCCCGCTGCCGGAGGCCCTCAAGCTGATCGGGCAGCTCGAAAGCGACAACCAGCGGGAGCCGATCCTCGGCTACCTGACCGGTGAGGTGCCGGCCGGCACCACCTGGATCTGGCGCAACCGGGACGACCAGGAGGTCCTGCTCGGGCGCTGGTGACCGTCAGTGCGCGCAATCCTCCACGACGTCGGGCCGGTCACGCCGGACGAGCGTGTCCGGGTGGAAGGCGGCCAGGAAGTCTCCGATCGGGCCCGACAGCCGCATCGTCGCGCGAGCGGCGGCGTCGGCGTGGCTGTCGGCCACCGCGACCCCGACCGCCGCACTGGCCAGCAGGCACCGGTCGTTGCGCCCGTCGCCGAACGCGATGACCCGCTTCAGGTCGGCCTCACCGGCCTGCGCGGCCAGCAACGCCGTCACCGCGGCGGTCTTGCAGGTCCCCGCAGGCCGCAGCAGCTTCGCCGCGGTGCCGGCGAACGGGATCGCCTCGACGGCACCGCCCAACAGCCCCTCGGGCAGCGGCACACGGTCCAGCACCAGCACCGAGCCGACCTGCGCCCTCCCGCCGAGCTGCGGGTCGACCTCGATGGACGATCGGGGCAGCCGGTGGGCCATCGCGAACCACGTGGACGCCCGCCGGGACGTCGCGACATAGCGGTGGTCCAGCTCCGCGACCAGCTCGGTGAAACCCGCGGCGAGCAGCGTCGGCAGCACCTCGCGGGGCAGCGCGCGGCGGTATGTCGCCCGGGCGGCGGAACGGTCGTACTCGACGTTGCCGTTGTCGAGCAGCAGGCGCGGCCCGAACAGTTCGAGGAGGCGCTCGGGTAGACCGAGCGCCTCGAACAGCACCGTCGACCGTCCCGTCACCAGCAGGAGCGTCAGACCGCGGTCGCGCAGCCGGGCGAGCCCCTCGATCGTGCCGGGCAGCGGCACACCGCGCTCGTCGACCAGCGTGCCGTCCAGGTCGAACGCGGCGAAGGCGAAGTCAGGCACGCAGCGTTCCGAGCGCCTCGCGGATGGCGCTGGACAGATTCACCAGCGTGTTGCGGGTGCCGAGCTCGGCGACCAGGATCGGCAACCGGATGAGTGCCTCGAACGTCCGCCCCGCCATGGTGCCGATCTCGTCGCGGTCGCGGGTGCGGGCGTGCAGCCAGTCCTCGACGAACACGTCGTCGTCCGGAGTCATCAGCTGCTCGGTGAGCACCTCGCGCGCCTGGTCCGGATCGACCCGACGCACGCTGAGCACCGCGGAGTCCTTCGTCACGCGGGGCAGCACGATGGCGGCCAGCCGCACCGAGGGGACCAGGGGGGTGCCGGTGCGCGCACGCCACTCGACGGGCAGCAGGTTCAGCTTGGAGTCTCCGCGGAAGCTCTGCCAGTCGCTGGTGACGAAGTCCGGCTGCCGGCGGGCCAGCTGCCAGCTGGTCGCGTCCTTCAGGCCCAGCGCGTGCATGGTGCCGCCGTTGATGCGGATCGGCACCGGCATGCCGCAGGCCGTCACCTGCTCTCCGTCCGCGCGGACCATGACCCGGTCGTTGGCGACGAAGGCGCAGCCGGAGGCAGCGGCCAGCGCCAGGGCGGTGGTGGACTTGCCGGCACCGGAGCGGCCGACCACCACCACGTTGCCCTCGGGGGTGGCCGCGCAGGACGCGTGCAGCCCGGCCCAACCGTCGCTCTCGCCGCGCCGGTAGCCGAACTCGCGCAGGTGCCGGGCCAGCGCCAGGTGGGCGTAGGGGCGCGCGGTCGTGACGAACACCAGGCCGCGCGGGGACTGCACGACGAGGTTGGTGCCGTCGATCTCGTCGGGCTCCGAGACCACGGCGCAGGTCCCGTCGGCCAGCTCGTAGCGGATCCCGGGCGCGGCCACGTGCAGATGTACGGCTCGCCGCCGGACCGCCTGCGCCGCGTAGTGCTCGACCAGCCGTGCGAAGCACGTGTCGGAGACGGCGAGGTTCACGGCGGCCAGCGAACAGGGCGAGAAGTCGTCGGGCAGGTGCTCCCAGATGTCGTTCGCCGGGGTGAACAGGTCGTGCAGGTACGTGATGGCTCGCGGGTCGGCGCTGCTCACCGCGATCCTGGTCTGGCCCAGCCGGACGGTCCCGGCGCGTACGCCGAGCCGTGCCGCCAGCGCGTGCGGATCGGCCAGCTCGGCCGGATCGGTGTCGAGGAGGGTTGCTTCGCTCTGGATCATCGGGTCCCCGTCGGTCGCAGGACGGCCCGCCAGACTGAGCGCTGGCCGGGGTCGGCATCGTGGAGGTATTCGAACGGGCCGTCGACGAACTGGAACCCGGCGGTACGGCAGAGTGCGGCGATCCGCTCCGGCGGCATCAGCGTCATCACCTGTCCGTTGGGGAGCCGGTGGCGGTCGTCGGCGAGCGGGGTGAGCCGGTGGTCCAGATGCGCCGCGCTGAACAGGTTCAGCGACACCACGCCGGCGGTGGCGACGGCCCGGCCCAGCTCGCCGATGGCCGCGGAGACCTGTTCCGGCCGGGGCAGATTGTGCAGGACCCCGTGACACACCACGACCGCGGCCCGCGCGGTGGCCACCGGCAGCGCAGCGACGTCCGCCTGGCAGAAGGCGGCACCGGGGGCGACGCCCTGTGCGCGCAGCACCATCTCGGCATGCAGGTCGAGTCCGACGACCCGGTAGCCCCGTTCGGCCAGCAGCGGCAGGTTCCGCCCACCACCGCAGCCGACGTCGAGCGCCACCGCGCCGGGGTCGCCCTGCGGCACGATGTCGGCCAGGTATCCCGGCGGCGACGCCGTGGCGAACGCCGTCACCACGTCCGGCCGGTTCCAGTAGTCACCCGTCGCGCGCATGGCGCTTCACCGTGCACTCGTCGATCAGGTAGCCCTGGTCCCACGGCATCGCGCGGAACGTGGTGAGGCCCGCGGCTTCGAAGCCGGCCGCGACGGCGTCGGGCTGCTCGGTGAGCGCGAAGAAGAGCGGCCCGACCGAGGACAGGCTGAGCACGGCGGCCTGTCCCGACTCGAACAGCTGCCGCACCTGCGCCGCGTACTCCAGCAGGCGGGGGTGCGAGAAGGCGCAGTTGCGGATGCTGCCCATCTCGAACCGGTAGTCGAAGACGAGCTGCCCGAGGGTGCGCGGAGTGCCGGTGACCAGGTCGGGCCAGCACTCGTGCAGCAACCGGTAGGCGATCTGCGGCGCGTACCGGCGGCCGGTCTCCAGGAACCCGTCGAAGTTCTCCGCCTCGGCGCGAAGACTCTCCGAGGCGTCCCAGCTGCGCAGGTCCGGTGGTACGGCGAGCACGATCGTGTGCCCGGCCGGCGCGGGGGCGGCCAGCAGCGCGACGGCGTTCCCGCAGACCACCTGGATCGCGCCGGGTACCAGACCGGCGGCGGCCGAGCCGCCGATGCACTGGACCGGCATGATCTCGTCGTCGTTGCCGTCGATCTCCTCGCCGTGGTTGTCGACCAGCAGCCGCATCAGCGTCCGGTGGTCCAGCGGCCGACCGCACAGTTCGTTGATCGCCGCCGCCACGGCCGAGAGGACGGCGCTGCTGCTGCCGAGACCGACGTGCGGAGGCAGCGGGTGCGAGCGGATCGTGATCCGCATTCCGCCGGTGAGGCCCAGGACCTGGCGCATCAGCAGCGCGGCGTGGCGCCCCAGGACCGGCCGGGCACTGTCGGCGGTGATCTCGACGCCGTCGCCGGACGCCGTGCCCTGGACCTCGACGCTCGTGAAGAGGTCGGTGACGAAGACCAGCTCACCGGCGGGGTAGGAGCCGGCGCCGGGCAGCACCTTGCTCGGGTCCAGTGCCATCGCGTTGAGCCGGTTCGGGTAGCGCAGGCGCACCCGGCCCTCGATTCCGGCGACGGGTGGCACGGACGGGACTGCGCCGCGCACCGAACCCACCCGTACGGGGGCGAAGCCCGCCACACTACCGGTCGCGGTCATCGGCGTTTCCTCTCCGCTGTCGGGGCAACGGCAGCGTCACCGCGGCCTTGGACGTGGTGATCTCGATGAGGTGGTCGAGGGCCTCGACGGTGTAGCCGCCGCTGCCCAGCGAGCCTTCGGCCCGGATCGCCATGTTGGCCCGGGCCACCTGGCGGTGGGGGTAGCGGAAGCGCAGGATGCGCTTGAGCAGCGCGGCGTACTCCGCGCGCACCCGGGGCGACTCGAGCAGGCAGCGCAGCAGCGGCGAGTTGCCGCTGCGGTACGCCAGGAGCGTGTCGTCGCACACCGCCCGGTGGGTGGGCGGCAGGTAGAGCACGTTCTCCACGAGATAGTCGTCGTGCCACGCGCCGAGCTGGCCCGGTTCGCTCGGCGCGAGCAGAAGCACGTCGAGGACGAGCAGTGGCATCTGGGCGCCGCCGGGACCCATGTAGGACCGTCCGCCGATGTCCATCGACGGGAAGTAGGGCCGGAGCCGGTGCGAGAAGTAGTCGGGGGTGATCGTCCGCTGGACCGTACGCAGGTTCTTGCGCAGGACCTCGACCCCGTCGTGCACCTG
This sequence comes from Micromonospora reichwaldensis, assembly GCF_031845925.1. Taxonomy (NCBI): domain Bacteria; kingdom Bacillati; phylum Actinomycetota; class Actinomycetes; order Micromonosporales; family Micromonosporaceae; genus Micromonospora; species Micromonospora reichwaldensis. The sequence continues at coordinate 42,776 of NZ_JAVRFL010000008.1, read as the reverse complement.
GCCGAGTGCGGCGAGGAGCACGTCCTCGTCGAGGTCGGCGCGGTCGCGGCAGGCGGCCAGGCCGTCGACGGCCAGGTTCAGCGCCTGGGTCGCGGCGACGACCGAGTCGATGAACACGTGCTCTTCGTCGCTGAGCAGGAAGCCGCGGCGGCGGGGGCCGACCGGGTTGCGCGTGGTGTAGCTGTACACGGTGTCGCGGGGGACCTCGTCGGCGACGGCGGCCAGGCGCAGGAGTGTCGGCTCGATGCCGTGCAGGTCGGCGTCCGGATCGTGCCGGACGAGTGAGGCGGCGAGGAAGCCCAGGTCGCGCAGGGCGGCTCGGGCCGTGTGGACGTCAGCCGTATCGAAGCCGGCGCTGAGGTCGGCCAGCGCGTCGACCATCCACGCCGTGTCGGCGCGCTCGTTGGCGGCGGGCAGTTCGGCGAGGACGTCGTCGGCGCGCAGCGGGTCCATCGCGGCCACGGCGAGGTCGTCGGCGTTCTGGTCGGCGCCGATGAAGGAAGTGGTCATGCCGCGACCCCGACCGCGGTGGCCAGGACCGTGCCGGTTCCGCCGTCCGTGCTCCGTACCGCCGCGTGCGCCCGGATCAGGTCGGCGCCGTGATCGGCGACGGCGACGACATCGTCGACCCGCAGCCGTTCCGGTTCGGAGACGTCGAAGACGGGCAGGAGGCGGGCCATGCGCTGGCCCACGCCGGTGTCGACCGCCATCCGGGTACGCCGTCCGGCAGGCAGCGACGCGGTGGTCACGACAAGCTCGCCGGCGCTCCCGGACACGTCGGGTACACAGCGGCCGACCAGGCCCGACCGGGCGACCAGCGCGTCCGCCGCCGACGCGGCGACCAGGTCGGACAACCGCCAGGCGTCCTTCGACCGGGCGCCGACCACGACCGTGCACTCGATGTCGAAGAAGCGGTTCGGGAACCGCTGGTACTCCTGCCGTAGCAGGTGTGTCCGCCGGGGCAGCAGCGGATCGCCGCTGACCCGGAGCATGTCCAACCGGGCCGGGCGGTCGTCGTCGGCGAGTTCGACGGTGCACTCGAACGACGTGTCGATGGAGAACGAGTACTCGTCGCTGTGGGCGCGGCGCCGGAAGCCACGCGCGCTCTTGCCGAGCTTCACCACGACGCGGTCCCGGAAACACTGGATCTCGTCGGTGAACTCGCCCTCGCCGAACTTGTACTCCAGCGACCGGAACTCGCCCGTGCTCTCCAGGTTCATCAGCACCCGCTCGCCGGGGTCACCGGCGCCGACGCAGAAGTGCACGCCCCCGACCAGGGACAGCTTCTGCTGCGACCGGTCGAGCACTTCGACGTAGTAGTCGGCGGTCCGTACGCCGAACAGCTCGTTGCCGAACGGGTCGGCGAGATCCGGGGCGTAGACGTGCGCCTGGCGACCCGTCGCGGTCTCGCCCCATTCACGCACCTGGAGGGGTTCGCCGGTGGCGGAGCGGTGCAGGAAGGTGTGGAAGGAATACCCTGGCTCGTCCGGATCGCGGCGGCCCGGCGGGTGCACGATGTAGTGCCGGAAGCAGTCGGTGTCGGCGGCGATGTCCCGCAGCTGCTCCGGCACACCGGCGTCGGTCTTCCCGCGCCCGGGCCTGGCACGTGCGGCCCTGGCCTGCGCGACCGCCTCGGACAAGCCGGTGGCGAATCGGGCGATCTGCTCGTCGGTGAGGCTGTGTCCGGCGTAGAAGTGGTGGTAGCTGCGGCGTCCGCCCTGCGGCGCGGGCGCGCTGACCGCGAGGAGCCGGTAGCGCTCGGTGAATTCCTTCGGCAGCAGCCCGTCCGGTGTGGAGAACCCGGCCACGACGACGGGCGAGGCGGGTGCCGGCCGGATCTCCGCCTCCGGGTCGGCGGCACGGATCGCGTCGGCGATCAGGTCCCGGCGACGCAGGCACTCCTGGATCGCCGCGGTGAAACCGGAGTGGCCGAGGCCGAAGATCGTGGCCCACAGGGCGGCGGCCGCGGCGCCGGGGCGGGACCCGGTCAGGGTCGAGTCGACGATCCCGGTGACGGGGCTCGCCTCGGTGACGTGCCCCAGCAGGCCCTTGCGCACGAGCAGCACCCCGCACGAGTACGGCAGCAGCCCCGACTTGTGCGGGTCCAGGGCCATCGCGTGCACGCCGACGTTGCGGAAGTCGAAGGCCAGCGCGGGATCGCTGAACGGGAAGATGAAGCCGCCGTGGGCCGCGTCGACGTAGCAGAAGAACCGCACCTGATCCGTGAGCTGCACCGCGCGGCGCCGCAGCAGCGCGGCCAGCTGATCGACCGGGTCGCACAGGCCGCTGTTGTAGTAGCCGGCCGTCAGCGCCACGATGATGCCGGTCGCGCCGCCGGCGACCGCCGCCTCGACGGCCTGCGCCAGCTGCTCCGGCTCGATGACCCAGCTCGGGCCGGGTGCGATCGTGCGCAGGTCGAGGCCGAGGACCTCGGCGGCCTTGGTGACGGAGTGGTGGGCGAACTCGCTGGTGATGAGGGTGACCCGCGACGACGCGTCGGCCCGGACGGCATTGCGTCCGATCCGCAGTCCCTGGAGCACCGCCTCGGTCGCGCCCGAGGTGATGTAGCCGTCGGCCGAATCGGCGTGCAGCAGTCCGGCGAGGCCCAGCAGAGCTTCGCGTTCGAGCCGCCGGGTGCCGGCGCGCCCGGCGCCGAAGGGGGTGTGCACTCCGACGTTGTTGCTGTTGAGAGCCAGGAACCGGGTCCAGGCGGAGAGGGCCACCTCGTGCGGGGCCGACATGGCGAAGCCGAGCCGGGTCACCGTGGGGTCGTCCCAACCGGTCGTCTCCGCGTACGCGCTGTCGAGGCCGGCGGTCAGCTCGCTCGGGCTCAGCCCGGCGGCCGGGAACGTGTCGCTGATCGTCCAGCCGTTCTCCAGGTCACCCACCGGTACCGTCCTTGCCGTGCCGGGCGGCCGGCGTTCGGCCGAGCCGGACCTGCAGTCGCTGGGGTGTCAGCGGGTGCCGTGGCTGTTCTCCCGCCAGCACGCGCAGGATGTCGTCGGCGACGATGTCGGCGACCGCGATGTTGGCGTCCCTGGTGCGCCCCGCGATGTGCGGCAGGTGGACCACGTTGTGCCTGCCGATCAGAGGATCGCCCTCCGGCAGCGGTTCGACGTCGTACACGTCGGCGGCCCAGGCCAGTTCGTCGGCGAGGACCCGCTCCCGCAGTGCCGCGGCATCGATCGCGGCGGCTCGGGTGATGGTCACGACGAGTGCGCCCTTCCGTAGGGCGAAGACGTGGTCGCGGTCGACCACGCCGGTGACGCTGGGGGTGTCCGGTGCCGCGACGACGAGGATCTCGGAGTCCCGCACCAGCCGGTCGAGGTCCACCGACTCCGCCGAGACCTCGGCGAAGCGCTCCGGGGAGCGGAACGGGTCGTACGCCAGCACGGTCGCGCCGAGCGTGGCGCACCAGCTGGCGATGCGGCCGCCGATCTCGCCGACCCCGATGATGCCGACGGTCTTGCCCGCCACGGTGCCGTTGGCGAAGCGCGGGTCGTCGCAGAACTGCACGTACGGGTAGTCCCAGGGACGGAAGCCGGTGATGACCTCGTGGTGCCACTGCGGGATGCGACGCAGCCCGCACAGGATCAGGCTCAGCCCGCACTCGGCGACCGACTGGCCCCAGCCGGGTGTCCCCTCGACGAACGGGATGCCCGCGTCCCACAACGCGTCCATGGCCTCGATCCCGCAGGTGTCGGTTTCGCTGGCCACCACCTTCAGCCGGGTCGCGGCGGCGATCATGTCGTGGGTGAGGTCGCCCCCGAACAGGGCGACGGCGTCGATGTCGGCCCAGTCGACGGCGGCGAGGTCGCTTTCGCGTACGTCGAGGTAGCGGATGTCGCAGGTCGGGGACAGGCGTTCTTCCAGCCGCTCGCGCAGGAACGCCCAGAATTCCGAGAGCAGACCGTCGTCGGTCAGCAGCACGACGGGTCGGCGGGAGGTGAGGTCGTTCATGCCCTGGCTCAAGATTCCTCGCTGTCACGTGTGCCGCGATGGCCCTGCTCGATGGTCCGGAACCACAGGCTGCTGCCGGGGGCGACGATCGCGTCGACCGCCTGACGGGCCTGTGCGTCGACGGCGGTCTCTGTCGCCCTGAGTGCGAGCGTGAGTTGGTCGAGGGTCCGGGGACCGATGATGGTGCTGGTCACGTCACTGCTGCCGGACAGCCACGAGTGGGCGAACTCGGGCAGCGACTGCCCGTGCTCGGCGGCGAGGTCCAGCAGCGCGGCCAGGGCACGCTGCACCGGCTCCCAGACCGTGCCGCGCGGTGACCACCATTCGGTGAAGCGGGCGTCGGCGGGCGGCTCCCCGAGGAACCGTTCGCTGAGGTAACCCATCGCCAGCGGGCTGTAGGCGACGAAGCCGACGCCGTACTCGCGGCAGATGGGGAGAATGTCCCGCTCCACCTCGCGTTCGAGCAGGTTGTACGGCGACTGCTCGGCGATCGGGCCGGGCGTGCCGAGCGAGCCGCGTGCCAGCACGGCCATCTCGACCAGACGCCAGGTCGGCACCACGCCGAGGCCGGGCTGCTCGGCCATCTCCTCCGGGCTCGGCATCGTGGACGTGCCGATGTAGCGGATCTTCCCCTCCCGCACGAGGTCCGCCAGGGCGCCGAGGGTCTCCTCGACGGGCGTCCGTAGGTCGTGCCGGTGCAGGTGGAAGATGTCGATGTGGTCGACGCCCAGGCGACGCAGGGACCGCTCGCACTCGCGCTTGACGGCGTACGCGGAGTTGCCCCAGTCGTTGGGTCCCGGGCCGACCTCGTTGTAGCACTTGGTGGCGATCAGGACGTCGTCGCGGCGGTGACGGATGGCCTTGCCGAGGATCTGTTCGCTGCGGCCGTCCTGGTAGGCGTTGGCGGTGTCGACGAGGTTGACGCCGGCGTCGAGGGCCGTGTGGATGATCTCCTCTGCCGCGGCCTCGTCGGTCGGACCGCCGAAGTTGAAGGTACCCAGAGTAACCGTGGACACACGCAAGCCGCTGCGGCCCAGTTGATGGAACTCCATCCACGCCCCCTGCTGTCTCCACCGAACCCAGCGGCCATTGTGCCGCTGACGGTTATAGTGATCAAGATCGGAGCGAGAGTCCACTAATCAGCTGAACGATCGCCGGGCAGCAGTTGAGCGCTGGTCAACCTCCCTGCCGGCCCGGCCCCCACGCCAGCGCCCCACCCAGCGGCGGAACGCGTCCCGTCCACGGCGACGCCCGTGGACGCGTCCAGCCGACAGGCAGGTGAAACGCTTCCCGGAGACCGTTAAGCTTTGCCGCCCGCCCAGGGGTGAGCTTCACTCAGAGTGATCTCGTGGCCACTGCGGACGGATGTCGAGTCAGCGCCGTGCAATGCCGGGGCACCGTCGAGAAGGAGGCCGAATGGCCGAGTTGTCAGCCGAATCGGAGTTGTTGCTCCTGCTCAGCAGGCAGCATGTGACGGATACGCAGATGGCTCGTGTCCGCACGATCATCAGTCAGGACGCGCCGCGCCTGGACTGGGGGCACTTTGCCGTGCAGGCCGCCAGACACCGCGTCGCCCCCCTCGTGGGCTGGCATCTCTGGCGCCTGTTGACCACCGAGAGGGTCGCGGGCATCGATTCTCCCGTCGTGCTGCTCCTGTACTCCGCCTACCGGGACACCCAACGCGCCAACGAGCTCATGCTGGGTGAGGTCCGGGCGATCAGCGACGCCGCGGCGGACCAGGGCATCACGGTGCTCATGCGCAAGGGCGGGCATCTGGCCTTCGCGGTCTACCAGGAGCCCGGGACGCGACCGATGGGTGACCTGGACGTCCTCGTCACCAGGGAGGAGGCCACCACCCTGGTCAAGGTGCTCGAGGGACTGGGTTATGTGGAAGGCAACCCGACGCGCGTCGACATCGTCCCGCTGAGCAAGCGGGAGCGGGCCTTCTGGCGGCTGTACGGCAGTGACCTGCCCAAGATGAACAAGTTCGGCGAGTTCCACCGGCCGATCGTCAGCATCGACATCAACGTCTCGTTGGCGCTGCCCGGCAAGGGCTACGACGTTCCGGTAGGTGCCGTCCTGGCGCACGCCGGCCGCCACCGGTACGGCGACGCCTCGTTCCTCGTGCCGTCCCCCGAGGACGCGGTCATCGACCTCGCCGCCCACATCTACAAGACGTCGACGACCCTGCGGTTCATGAACCGCGGCAAGCACCGGCAGTTGCTCAAGTACGTCGACATCGCCGAGGTCGTACGCCGTGCCGGCGGAGACCTCTCGTGGGACCTGTTGCTCGAGCGGGTGGACGAGTACGCGGTGGCCGGGCCCGTCTTCTACGGGCTCGCGCACCTGCGGATGCTCTACCCGGACGCCGTCCCCGCGGACGCCCTGGCCGCGCTGCGGCAACGGTGCCCGGAGCCGGAGCGCCTGCTCAGCGAGTACGGCCAGTGGGACCTGCCGGAGCCGCGCGCCTGGCAGCAGGACTTCCTCACCCGGTTCTTCGACCCGGACGCCGACCGCGACCTGCCCGCCTCGAAGTCACTCGTGTGACGGTAGGAGGCGCCTGGGCGGCATCGCCCAGGCGCCTCCTGCCTCGCGAGCGACGCGAGGAGAGGCCTACCGTTCGGTCTTCCCGGACAGCACCGGCGTGCCCACCCGCCAGGAGCGGAGCATGCGCAGGAACATCAGCCACGGGCCGGTGGCGCTGACGAAGGGCGCGGCGACGAACGTCGCCACGAGCGTCAACCGCGGACGCCTCCCGGTCAACCAACTGACGGAGCGGTCCTGGCGGTCGATCCCGCCCAGTCGCGGCAGCAGCGCCAACAGCAGGACGGCCGTGACGGGATACGCCACCACACCGGCGCCGACGGCGAGCACAGTCCACCAGCCGCCCCCCAGCGCCGTGATCACCAGCCCGGCGGGGATGAGCAGCACTCCGGCGAACCAGATGGCGATGTCGAACAGCTCCTTCGCCACCAGCAGCCATTTGCCCGGCCGGCTGACCGGCGACGGATAGGGGCGTACGTGGTCCAGTTCCCGGGCGACCCCCAGGCTGCCGTAGCAGACGTTGGCCCACCCGTTCATCATCGACCTGGTCTGGTAGTAGGGCTCGGTCAGGTTGAAGCTCGGGACCAACGCCTGCTCGACGCCGAGCAGCGAGGCACGGTGCCCGACCGGCTCCTGCATCTCCGGGAACGGGCCGAGCTCGCGCCACGCGCCGAGATGGACGAACGTCCCCGAGCCGATCGCGTAGATCATCGGGCGGAACGGCGCGGCGAGCAGGCGCACCAGGCGCGGGCTGCGGCGCAACAGGTCGTTCTGGAGGATCCGCCCGACCTCGACGCCCAGGCCACGCCGCAGCCAGTACAGCACCTGTCCGCGCATCAGGGCGCCGTCGGCACCGGGGGCGAAGGGGGCCCGGAACCGCAGCGGCAGCTGCACCTGGTGCAGCAGCGCCGGCGGGCGGCGGCCCGCGGCGACCGCCGCACGTACCAGGTCTCCCACCGCCACGAAGGTCTCCCCGTGGGCCACCGCGTCGAAGTCGTAGACGGCCAGGTAGACGCTGTCCGGGTCGACGCCCGGCAACAGCTCGGGCAGCAGCTCCACCGCGTAGTTGAGCTGGGAACCCTTGCGCCCGTCGGTGTGGGGGAAGTGGACGTGACACGAGCGGTGCGTACCGGGCCTGCCGTTCAACTCGGCGGTGATCTGCCGGCACAGCTCCTCGGTGGTGGGCGTCGCGTCGAAGGCGCGCCGCAGCACGCCGGGCCACTCGTCCGGTGCCGTCCGCTCCAGCTCGTCGAGGGTCGCGGCGATCACCGACGGCGCGAGCACCTTCTCCAGGGCCCGCTCCCGGCTGCCACGCCTGGCCAGACCGTGTAGTTCGGTGACCACGGCGGGCAGGGCCGCCTCCTGGGCGGCACGTTCGGCCGTCTCGCGTTCGCTCGTGATGGCGACCGATATCAAGGTTCCGGGATATCGCGCGGTGGCGAACGATTCCAGCGTCTCGCGTACCAGTCGCTGCTCGCGCAGGGCCGGCAGCATGACCACGATGACGGGAAGGTCCGCGGGGGCCGCGGCCGGCGCCGCAGGGCGGTCGCGGACCGCCCGGGCCGCCACGATGATCCAAACGAGTACCCAGACCGCGTGCGCGGCGAACAGGATCGCCACGACGCGGCCCAGCACGGTGAGCGTCTGCAAGATGGTGCCTACTCTTTGTCGTCGGTGGTCGGACCGGTGGACCCGAGCGGGCGCCGATCGCGGAAGTAGGGCACGATCCGGTTCTCGAACATCGCCAGCGCGGAACCGATCGCCATGTGCATGTCCAGGTACTGGTAGGTGCCGAGCCGTCCGCCGAAGAGCACGTTGCGCTCGGCGGTCTCCTGCCGCGCCAGCATCCGGTACGTCCGCAGCGCGTCCCGGTCGCCGGCCGTGTTGATCGGGTAGTACGGCTCGTCCTGGTCGCCCGCGGAGCGCGAGTACTCCCGGACCAGCACCGTACGGTCGCTGCGGTACGACCGTTCCGGGTGCATGTGGCGGTACTCGACGTTTCGGGTGAACGGCACCGACTCCTCGGCGTAGTTGATCGTCGTGGTCCCCTGGTAGTCGCGGACCGGCGCCACCTCCCGCTCGAAGTCGAGCGTGCGCCAGCCGAGCCGACCCCCTCGGTAGCGGAAGTAGCGGTCCAGCGGCCCGGTGTAGACGACCGGCGTCCCGTCCGGAATGGCGTCGGCCAGCTCGAAGAAGTCCGTGTTCAGGCGCAGGTCGATGCGCGGGTCGGCCGCCATCCGCGACAGCCAGGCGGTGTACCCGTCGACCGGGAGACCTTCGTACGTGTCGTTGAAGTACCGGTTGTTGAAGTCGAACCGGACCGGCAGCCGGGCGATGACCGACCCGGGAAGTTCCTTCGGATCCGTCTGCCACTGCTTGGCCGTGTAGCCCCGGAAGAACGCGTCGTAGAGGGGCCGTCCCACCAGTGAGATGCCTTTTTCCTCGTGGCTCGGATCAGGGGGTAGTTGGCCGATCTCGGCGGCCTGTTCGGCAATCAGTGCCCGCGCCTCGTCCGGGGTCAGGTAGCGGCCGAAGAATTGGCAGATCGTCGCGAGGTTGACCGGCAGGGGATACACCTGTCCCTGATAGAGGGTGAAAGCCTTGTGCCGGTATCCGGTAAACGCGGTGAAACGGTTGACGTAGGCCCAGATTCGCTCGTTCGAGGTGTGGAAGATGTGCGGGCCATATCTGTGCACCTCGATTCCGGTGTCCGGGTCGACCTCCGAGTAGGCGTTGCCACCGTGATGGTCGCGCCGTTCCAGGACCAGGACCCGCTTGTCCAACTCGGTGGCGGTCCGCTCGGCAATCGTCAATCCGAACAGGCCGGATCCGACGACCACCAGGTCGTAGCCTTCGAATGTCATGTCACTGCCTCTCCGAGTAGCCGGGCCGCCGACCGGCGCTCGTCGCTGAGGCGCTGCTTCCATTCGGCCACTTCCTGCGGCTCCTTCTCGGCGAAGAGGGCGACGTAGGAAAGAGCCGTGATGATTTTGTGCAGGTGCAGCCCGGCTTCGACGTCACGTGGCGGGGTCGGGTGGGTCCGGTGCGCCGCATAGGCGGTGTGGAACGCCGTCCGTTCGGTGTCGTCCGCGAAGCACCACCAGTCGAGCTTCACGAAGTCCTCCACCGGGTCACCGGGCCGGGCGAAGTCCATGTCCAGCAGCCATACGTCGCCGGCTCTGTCGACCAGCACGTTGGGTAGGTGCACATCGAGGTGGGTCAGCCGCGGAGACATCGGCGGCAGCACCTCGGTGACCAGTTCCAGCAGTTTGGCGACGAGCCGATCAAGATCGCTGGGGGTGAATATCTCCAACCTGGCTGCCCGGGCGGCGTAGCGGCGGATCTTGACCGCGACCGTGTCGTGGATGCTGGTCGGCCCCTGCGTGGTGTAGGGGATGTCGTGCAGCCGGGCCAGCACCGCCCCCAGCCGTTCGAGTACCCGCCGACGCTCCCGCCCGTCCCGGGCGGCGAAGTGGTCCTCGGCGTCCGTGCCGTCGATCCACTCCTGGACGAGGAAGGCGTGCCCGTCGCCGTCCGATCCCGAACCCAGCAGGCGCGGCACCGGCACGCCGTGTGCCAGCGCGGTCTCGGTGGCCCTGCGGGCTCCCAGGAAGTCGCCCGCCGCCCGGGAGTCTTCGTTGATCTTGACCAGGTAGTCGCCGTCGGTGGTGTGTACCCGCCATCCGGTGCTGAAGATGCCCTTCGTGACCGGTGTCGCCCCCAGCGTGGCCGCCTGCGGCACCACCGAGGTCAGGATGTCGATGGCCGCGTCAGCTTGCATCGGAGCCTCCGGGGGAGTGGACGCCGTCGTACAGGTCGGTCAGCTCGGTCAGACAGCGGTGCGCCAGCGCCGCCGAGGCGGCCCCCGGCCTGCTGCTCGCGCTCATCAGGCGGCTGAACAGGTGCAGCCGCAGGTAGAGGTCGACGGTGGGTGACCGTGGGTCGAGACCGACCCATTCCGGCCACCGCGCCGGCGGCAGGCGCCACTCCCAGGCCAGCCTGACCAGGTCCAGTTCGGGGTCGCCGAAGGTCGCCAGCTCCCAGTCGAGCAGAACCGGGCCGTGTCCGGTCAGGATGACGTTGCCGGGGTTCGGGTCGCTGTGCAGCAGGTGGGGGCGCGTGTCTCCGAGCACGTCGAGCGCGTGGTGCAGGCTCCGGCACTGCCGCGCCTGCGTCGTGAGACCCAATGTCGCCAGTGTCTCGGCGTACGAGTCGAGCCGGCCCGCCAGGAACCCGGCCCAGCTCGGTTGGTCGGGCGCGTGCAGCCGACCGAAGGCGGGTCCGGTGATCGTGTGCGCGGCCCGCAACGCGGCGACCGATGCCCGCACGTCGAGGGCGCTGGCGGGGTTCGGTGCGCTGCCCCGCACGTACCGGATGAGGGCCGCGCTGTGCCGGCCGAACGTCGCGCTGCCGAGGACCGCGGGTACCGGCGCGCGTCCGCGCAGCGACTCGAGTGCCGTCACCTCGGTGTCGCGGCGCCAGGGGGCGGTGTAGAGCTTGAGCACGGCGAGGGGGCGCACCACCAGCACCCGGTTGGTCTCCCGCTCGGTCACGACCGCCGCTCCGGTCTGGTGCCCGGTGTCGGGCGAACCGTCGTCGCGGACCCGGCGCGGGTGCCCGTCTCCGCGCCGCGGTCACCGGATCGACCGTCGGGCGGGCTCAGGCGCGTCCGTGCCCGCGTCGTACGGCTCACCACGCAGCCCGTATCGCGGGGCCGGCAGGAGTCCGCCCCCGGAGCCGGTGTCCTGGCAGGACGCCTCCTCCGGCGGCCGGTGCCCCACGTCCTGACGACCCGGCCGGCGACCGGGCGGGGTGGCGGTGCGCGGCGGCAGTGGCCGGCAGCTTCAATTTCTGTGGCATTGCCCCGCCCGTACTAATTGGTTTGCTGGTGTCTCTGAAGTGTTTTGTCGAGCAAGGACGGACGGCATTTCTCGAACGTCGCGCCCGCCTTCGACCGGACACTGGCCAACGGTCTCGGGGCCTGCATAGTACCGACCGTGATGGTGATCCACAAGCATGCTCGTAGCCCATTTGCGTCAGAGGGTCGCCACCCTCCGTGTTGCTCGGTCGCAATTCGAGATGGACTGCGGCGGTTTCTGCGCCGGACAATTACCGACCGTCCGTAGGGCGTTTACGCGCTGATGCTGCCGAGGTGTCCCGGTCCTGCTCGAGGCCGAACTGTCGGTACGTTCTCCGTTACCGTTCGAATTGCTGTCGTCGGCGTCTGGAAGGCGTCTGCCTGCGGTTGTAGCATGGCCGCCACGGGTATTTCGTGACGGACGGGCAATGGTGGCGGCGGCTGAATCGTCAGCAAAGTGCGACTGTGCGTTGTCGCAGGAGCACGGGCGATCAGCGTCAGCTCAACCATTCTCACTGTGGCGACTTGGCGCGAGGGACGAATGAAGAGACGACCGGATAGCGACTCCACCGCGCAGCCCGCCCAGGCGGGGGAGGCAGCGGCTCCGGAGGTCGACGTGGCCGATGTGCGCTCGTTGCGGGTCGGCTTCTCCCCGAGACTGGACGGGATCAGCGCGAGACACGTCTCGACGCTCGTCGAGCTGACCGTCGAGCTGCCACCGATCGTCGTCCAGCGGTCCTCGCTGCGGGTGGTGGACGGCATGCACCGGCTACGGGCCGCGCGTGTGCGCGGTGACCGCCACGTGCCGGTCGTGTACTTCGACGGCTCCGACGCGGACGCCTTCGTGGCCGCGGTGCAGTTGAACCTCGAGGACTGCCTGCCCCTGAGCGCCCGGGATCGGCTGGCCGCTGCCAAGCGGATCCTCGCCTCGCACCCCCAGTGGTCCGACCGCCGGATAGCGGCGGTGTGCGGCGTCGCCGCCAAGACCGTCGCCGGCCTGCGGCGGCGTTCCCTGGACACGGGCCACCACCAGGACGTCCGGATCGGCCGGGACGGGCGTCGGCACCCGGTCTCGACGGAAGAAGGCCGGCGGTTGGCCGAGGCGATCGTGCGCCGCGAGCCTGATGCCAGCCTGCGCGAGGTGGCGCGCCGGTCAGGTATCTCGGTCGGGACGGCTTTCGACGTCCGCCGCAAGGCGCTCGGAGGCGGCGCCTGCGTCCCGGCTGGGCAGAAGGCCCCGGCGCCGCCGCTCGCCGAGTTGGCAGCCGTCTCGTCCCCCGACGGGCTGCCGGTGACGGATCAGGAGCTCGCCGCCAACATCCGACTACAGCTGGAGCGGCTCCGCCAGGATCCCGCGCTGCGCTACACGGACCACGGCAAGGCCCTGCTCCGGCTGCTCACCGGGACGCTCGCCTTCATCTCGCAGTCGTCGAACACCGCTGGCAGCGTTCCCGCGCACTGCCACGAGTCGCTACGGGCTGTCGCCCAGGCCTGCGCGGGGGGCTGGTACCAATTCAGCCAGATGCTGCCCGAGGAGCGCAGACGGCACCGGACGGTCGGGCGTTGAGCCCCACCGCCAGGGGCAGCTCAGCCCGGTCCTGACATGCGGATCCACACCCTGCTGGACACCGCCGCGCGTCGGCATCCCCAGCGCACCGCGGTCGTCGACCGGAGTCACCGGTGGAGCTACCAGGAACTCCGGCAGCGAAGCGTCAACCTGGCCGGTCGGTTCCGCGCACTGGGCCTGCTGCCGGGGGACCGGATCGCCGTGCGGTCCGGCGGCGCCGGCTTCGCCGCGATCCTGTTCGCGGCGTCGTACGCGGACCTGACGCTGGCGCCGTTGTCGGCCACGATGCGTCCGTTCCAGCTTCGGGCGGTCCTCGCCGACATCGAACCGGCCCTCGTGGTGGGGATCGACCCCGCAGCGGTCGAGGTGTCCGCCCGTACCTGGTCGTCGGCACAGTTCGGGGAGATCCTGGAGACGCGCGACGCGCCGGTCGGGGACGCGGGCCAGCCCGATGCCAGCCGTGCCGACGGTGGCCCGGAGGCGCCCGCCCTCCTGATGTACACGTCGGGCAGCAGCGCGCGGCCCAAGGGGGTGGTCTGTCCGCACGACAGCGTCCTCTTCGCGACCCGGGCGATCGGACAGGTCCTCGGCTACCGGCCGGACGACGTCGTGCTCTCCTGCGTGCCGCCCTCGTTCGACTACGGGCTCTACCAGCTCCTGCTCGCCACGGCTGCGGGCTCGCGGTGGGAGGCGCTCGAGGCAGGCGAGGGGATCGCCCTCCTCGAACGGATGACCCGCGCGGGGGCCACCGTCGTGCCCGTCGTGCCGGAGATCGCCACCGCGCTGCTCCGGCTGGCGGCCAGGACGGCGCTCCCGGTGCCGCAGTCGGTCCGGATGTTCACGAACACCGGCGCCCGGATGTCGCCACGGCTCGCAGCCGGGCTGCGCGACGCGTTCCCGGGCGCGGCCGTGGTGCAGATGTACGGGCTGACCGAATGCAAGCGGGCCACGATCCAGGAGCCGGACGGCGACCTGGAACGCCCAGGGTCGGTCGGGCGCGCGATCCCCGGCACCGTCGTACGCGTCGTCGACCGCCAGGGCCGGCCGCTACCCGCCGGCGAGGTCGGCGAGGTCGTCGTCGAGGGCGCGAACGTCATGGCCGGATACTGGCGCGACCGGCAGCTGAGCGCCACCACCTTCCGGGCGACCGCGGCTGGCCGGCGGCTGCACACAGGCGATCGCGGCCACCTGGACGTCGACGGCCACCTGTATCTGCACGGTCGTGGCGACGACGTCTTCAAGCACCGGGGCGTGCGGTCGAGCACCGCCGAGATCGAAGCGGCGGCCATGGACATCGACGGCGTCGACGGGGCTGCCGCCCTCGCGCCGGACGAGGCGAACCCGCTCACCGTCGTGGTGGCCACCGTCCTGCCGGAGAACGACGTGCTGGCGGAGCTGGCGCGCCGCCTCGAACCGGCCAAGACGCCGGAGCGTTGCGTCGCGGTCCACGCGCTGCCGCTCACCCCGCACGGGAAGGTGGACCGTCAACAGATCCGGGCGATCGCGCGTTCGCACTCACCGCCGACCCCCGTTCAAGTGCGGATTCCTTGACGGTGTCCGGGGAGTTGCTAATCTGCCGATCTTGAATCTGGCCTCCGGTAGGTGACCACTGCTGCTGGGATGAGGACCGTATGTCGTCGCGACCCACCCGCCCTGAGGCGGTCGATCTCGACACCGCTGTCCATCCCCTGCTGCCGGGCCAGCTCGCGCACCACCGCGCCCTGTCGGGGACGGCGGAGCAGGGCGCGGCGGTCTGGATGTCCTACCAGGTCACCGGACCGCTGGACGTCGCCGCGTTCGTCGGCGCGGTGCGCTCGACGGTCGCCCGGCACGCGGCGCTGCGGATCGGTGTCACGACGCTCGACGGTGAACCTGTCCAGTGGGTCCGGCCGATGCCCGACGAGCGCCGGCTCGTGGCGATGACCCAGGTCACGGCGAACGACACCGAGCAGTTCGCCCGGTACGTACGTTCCGTCCTGGCGGCGGACCTCCGGCGCCCCTTCGACCTCGCGGTCGAGTACCCGTTCGTGCTGCGGTTGCTGCGGTTCACTCCCACTCTGCACGCCGTGCTCGGAGTGTTCTCCGACTACGCCGTCGACGCCACCGCCCGGATGATCGTCGTACGCGACCTGTGGGGCGCCTACTTCGGCGGCGGGACCGACACCGACCCGGTGGACGCCGACTACCTCGCCGCGGTGACCGGCCAGGCCGCCGCCGCCGACTCGGCGCGCGCCCAGGCGGTGTCCGCGTACTGGCGACAGCGTGGCCCGTGGCTGCCGCCCCGGTGCCAGTTCCTTCCGGGGCTCGGCGGGTCGTCCGCGACCGTCGCCCACACCGAGCTGCTGACCCTGGTCGAGGACGAGTGGAAGGACGTGCGCGAGCGCTGGCAGGCCGCCGGCTTCAGCACCGTCCAGTGGCTCCTCACGTTGTTCGCGGCCGCCGTGTTCCAGCTGACGCCGCAGGACCGCCTCGTCGTCTCGATGAAGCTGAACGGTCGGCGTCACGCCGACCAGGGCGTCGTCGGCATGTTCGACGTCGTCGTGCCGGTCGTGCTGGACCGGCCGGACCGGCCCGACGACCTGCTGGTGCAGGTGCGGCGGGAGCTGTTGTCGGCGACCTCGCGCCGCACCGTCACGCGGCAGGCGTTGGACGACATGTGGGCGACAGCGGTCCGACGCCTGGGCCGACCGGTCCACGACACCCTGTCGATGACGTACCTGGAGGACACCGCCGACCGCGACGACGCCGACGGCGGCGCGGTCGCCATCGAGCGCGGCGCGTACACCCCGACGTGGGTCAGGACCGCCGACGGCCTGCGGATCGCCGCGAACGAGCGGCCCAACGGGCTGGGCGTCCGGCTGACCGTCGACGGCGAGACCATGTCGCAGGCCACCTTCACCAGGTTCGTCGCCGCCTTCCGCGCACTGCTGGCCGGAGAAGACCCGGCCAGCGCCGCGCCGGCGACGGAGAGCGGCCCCGGGCTCACGCCACTTCGCGCACCCGACGGTGCGGTCGTGCTGGTCGTCGACCTGGCCGAGGTGGCCTCGGTCCTCGACTCGCATCCCGCGGTCGCCTCCGCCAGGGTCTCGGTGGAGGTCGCCGAGGACGGCGGATCGCGGCTCGCCGCCGAGGTGACGACCGCCGACGCCGCAGTCACGGCGGACGATCTCGCCAGCCACGTCCGTTCGCACGTCGCCGGCCGGCCGTTCCTGGCGGTCCCGGTGCGCATCGCGGTGGTGTCCGACACCGCCGCCGACGAACGGTCCGAGGAGCTATTCATGGATGGAGTTGGTTGAGCGTGGAGAGTGTCCACGTCGACACGGTGATCGACGAGGAAACCCTTGACGCGGTGGCGAAGCGGGTGCTCACCGTGCCGCCGGTCGGCGACGCGCCGCGCTACACCGGCGCGATGCAGCTGGCCGAGCTGGAGATCGACAGCCTCGTCGTCGCGGAACTCATCGTCGAGTTCGAGCAGGAGCTGGGCGTACTGCTGGACGTCGTCGCCGTCGACCGGATGGAGACGCTCGCGGACCTCTGCCGGGCGCTGCAGCCGGCAGCAGGCTGAGCCATGCCCGTGACTACCCATGCCGATCCGCTGGCGCAGCGGATCGTCCGGCTGCGAGAGGCGGTCGCGGCGACCGGCCTGCGCCACCTCGCGGTCGAGGTGGCCTCCGGGCCGGACCTCGTGGTCGCACTGCGTGCGCTCCGCCCGCTCGACGCGTCCGTGGCCGTGGTGGGTCCGACCGTCACCGCGTCGGCGCTGGCGGAGCTGCGCCCGCAGGCCGTGCTGAACGTCGCCAGCGGGCGGATCCGGCCCACCGGGGAAGACGGCCGGCCCACCGGCGCAGGGCAGGGCGGGCTGTGGATCTTCTCGTCGGGCACCACGGGTACCCCGACCCCGACCTACTGGCCCTGGCCGGAGCTGACCCGCGGCGCCGACTGGGACACCGCGCACCGTGACGAGAGGTGGGGGATCGGCTACGCACCCTTCACCTACGCCGGGGTGGAGGCCGTGAGCCAGGCGTTGGGCAGGGCGGCCGGCATCGACTTCCTCACGCCCACCGATCTGGCGGCCGGGACGGGCGCGCGCTACGACGTCGTCGCCGGCACCCCGTCGTTCTGGCGGATGGCGGCGCTGCACCGGGGGACCGACGAGGCCCGACCGCGGGTGCACACCGTCTCGATGGGCGGCGAGCCGGTGGACGCCCAGCTGCTACGCCTGATCGAGTCGGCGTTCGCGCCGCAACGCGTCCTGCAGTTCTACGCCAGCACCGAGCTGGGCCGGATCGCCACCGTCTCCGACGGGCTGCCGGGCCTGCCGCTCTCCGTCCTCGACGGGTACGGGCCCACCGGGAAGGCGCTGGCGGTACGTGACGGCGAGCTGCTCCTGTCCCCGGCGCCCGGCGCACCGTACCTGCCGACCGGGGACGAGGTGGCGATCCACGGTGGGCGCCTGCACATCCTCGGGCGACGCGGCGAGGTCATCAACGTGGGTGGCGTGAAGGTCGTGCCCGGCCACGTGGCCCGGCTGCTGCGGGAACTCCCGGACGTCGTCGCGGTCCGCGTCTACCCGGTGCGCAGCAGCGTGCTGGGCGCCGTCGTCGGCGCCGACGTCGTCACGCCGCCGGGCGCCGACCGTGACCTGGTCGTGCAGCGGGTCAAGGCCCATGCCCGCCGCGTACTGGCCCCGGCGGAACAGCCGCGTCGCGTCACCGTCGTCGACCAGCTGCCGATGGCACCGTCCGGAAAGGCGGCCCGCGGTGAGTGAGGCGCTCGGGACGGTCTTCGTCACCGGCGGTACCCGGGGCATCGGGCTGGCTGTCACCCGGCAGCTGTTGACCGTCGGTTACCGGGTGGTCGCCGTGGCACGGACCGCCCCCAGCGAGTTCGCGGCCCTGCGGGAGTCCGTCGGTGACCCGCTGTCGTTCGTCGCCGCCGACCTCACCAGCGGCGACGATCGGCTCGCGGTGGCCAACCGGCTGCGGGAGTGCGCCGATCTCCACGGTCTGGTCAACAACGCGGGGGTGGCGAGCGCGGCTCTGCACGTGGCCGCCGCGCGGTCGGACATGACCCGGATGTGGCAGCTCAACGTCGAGGTCCCGATGTCCCTGTCCCAGGCGGCGGTCAAGGCGATGTACCGCCGTGGCGGGCGCATCGTCAACATCACCTCGATAGCGGCCCACCGGACCTTCCGCGGGCTCGGCGCGTACACCGCGACCAAGTGCGCTCTGGAAGGGTTCTCGAGGGTGCTCGCCGCCGAGGTCGGCAGCCGGGGCATCACGGTCAACTGCGTCGCACCGGGCTTCATCGACACCGCCATGACCGCATCGATCGAGGACGGCCTCCGCGCCGCGATCAACCGACGGAACATGCTCAACCGGGCCGCCACCGTCGCCGACGTGGCGCGGTCGGTGGAGTTCCTGCTCTCGCCCGCCGCGGAGGCCATCACCGCGCAGGTGCTCCGGGTCGACTCGGGCAGCGGCGGATGAGCACGCTGGACAAGACCGGGCAGGCGGAACAGGCCCCCCGGCCGCCGGAGGCGACGAGCCTACCGACGGAGTTCACCGACCGACGACAGCGCTTCCGGCGCGAGGCGTTGCGTCACCACGGCGTCAACCGGGATGCCGGCGACGCGGTGGAGCTCGGCTGGCGGGCGCTACCCGGCCTGGCCGCGTTGCGCGGCCTGCGGTGGCGCAACGTGCGGGCCGCGCTGCGGGTCTCGCGCACCCGGGTTCCGGTCGTGCTCCAGTCGCAGATGAGCGAGTGTGGGGCCGCCGCGCTGGCGATGGTCCTCGCCTACTTCGGTCAACCGGTCCCCCTCGACGAGCTGCGCACCGAGACCAACACGGGCCGGGACGGGGTCGCGGCCCGCGCGATGCTCGGTGCCGCACGGCGGCGCGGCCTGGTCGCGCGCGGGGTCCGGGTCTCCATTGAAGGGCTGCGCAACCTCCCCCCGGCGACCATCCTCTTCTGGAACTTCATCCACTTCGTCGTGTTGGAGCGGGTGACCGACACCCACCTGTACATCGTCGATCCGGCCTTCGGCCGGCGTAAGGTCAGCCTGGCCGAGGCCGGCAAGGCGTTCACCGGTGTGGCGCTGGAGTTCCATCCACCGGTCGGCGCCACGACGTCGCGGCGCGGGGCCGACGCCCGGAACCTCGGCGCCAGCCGCCTGCCGTACCTGTCGAAGTTCTTCCCGCGTACGGCCGCCTGGGTTCCCCTCGCGCTGACCTCGGTCGCGCTGACCCTGTGCGGCCTGGCGGTGCCGGCCGCCTCCACCTACGTCGTGCACCGGGCGAGCCAGCCCGGCGAACCGGTGAGCGCCTGGCTGCTGTTCGGGGCGGCGGTCGTGCTGTTCGGGATGTACTTCTGGATGCAGACCGTCCGTCGGCTGGCCCTGCTGTCCGTGCAGACCCTCGCCGACAAGTCGGTGACCCTCGGAGCGGTCCACCACCTCGTCGCCCTGCCGTTCGACTACTTCGCCCAGCGCCACACCGGTGACCTCTCCATGCGGGTCCGCACCAGCAACGCGGTCCGTCAGATCCTGACGGGATCCGCGCTGTCGGCCGTGCTCGACGGGGTGCTGGTGCTCGTGTACGGCGGGCTCATCGTCGTCGCGGACCGGCGCCTCGGTGCGCTGGTGCTCACCCTCGCCGTCGCCCAGCTCGCCCTGCTCGCGTTCAGCTGGCGCAAGCAGGAATACCTGACCGCGGCGTTGTTGGAGGCGCAGGCGAAGAGCCACACCGAGCTGTTCCAGTTGCTGGACAGCGTGCCGACGCTGAAGGCCTCCGGGCTGGAGGGCGCCGCGGCGGAGACCTGGAGCCACACGTTCGTCGCCGAGGTGAACGCCAGGACCCGCAGCCGGCGGTTCCTCGGCGTGTGCGAGGCCGCCAGCACCGCGATCCAGTTCCTCGCTCCGCTCGCCGTGCTCGCCGCCGGTCTGGTCCTGCTCGGTCGCGGCGAGATCTCGCTGTCCCGGGTGGTGGGTTTCTCCGCCCTGGCCATGGGAATGTTCGTACCGCTGGCGAGTCTGGTGCAGACCGGGCTGGAGGTCGCCGGCCTGAGGGCCACGTTGACCCGGCTCGCCGACATCCTGGACGCGCGACCGGAGGCCGGCCCGGACGCGGTGGCGCCGTCCCGCGTCACCGGCGCCATCACGCTCGACGACGTGCGGTTCGCCTATCCGGGCGCGCGGACGCCGGCGCTCGTGGACGTCAACGCACAGATCGAGCCCGGGCAGTTCACTCTCATCCTCGGTGAGTCCGGCTCCGGCAAGTCGACGCTCGCCATGCTGTTGGCGGGGCTCTACCTGCCCAGCGCCGGCACGGTGTCCCTCGACGGCACGCCGACGGACCAGCTGGACCGGCCGGCCGCGCGGCGGTCGATGGCGTACGTCCGGCAGGACGCCCGGCTGTTCGGCGGGACCATCCGGGAGAACATCGCGCTCGGCCGGCCGGAGTGCTCCCTGGAGGACGTCATCGCCGCGGCCCGGCTGGCCGAGGTCCACGACGACATCGACGCGATGCCGATGCGGTACGAGACGCTGCTCGGCAGCTCCGGGGCGGGCCTGTCCGGTGGACAGATCCAACGCATCTCCCTGGCGCGGGCCCTGCTGCGGAACTCCGAGCTGCTGATCCTCGACGAGGCGACCAGCGCCCTCGACCGGCTCACGGAGGACCGCATCATGGCCAACCTGCGCCGGACCGGGCGCTCCCTGGTGGTCGTCGCCCACCGGCTCTCCCATCCCGAGGCCGCCGACCAGATCCTCGTCATGAGCGACGGCAGGCTCGTCCAGCGTGGCCGCCACGAGGACCTGATGGCCGAGGACGGTCTGTACCGGCGCCTCGTGGGGGGTGCCTCGTGACAGCCGAGCGTTGGCTCGACCGGCAGGCGCTCGACGCCCTGCTGCCGCTGATCCTGCAGGTGCCGCACTCGCATCGGCGCTTCGAGATGGACGCTGCCACGGCCGCCGCCGAGTACCAGATCGACGGGCCGGGCCTCGACGTCCTCGTCGCCGCCGGTCTGCCCTCGGCGGCCGGCGCGGACGGCCTCCTGTTCGACGCCACCGACCTGCGCAACGTCTCGGTGCACCTGGACCCGCGCTCGCGCGGGCGCAAGGTCCTGTCCTGGTGGATCCGCGAGCTGGGGCGCCCCACCGCCCACGCCCGCTACCGGATGGACTATGTGGCGCAGTGCCCAGAGCCGGGGCACGACGAGCCGTGCCGGTGGCGCCTCGCGGTGCCGGACGACGCCTGGCACGAGACGACGTCGGCACCGGACCGGGGCGGCGTGCTGCACTCGGTGACGTTCGACCCGCCGCGGACCTGGCCGGAACTGCCGACCGCGGTGCTCGACCTGCTGGCGGAGACCCGGCACATCCGGTTCCTCTGGCTGCCGGAGACGTTGCGCGCCGACAGCGTCTTCGTCCGTGACACCGGGATCGGCGACTGTGTCGGCGTCGCCCACCTGCTGGTCGAGGAGGCCCGCAGGCGGGGACTGACCGCCCGGTTCTCCTTCGGCAGGTCCCTGACCCCACCGATCTCCGCATCGCACTCGTGGGCGGAGTTCCAGGTCGACGGGGTCTGGGTCCCGGTCGACCCGGTGCTCCTGGACGCCCTGGGGCAGTGGGGCATGGCCGGGCCGGAGTGGCACCGCGACCGCTCGCTCGGTGCCATTCTCGGCCGCGTCGGACCCAGCTGGCGCGACCTGGTGACGCACGCCGGTCAGCCGGTTTTCGCGAGATTCCCAACCTACCGCGACACGGGAGGGTGACATGGTGGATTGGCCACCCGCCTTTGAACCGCTCATTCGGGAGCGCAGTCGGCTGCTCAGTGCCGACTCGCCCCTGGAGCCTGACCAGAGCCTGACCGAGCTCGGTGTCGACTCGCTGGAAGTGGTCGAGTTGATCGTCAACCTGGAGACCGAGTTCGACATCGAGATCCCACCCGAGCTGTTGCAGCCGGAGGTCTTCGCGACTCCGGGCACCATCTGGAACGCGGTCAGGAGCCTGATGTGACCGGCCCCGTCGAGGAGAGACACGCGGACATGCACCAGTCGTGGGAGCGGCTCACCACGGTCGCCGCCAGGTTGAGCGACCAGGCGCGGGACCAGCGCTACCACGTCTTCGACATCTTCGACTGGCCGGCGGAACTGCCGACGGACCAGTTCTGGATGAGCCCGGAGTTGACGACGTGTCACGGCACCGCGGTGTGGGACCGACTGTCGGATGCCGAACGGGTGCGCCTGACCCAGGCCGAGGCGGTGAACTTCTTCAGTCTCAACGTCCATCTCATCCGCGAGCTGATCGGCGAGGTGGCCGGGCGGATCTACGACACGCGGTACCCGGGCCTGTCGGAGTTCTTCCACGACTTCATCCACGAAGAGAACGAACACATGTGGTTCTTCGCCCAGTTCTGCCAGCGGTACGGGGGGAAGGTCTACAAGACCAAACGCGTCGCCGGCTCCGCGATCGACGGTGGCCCCGCCATCCGTGACCTCGTCATCTTCGGTCGCATCCTCATCGCGGAGGAGCTGTGCGACTACTACAACGCGAAGATGGCGACCGACGGCCGGCTGCCGCAGATCGCGCAGCAGATCAACGCCGTCCACCACCAGGACGAGTCGCGACACATCGCGTTCGGTCGGCAGATGATGCGGGCGCTGTACGAGGAGGCGAAGCAGAGCGCGACGCCGGAGGAGCTGGCGGGAGCCGGGACGTACCTGGCCCGCTACGTCAGCTCGTGCCTGCGGGCGTTCTACCACCCCGAGGTGTACGCGGACGCCGCCCTTCCCGAGGCCCGGCGGATCCGCGCCGAGGTGCTCGGCGACCCGTACCGTCAGGAGTTCCATCGGACCGTGATGCACAAGACCACCCGCTTCTTCGACCGGTTGGGGCTCTTCACGGAAGACACGGTGGCCTGGTGACCGGTCAGCTGCCACAACGTCTGCTGCACGAGTGGTTCATCGCCGGCCTGGCGACGGCGCCGGACCGGGTCGCGCTGCGGATCGGTCGCCAGGAGTGGACGTACACGGAGCTGGACCAGGTGGCCCGGCGCTGGGCCGGCGGGCTGGTCGCGTGCGGGGCGCGAACCGTCGGCATCCTCGCGGTGCGCAGCATCGAGTCGTATGCCGGGCTCCTCGCCACGCTCTACGCCGGCGCGACGGCGGTGCCGCTCAGCCCGGGCTTCCCCGCCGCGCGCACCTGCCGGATGGCGGCGCAGGCCGGCGTCGACACGCTGATCGTCGACCGCTCGGGGGCGGCGGCGCTTGCGCACCTCACGGCGGCCCTGCCCGGCCTCACCGTGGCGGCGCAGGCCGCGACGCCGCTGGACGCCCTGCCCCGGGCCGGCTACGACGACGTGGCGTACGTGCTGTTCACCTCGGGCTCCACCGGCCGGCCCAAGGGCGCGGCGATCACGCACGCCAACATGGACAGCTTCCTGCGGTACAACCTCGACCGTTACGACCTCGGCCCGGGCGACGTGTGCTCGCAGACCTTCGACCAGACCTTCGACCTGGCGATGTTCGACCTCTTCGTGGCCTGGGGCGCGGGTGCCACCGTGGTGTCCACACCGCCGCAGGTGTTCACCGCGCTGCCGGAGTTCCTGGCCGCCGAGCGGGTGACGTTCTGGTTCTCCGTGCCCAGCGCCATCGCTCTGGTGCGGCGCCGGGGCGGGCTGACTCCCGGCTCGATGCCGACGCTGCGGTGGAGCCTCTTCTGCGGTGAGGCGCTGCGCATGACGGATGCCGAGGACTGGCAGCGGGCGGCGGCCGGATCGGTGGTGGAGAACCTGTACGGCCCGACCGAGCTGACCATCGCCTGCTCCGCGCACCGGTTGTCCGAGGACTCCGCCGACCTCGCCGTGCACGGCGTCGTCCCCATCGGCGCGCCGTACCCGCATCTCAGGTACCGCATCGTCGAGGACGGCGTGGATGGCACCGAAGGCGAGCTGTGCGTGACCGGGCAGCAGATGTTCCCCGGGTATCTCGACCCGGCCGACGACGAGGGTCGCTTCCACGACGGCGACTCGGTGCGCTGGTACCGCACCGGCGACCGGGTCCGGGAGTGCGCCGGCGGTGAACTCGTCTATCTCGGTCGGGTCGACCGGCAGGTGAAGGTCCGCGGCTACCGGGTCGAGCTGGACGAGCTGGAGTGGCACGTCGGGCAGTTGCCGGGGGTGGAACGGGCCGTCGCGGTGGCGTTCGAGGCGGCCGGGCGGACGGAGCTGGCCGTGTTCTACGTCGGCACCCCGGGCGTGGACATCCGTCGCCCGATGTCCTCGATCCTGCCGGGATACATGGTGCCGCTGCTGTGCCGCGACATCGACGCGTTCCCGCACACCGCGAACGGCAAGATCGACCGTGGGGTGCTCGCCGCACGGGCCCGGGACCTGGTGGCCGGCGGACAGGTCACCCATGCGTGAGAGCCGGCTGCACCCGCTGGCCGACTCCACCCTCGGGGCGATGCTGTCCATCCGTCGCTTCGAGTACGCGGTCCTCGACCTGCTCGGCCGGGGACTGATCCCGGGCACCAGCCACACCTGCCTCGGCCAGGAGCACGTCCCGGTCGTGGTCGAGTCCCTGCTACGCCACGACGACGAGGTGTTCAGCAACCACCGGGGACACGGCCACTACCTGGCGCGGTACGACGATCCGGCGGGCCTGCTCGCCGAGCTCGCCGGCCGTGAGGGCGCGTTGTGCGGCGGGATGGGCGGGTCGCAGCACATCCGCCGCCCGGGCTTCATGTCCACCGGCATCCAGGGGCAACTGGTGCCGGTCGCGGTGGGCACCGCCTTCGACATGCGGCGCACCGGAACGACCTCGATCTCCGTGGCGTACGTCGGGGACGGCACCTGGGGCGAGGGGGTGGTGTACGAGGCGCTCAACCTCGCCGCGCTGTGGCGGGTGCCGATGGTCGTCGTCGTCGAACACAACGGGATCGCCCAGTCCACCCCGACCTCGGCACAGATGGCCGGTAGCGTCGCCGACCGCTGTGCCGCCTTCGGCATCCGCCACGTCAGGGTGACCGGCATCGACGTCGACGCCATCCGGGCCAGCCTGGCGCCGCCGTTCACCGCCGTACGTCACGACGGGTCTCCGTTGGTGGTCGAGTTCGACACGGTGCGGCTCGGCCCGCACAGCAAGGGCGACGACACCCGCACGCCGGCGGAGCTCGAGGCCCACGCCGGGCGTGACTGGTACCCGCACTACCGTGCGGCGTTCCCGGAGCAGGTCGACCGCCTGGACGCGGCGGCGACCGGGAAGATCCGCGCCGTGGTCGAGTCGGTCCTCGCCCGACCGCTGATCGGTGCCGGTCATGGTTGAGCCGGGGACCGAGCGGGTCGGGGAGGGCCTCAACCGTGCCCTGGCGGCCCTGCTCGCGGAGAGGCCGGATCTCCATCTGATCGGCGAGGACATGGCCGACCCCTACGGCGGCGCCTTCGGCGTCACCCGCGGGCTGTCCACCGGGTATCCCGAGCGGGTCCTCAGCACTCCGATCAGCGAGCAGGCGATCGTGGGCTTCGCGGTCGGCCTGGCCCTGCGGGGCCGGGAGGCGGTGGTCGAGGTGATGTTCTCCGACTTCGCCACGCTGTGCTTCGACCAGATCGTCAACCTCGCCAGCAAGGCCGTCACGATGTACGGCGAACCGGTGCGGATGCCGCTGGTGATCCGGTGCCCGACGGGGGGAAACCGCGGGTACGGGCCCACCCACAGCCAGAGCCTGCAGAAGCACTTCGTGGGCGTCCCCAACCTCGCCGTGCACGAGCTGAGCCCGGTGCACGACGCGCACGCCACACTGGCCCGGATCCTCGACTCGGGGGCTCCCGCGATGTACTTCGAGGACAAGGTGCTCTACGGCCGTCGACGGTTCGGCGCGGCGGCCGGGGACGAGCTGTTCCACTGCGAGCGGATCGGTGGCGCCTGCGACTTCGCCGTGCTGGGCGTGCGCGGGGTCGACCGGGCCGACGTCGTGGTCATCGCACCGGGCGGCCTCACCGACAGGGTGCTCGGCGGGATGCGGGGTGCCTATCTGAGTGACGAGATCGCGGTGCGTGCGGTGGTGCCGTCGCGGCTCTATCCGTTCGACCCCGCGCCGCTGGCTGCTCTGGTCGCCGGGGCCGGACGGGTGGTGGTCGTCGAGGACGGGACGGCCGGCGGGACGTGGGGTGCCGAGGTGGCTCACACCATCCACCAGCAGATGTGGGACCTGCTGTCCCAGCCCGTCCGGCTGCTCCACGCGCCGTCGAGCACCATCCCCGCCGCACCCCACCTCGAGCGTGCGGTGCTGGTCCAGGCGGACGACGTCCGCGCCGTGGTGACGGCGGTCGCCGGTGGGTGACATCCGGCTGCCGCGGCTCAACGCGACCGACGAGGAGTACACGCTGATCGAGTGGCTGGTCGGCGACGGGGCGCCGGTCGAGGCGGGCACCGCGGTAGCTCTGGTGGAGACGTCCAAGGCGGCGCACGAACTCGTCGCGGACGACGCCGGCATCCTGTGGCAGCGGACGTCCGCACCGTCGACCTGCCGCCCCGGGGAGGTGGTGGCGACCGTCGGCGGGGACGACCGCCCGCCGCCGGCACAGCGGACCGCCGATCCGGATTCGATCACCATCACCGAGCCGGCCCGGCGGCTGATGGCCGAACACGGTGTGGCGGAGGCGGCCGTACGGTCGATCGGCAAGCCGGTCATCGCGCGGTCGGACATCGAACAGCTGGTCGCCGGGCAGGCGCCGCCGACCACGGTCGAGCGGGTGACCGTGTCCGCGGCCCAGCGACGGGTCGCCCGTACGGTGTCCACCTCGCACCGCGAGATCCCCGCCGCGTACGCGGTCGTCAAGGTGGTCGCCGATCGACTGAAACAACGCCTGCGTGCCGAGGCGGCGACCATCGGATTCGTCGGCATCCCGGAGCTGGTGGTCGAGGCGATCGCGGCGCAGCGGGCGGAGTTCCCGCTGTGCTTCGCGCGAGCGGAGAGCGATCAGGCGGCGACGGTTCGGCCGGGAGCGCACGTCGGTGTCACCATCGACGTCGGGAGGGGCCTCTACCTGCCGGTCGTCGCCGACGCCGACACCCGGCCGCTGCGGGACATCGCCGCCGACCTGTTGCGGTTCCGTCGCGCTGCCGTGCGCGGGGAATTCGCCGAGGCTGATCTGGCCGGGTCGAACATCGCGCTCACGATACATACGGACGCGGACGTCGTGCATGCGCAGCCGCTCATCTTCCCGGAACACACATGCGCGGTCTCTCTCGCCTCGATGCAGCGCGAGTTGGTGCTTCAGAATGATGGTTCGGTCACCACCAGTGACTATTTCCATCTGGGTTTGGCATACGACCATCGTTTTGTCAACGGTCGGTCGGCGGTGGCGTTCCTGCGCGCGGTCAAGGCCGATCTGGAGGCAGGTTGATAGCCCCCTTGACAGTTGTCAGTTGAACGCGACCAACGCGACCTCACCCGTGGACATGACGGAGGTATCCTATGGCCCCCAGCCCGCTATGGAAGGGCTGTCGATCCGTGTGGAACCTGTGGACTTGAGTCCGCCGCCACGGCTTGCGGATCGAACCCGTCGGGTGGACAAGGACCGATGAGCGGAAAGGGGTGAACCAACATGACCGAGGTGACTTTCGAGGCTGTCGACATCCGTGAGATGGCCGACGAGGAGCTGGACGATGTGGTGGGCGCGGCCCGTTGCATGTGATTCGTCCGACCATCTGGTCGGGTGCAGTGTGACCGATGAAGCGGGGAGGGGGTGAACCAACATGATCGAGGTGACTTTCGAGGCTGTCGACATCCGTGAGATGGCCGACGACGAGCTGGACGATGTCGTCGGCGGCCCGATGGCCTGCCAGTAAGGCGGCAGGAGGCGCTTGGGCACCTCGCTCAGGCGCCTCCGTCCGCCTTGTCGGTGACGTGGGCGGAGGGTCCCGTGTCGCACCTGCCGGCATCGGCGGGGATCAGACGGTCACGGTCCGGTTCCGGCCGTGACCGATGGTTACGGTTATGGAACGAGCCGCAGCGCCCGACCCTTTCCCAGGCGTGTCTCCTGGGCGTTTTGTTCGAGAAAAGGGGTCACCCCGTACCGGCGATTTTTTGGGTCGGAGGCATGATCACCGAGCAGCAATTGTCGTGATAGTTTCCCCCCATGGATGCTGATGTTTCTGGGGCCGTGGACACGTTCCAGCGGGCCTTTTACAAGAGCAAGGTGTGGCGTCGCCGGACATGGCTCGGCGTGGCGTGTCACCAGAATCCGATGGACATGTGGATGATCCAGGAGATCATTCACGAGACGCGACCCGATCTGATCATCGAGACCGGCACCCGACACGGTGGGTCCGCACTCTATTACGCGACCATGCTCGGACTCGTCGGTAACGGCCGGGTCGCCACGGTCGATGTCAAGCCCGAACATCTCGCCGGACCGAGCGGCTGGATCGACGGCGAAGGAATGGCGGTCGACTCGCCGTACTTCGACCGGGTCGACACCATGACCGGGTCGTCCGTCGACCCTGCCGTCGTCGCCCAGATGCGGGAAAAGGCGCAGGCCGTCGAGCGGGTCATGGTGATCCTCGACAGCGACCACAGCAAGCAGCACGTCCTCGCGGAACTCGCGGCGTACGCCGACCTGGTGACGCCGGGCTGCTACCTGATCGTGCAGGACACCAACCTCAGCGGGCACCCGGTCCAGGCGGGGCCGTGGGAACCGGGCGACGGGCCCTGGGAGGCGCTCGAGGAATTCCTGCCCGATCAGCGCTTCGAAGTCGACAGGTCGAAGGAGGAACTGATGTTCACCTGGTTCCCTGGCGGCTATCTGCGGCGAGTGTGAGGATGCCCGACGCGCAGTCGTCATCTCGCCAGCCACCAACTTGATTCTTGCCTCCCGGGGCCCCGCGGGGATCGCGACCGGGCACGGAAACAGCCCTTGGTCGATGGTCTCCTTCTCCAGAGAAGGACATCAGTAACCAAGGGCTGTTCTGGTTGGCCGCGCGAACGGCGGTGCCGACGACGGTCGGCAATTCCTCGTCGACGGGCCACCAGCATGGCGAGCGCGGCATGAGCGCGCTGCCGACGGCCCTCCGGCTGCGAGTCGGTGCCGTTGCCGAGGCGGCGGGCGACGGTGTCCAGGCTCCGCGTCAGGGCTGACGGGGCGCGGCCGTCGGGGAAGGACGCGGTGCGGGGGACCGGGTGTCACGCGAGCAGCGCCCTCTTGCCGAGATCCATTCACGAGCGTAGGAAGTACACCACGCTCCACCCACCATCGTCGGCCCCTGCCTCGGACCACGGTCCGGTGCCGAAGGAGATGCGCGTGACCACACCCAGACGGCTCCGTCTCGCCGTGTCCGTGCTGGTGACCGCAGGCGCGGTCCTGCTCGGCGCGGCTGCCGCCGCGGCGCCGCCCGCGCTTCCCGCACCGGCCGGGCACCAGGGCTGCGACCCGATCGACCCGACGGCCTGCCTGCTGCCGTTCCCGAACGACTACTTCACCGTGCCGGACCGCAGCAGCCCGACCGGCAAGCGGGTGCGGTTCCCGGCCTCCGCGATGCCCGCCAACGTGCAGGGCACCCCGATCGACCCGACGGAATGGAACCGGCAGGACGGGTTCAGTCCCGGCTCGCCGATCCTGGTGCGGGTGCCCGGCCTCGACGCGGCGGCGACCGGGATCGCGCCGGTCACCGACATCGGCCGCTCGTTGGCGCCGGACGCGCCGATCGTGCTGCTCGACGCCCGCACCGGTAGGCGCACGCCGTACTGGGCCGAGCTGGACGCGCACGCGGCCGGCCAGCCGGAGCGGCAGGTGCTGATCATCCGACCGGCGGTGGCGCTGACCGAGGGCACCCGGTACGTCGTCGGCCTGCGCGGCATGCGCGACGGCAACGGGGCGCTGATCCCGGCGCCGAAGGCGTTCACGGCGTACGTGACCGGCGCCGGCCTCGACCATCGGGACCGTCGCGTCCCGCAGATGAAGCGGATCCTCGCCGACCTGACCAGGGCCGGCGTCAAGCGGCACAGCCTCCACCTGGCCTGGGACTTCACCGTGGCCAGCCGGCACGGTCTGACCGGCCGGATGCTGGCGATCCGCGACGGCGCGTTCGCCGCCCTCCGCCGGGCCGCACCGTCGTTCACCGTGACCCAGGTGACCGACTACCCGCCGGAGCAGGAGCCGCTGATCGCCCGGCAGGTGACCGGCACCATCGGCGTACCGTCGTATCTGACCGGCGACGGCGGGCCCGGCTCCCGGCTGCACTACGGGCCGGCCGGCGGCGGCGGAACGCCACCGACGCCGAACGCCCTGCCCACACCGTCCGGCGCGACGGTGGCGGCCGACTTCGTCTGCAACATCCCGCGCAGTGCCTCCGCCGCGAAGCCGGCACACCTCTCGCTCTACGGCCACGGCCTGCTCGGCAAGCCGACCGAGATCAACGCCGGCAACGTCAAGACGATGTCGCACACGTACGACTTCACCTTCTGCGCGACCAGTTGGATCGGCATGGCCGCCGCCGACGTCCCCTACGTGGCCGGCGCCTTCACCGACCTCAGCGGCTTCCCCGCGGTGGCCGACCGGTTGCAGCAGAGCTACCTCAACTTCCTCTTCCTGGGCCGGGCGATGATCCACCCGGGCGGGTTCGCCGCCCACCCGGCGTTCCGGGACGCCACCGCACGGCCGCTGATTGACGTGGCCGGCGGGCTGCACTACGACGGCAACAGCCAGGGCGGCATCAACGGTGGCGCGCTCACCGCCATCGCCCAGGACTGGACCCGGTCGGTGCTCGGCGTGCCGGCGATGAACTACTCCACGCTGCTGCAACGCAGCGTGGCCTTCACCCCGTTCCAGACGATCATGGACGGCTACTACCCGGACAAGGTCGACCAGCAGCTGATCCTCGCGCTGCTGCAGATGTTGTGGGACCGCTCCGAGGCCAACGGGTACGCCCAGCACATGACCGACCGCCCGCTGCCGGGCACCCCGGCGCACCGGGTGCTGATGCACGTGGCCTTCGGCGACCAGCAGGTTTCCCCCGCCGCGGCGGAGGTCCAGGCGCGCACCATCGGCGCCCGCCTGCACACCCCCGCGCTGGCCGACGGCTGGTCACCGGACGTGCGGCCGTACTGGGGCATCGCGCCGATCCGCAGGTACCCGTACACCGGCTCGGCGATGGTGGTCTGGAACAGCGGCGCGGCGTACGCGCCACCGCCGACGAACCTCGCCCCGGCCGGGCCGGAGTACGGCGAGGACTCGCACGAGTTCCCGCGCGCCCAGGCCGCGGCCCAGCGACAGAAGGCGGTGTTCCTGCTCACCGGCAAGGTGATCGACGTCTGCGGGGGGAAGCCCTGCGCGTGACGGTGACCCTTCCGGGCGAGCCCATGCCATCCCGAGTCGACCGGCCGCAAGCAGATACATGTCTGTGGATCGATGCTGACAGACCGCTGCCCGGCGGCGGGTCAGCGCCCTAGCGTCACCGGTGCCGGACCCGTGGCGGATGACCACCCGGGCCGGCTCCTAAGGAGGCACGGGTGCGAAGGCGTTACGGCATCATCTCGGCGGCCACCGCCATGCTCTGCGGGCTCACGCTGGCCGGCACGCCGGCACAGGCGAGCGCGACCACGCCGAACGGGATCCCCGCCGGGGCGGAGGCGACGTTCCACGGCCGGCCGATCCGGGACGCGGCGACCGCGCAGGCCCTGGCCGACGCGTACTGGACGCCGGAGCGGATGCGGGCCGCGACGCCGCTGGAACCGTTGGTGGGCGGGGAGGAGTTGGCCGGGGAGGCCGCGGACCGGCCGGGTCGGATCGGCGAACCGCGCTCGGGCGCGGAGCCGATCGGTCCGCGCGGCACCGGCACGGCGGTCCCCGGTGCGTCGGTCTCGGCCCGCAACGCCTCCGCCGGGGCGGGAACCCAGTCCGTCAATCCCTCACCGGGGGTCGGGCGGGTCTTCTTCACCGACGTCCACAACGAGGACCACTTCTGCTCCGCCAGCGCGATCAACACAACCAAGGCGAACCTGGTCTCCACCGCCGGGCACTGCCTGCACCCCGGCGACGGCTCCGACAACTGGTACACCAACTGGGTCTTCGCCCCGAACTACGCCGACGGCCCGTCCGCCTGGGGGCTGTGGAGCGCCCGGAGCATGACCTCCACCAAGGGCTGGGTCAACCACGACATCCTGTGGTGGGACTACGGGTTCGTCACCGTGTGGCCGCGCAACGGCAAACGTCTGGTGGATGTCACCGGCGGGGAGGGCATCAGCTTCAACTACCCCCGCAGCGTCGCCGCCACCCTGCTCGGCTATCCCGGCGCCGCGCCCTTCGACGGCAGGTGGCAGCACTACTGCCAGAGCACGACGCAGGCCGCGGGAACGCAGCGGGTCAAGCTCCTGGACTGCCCGCTGAACGAGGGCACCAGCGGCGGGCCGTTCCTGCGGGCCTGGAACAACTCGCAGGGCTTCGGGTACGTGAACTCGGTGGCCTCGTACAAGTTCTCCGGCAACATGTACGGCCCGTACTTCGACGAGGACGTCGCCGACCTCTTCGACCACGCGAAGGCCAAGAACTGACCGGCGTGGGCCGGGCCGGCCGCGCCAGCGCGTCGGTGTCGACCTGCCCATGGCATCCGTAGAGGCGGCGCCGCAAGCACCGTGAAAGCCATGGGCGGGGCTCGAGGTGCCGATGACGGCCCGTGACATGATGGCGCCCATGGGGAAACAGCAGGACGTCGGCGGACCCGACCGTCACAGTGGGTCGGGTGCCGCCGGCGCGGCGGGTGGCAGCGTCGACGCGCGGCTCGCCGTCGCGCAGGACCCCACCACGCCACAGATGACCCTCATCGACCTGGCGTCCGACCCGTCGGCCGTGGTCCGTAAGGCCGTCGCGACCCGTACCGACGCGCCCGCGCAGGCACTGCGCCCGCTGACCCGGGACCGTGATCGCGACGTCCGGGAGGCCGTGGCGAGGAACCCCTCGACCTCGATCGGCAACCTCCTCGTACTCGTCAAGGACGCCGACCGGTGGGTCCGCTGGGCGGTCGCCGGTAACCCGGCCTGCAACGAGTCGGTTCGCCGGGTGATGGCGGAGGCTCCCGACAAGGAGCTTCGCGGCCTCCTGGCGGAGACGCGCGAACTGGAGCCCGAGCTGGCCGCGCGGCTGGTCGACGACGTGTCGCCCGAGGTGCGGGAACGGCTCGCCACCCACACCCACGACCCCGAGGTGATCACGGCCCTGATGGCCGACCGCACCGCGCGCGTACGCAAGGGGCTCGCCCGCAATCCGCGGACCACCGCCGCCCAGCGCAGCGCACTCGCCCAGGATCCCGTGGTGGACGTCCGCGTCGCGCTCGTGCTCGCGGTCGAGCTGGACGACGCGGACCTGCGACGCTTGGTCGACGACCGCTCGGTGCAGGTGCGGATGGCGTTGGCGACGTCGGAGGTGGTGCCGCCGCACATCCGGCAGGCGCTCGGCGGCGATTCCGACGAGATGGTCGCCGCCGCGGCGCGGGACTTCCGCCCGGGGGCGGGCAACGCCGCGGTGGTGCGGGCTCCGCGCATCGGCCACCGGGCCTCCGGAGCCGGCCGGGGTCGGCCCGGCGGCGCCCGCCGCTGAGGCCGGCGGAACCGCCGTCAACCGCCCCGCGCGCCTCGCGGCCGTCGCCCGTACCCGACTCCAGGACACCGTCGTGTCCGGGCCGCCACGTGGCAGCACGAGGAACACCGGCGCGAACACCGGATCGTCGAAGGCCTCATTCGCAGCGGTCCTCGCCGCCCCGCCCGTACGGCTCGCAGCAGTCCGGCCGGTGCCGGAACACGATCAGGGTGTGACCGTGGCGCTCCTCGCGGTCGCCGGTCCGCTCGTACAGGCAGGCACCCCACACCACTGTCTCGCCTCGGCCGTCGACCACCTGCCCGTCGCCAGGGCCGTGCCGCAGCAACACCCTCACACCGGCGACGCTACCCCCGCTCGCCGCTGCGCCGAAGGACTTCCGAAGCGGGACCGGGCGTTCCGGGTGGCTGCGTAGGCGAGGCAGCCCTGCGGATCCGCCCTCCCTGCCCTTGCCCTCGACCACCGTAGGAGCATCGAAATGGCAAGATCACTGCCTTCGGGCGGCTTCTCGTCGCGTGGCCGGCCCTGGTGATCCCTGCCCGCCCGGGTCCGTCAGTGTCTGCCGCCGTCGCCGGCCGAATGCGACGACCGGTTCGGTGGCTTCCGCAACCACAGCCACACCCCGGTCAGGAGGCACGCCGCGCCCAGGAACGCGATCGCCGACTCGGCCAGCTCGGGGAGGTCGTCAAGGAACGGGAACGTGTGCGAGGCGGCCAGCGCCCCAAGCGCGATCAAGAACAGAAGGACGGCTAGGACCCGCTGTCGAACCATGGTTGCATTGGATCACAGCGGTCGGCGGGGGACCTCCCGTCCGGGAGGCCCCCGCCGGTGGCTCAGGCGGCGTAGATGTACTTGTTGTTCCCCACCGCCAGCACGGCCGCCGTGGAGCCGCGGACCCCGCTGTTCAGATTGCGCCAGCCGGTGTTGCTGGCCGTCTCGTGCACGTAGCCGCCGGTGACGCTGTAGACCAGCTTCGTCCCGTTGTAGTGCAGCGCGGCCAGGGCCGTGCCCTGCGCGCCGGAGACGCCGGTCCACAGGTTGCGCCAGCCGGCGTTGCTGGCCGCCTCGAAGATCCGGCCGCCGTTGAGGGTGTAGACGATCTTCGTGGTGCCCGCCGCGATCGCCGCCACCGCCGAGCCCGGAATGCCGGTGCTGATGTTGCGCCAGCCGTTCGCGCTGCTCGCCTCGTGCACCAAGCCGCCGACGATGCTGTAGACGTACTTGATCCCGTCGATCTCGATCGCCGCGATCGAGGATGAACTCACGCCGGTGATGCCGGTGCTGATGTTGCGCCAGCCGTTGCCGCTGCTCGCCTCGTGCACCGCACCACCGACCACGCTGTAGACGAGCTTCACCCCCTTCCAGCTCAACGCGGCCAGGGCGGTGCCCTGTGCGCCGGAGACGCCGGTCCACAGGTTGCGCCAGCCGGCGTTGCTGGCCGCTTCGAAGATCCGGCCGCCGTTGAGGGTGTAGACGATCTTCGTGGTGCTCACCCCGATCGTGGCCACCGCCGAGCCGGTGACCGCGCCCGCGCTGCCGGAGATCGGTAGGGCCTGCCAGCCGTTGAAGCTGGGCGCCTCGAACACCTGACGCGACTGCTGGCCGGGATTCTGCGCGATGTAGACCAGCGGGCTGATCCTCGTGCCCGACGGGTCGATCATGTGCCAGTGCAGGTGCGGGCCGGTCGAACTGCCCGAGCCGGGTGCGCCGGCGGCACCGCCGGAGCGGCCCACCACCGTGCCGGCGCCGACGCTGGCGCCGTCGGCGAGCGAGAACTGCGACAGGTGCATGTACTGGCTGCGGTAGCCGTCGCCGTGGTGGATCGTGACGGTGTGCCCACCCGTACCGTTGTAGGGGATGTTCTGGATGGTGCCGGCGCCGCAGGCGGGCAGTGCCGTGCCCACGCCCATGCCGTAGTCGATGCCGCCGAGCGAGCCCCGGCGGAGGTGGCCCTCCCAGGTGTCGGTGACCGGGTACGCGGTGAACGGGTTGTAGATCGTGGGTGCGGCGTGCGCGGTTCCGGGAATCAGCACCCCGCCCACGGTCATGGCGCCCGCGCCCCACGCCGCGGCGCGCAGCACGCCACGGCGGCTGATGCCGGGTGCGCCCTCGTCGCCGCCCCCGCAGCAACCGGATCCGTCATGCTGGTTCATGGAACTCCTTCTGTGATCACGGGTGCCCGCCTCCACGGCCGCGGCGGTCCGATGGCGCGGGGTGACGGTGCTGGCCGGCCGGGTCGCTCCCCGCACCGGACGATCGGCAGGTCCCGGTCGAGCCGGGCAAATCCTCGTGGACCGCGCGACTCGGAGCCGTCGGCCGATCGATCATAGTCAGTGTCGTCCCGCGGGTTGACAGCGTGGCGGTCAGCGACCCGACAGCCCGGCCCACGCGTGGCCGTTACGGTGGCGGGTGCCGGCCGTCACCGCAGCCCACCGGAGCCCTCGATGACCGATCCTCAGCTCAGGCGACGCATCCGGGCGGCCGTCGGCGTGGCCGCCGCGCTCCTCCTGCTGCCCGTCGCTCCCGCTCCCGCCAGCGCCGCGGCGGCCACCGGCAGCGTGACGACGTCGGTCCAGGACGCCGGCACCGGTGCGCCGGCCCGTGCCTGCGTGCGCCTCGTACCGCTGGACCGCGAACGACTCGCCCGGGTGTCCATCGGCGAGAGCCAGCTCGGCAGTGTCGGTGGCTGCACCGACGACCGGGGCGGGATCGAGGTGACCGGGGTGGAGCCGGGACGCTACCGGCTCTTCGCCCAGCCCTACGAGGCAGCACGGTACGGGCGCCAATGGGTCGGCGGGCAGGGCGGCACCGGGGAGCGCCACCGGGCGTGGGTGGTCACTGTCGGCGCCGGTGCCACGACCGCCGCCCCACCGGTCCGGCTCGACCCGCCCGGCCGGATCTCGGGCGTGATCACCGACGCGGCGAGCGGGCGTCCGGTTCCGGGTGTCCACGTCGCGGTGGTGCCGTTCGTGCCGCACCCGAAGTACAGCCCCGACACGCCGATCACCGACGACACCGGCCGCTACAGCATCACCGGGCTCGGGCCGTACGACTGGGCCCTGCGGTTCTCCGGCACGGGGATCGCGACCCAGTGGTCCGGTGGTGTCGGCAACGTCCTGCTGGCCCGAACGGTCCGGGTGCGCCCCGGCGGCACCGCCACGCTTCACCACGCCCTCCGGTCTCCGATCTCCGTGGGCGGGTCGATCCGCACCGACGAGTTGGCGGCCTACAGCACGGTCGTCGCCTTCGACGCTCTCACCGGGGACGTCGTCGGCGCGGTGGACGTCGGCACGTCGTACGGACTTCCGATGCTCCCCGGGCAACTGGTCAAGCTGCGGTGCGACTGCTCCTACGGGCCCGGCCGCTGGTATCCGGCCGGCGACAGGTTGACCGACGGCAACCTCGTGTGGGTGGGGCGGGTGCCGGTCGTCGCCGACTTCGACCTGACCGCCGGCACCGGCGGTTGACGCTCGGCACCGCCTGCCGGTCGACGGATCGAGGCCGTGCCCGCGTTTGGCGGAGGCGCCACCGGCACCCTGCCGTCAGGTGTTTGCTGTCCACATGAGCTTCCCGTCCCACCGTCGCTCCTCTCGCCGCCTGGTGGCGCGACTGGACGCGGAGCACTACATGCTGCTGATGCTGATCGGTTTCGGCGGCGCGGTCCTCGGCACCCGCGCATTCCTGGCGCTGACCGGCTATCCGCAGGTCGGCGGCGGCACGTTGCACATCTCGCACGCCCTGTGGGGTGGCCTGTCGTTGTTCGTCGCCGCGCTCGTCCCGTTGCTCGTCGTCAACCGGGCCGCGCTGCTCGGGGCGGCGCTGCTGGCCGGGATCGGCACCGGCCTCTTCATCGACGAGGTCGGCAAGTTCATCACCGCCGACTACGACTACTTCTTCCCGGCCGCCGCGCCCATCGCCTACGCGGCCTTCCTCATCGGCGTGTGGCTCTACGTGCGCGCCCGCAGCACGCGGGTGGAGGGCACCCGGGCGCAACTGCACGCCGCGCTGGAACTGCTCGGCGAGGCCGTCGACGGGAGACTCGGCGAACGGGACCGGGCGCAGTTGCGGCGACGACTCGGCGCCGCCGCCGCGAGTCCGGACGACGACCGGTTGCAGCCGCTGGCCGCGGCGCTGCTGGAGCTGACGGGGCCCGGTGTACTGCCGCCGTACGAGCACCGATCGGGACGGATCGCCCGCATCGCGGTCGCCGTGCGGGCGTGGGTGGCGCGGTCGTTGACCCGGGGTCGGCTGCGCGTCGTGCTGGTCCTGGCGCTGGGGCTGCTCGGCTTCGCCACGCTCAGCGACCTCATCACGATCGTCGCCGTCGCTGTCGACCTGCGCGACGGCACCACCGAGGGTGTGCTCGCCACCGCCAACGAGTTCGCCCGCGTCGACATCCAGGACCGCCGCGGGGTGCTGCTCCTGCTCGTCCGGGCGCTGCTGGACGCCTGCGTGGGCACCGCGCTCGTCGTGGCCGCCGGGCTGCTGCTCCGCGGGGTGGCGCGCCGCGCCGTGGAGCTCGCCCGGGCCGGCCTGGTCACCTCACTGAGCGTGGTGAACCTGCTGGTGTTCTACCTCGACCAGTTCGCCGCCGCCGTCAGCGCGCTCGGTCAGTTGGCGGTCCTGCTCGCGGTACAGCGCTACCAGCGGCTGTTCGACCAGCCGACCGACGCCGAGCGCAACGGCGGCGCTGACGGTGACTGAACGCCTCGGGTCGTCGGGCCAGCCCACGACCCGTGCGCGAACACCGCGAACGCCGCGCCGGACGTGATGTCGCCCAGGCCCGCGCCGGCGGCGGGCGTCCTCAGACCGCGTCGCCCATGCGGGTGACGGCCTCGGTGAGGATCGCCGGTGAGGTGGCGAAGTTGAGCCGTACGAAGCCCGCCCCGCCGGTGCCGAAGACGTGCCCGGAGCTGAGGGCGACCCGCGCGTGGTCGAGGAACATCTTCGCCGGCCCGGCGACGTCGCTGACCACGCCGGCGTCGTCGGCCGGCTGCTCCGTGTCGACGCCCAGCCCCGTGCAGTCCAGCCAGGCGAGGTAGGTGCCCTCGGGCCGGTGGTACGGCACGGACGGGAGGTGCTTCGCCAGCAGCGTCGCGAGCAGCGCGCGGTTGGCGTCGAGACCGTCGAGGAGGAGGTCGAGCCACGGCCCGCCCTCGCGGAACGCGACGGTGTGCGCCACGACACCGAGGTGGCTCGGCCCGTGGCTGACCTCTTCCGGCATGCGGCGGAGGTCGGCTGCGGCCTGCGGTCCGGCGACCGCGAGCGCCGCCTTGAGACCGGCCAGGTTCCACGCCTTCGAGGCGGAGACCAGGGCGAACGCGTTCTCGGCGCCGGCCACCGTGAGGTACGGGGTGAACTGCGCCCCCGGCAGCACCAGGGGAGCGTGGATCTCGTCGGAGACCACCCGCACGCCGTGCCGGTCGGCCAGCGCCGCGACGGCCTCGAGCTCGTCGCGCCGGTGGACGACCCCGGTCGGGTTGTGCGGATTGCACAGCAGGAACGCCGGCCGGCGGCCGTGGGCCCGCGCGCGGCGGAAGGCCTCGTCGAGGGCGGCGGGATCCATGCGCCGGTCGGGCCCGAGCGGGGCCTCGACCACCCGCCGGTCGGCGTGGGTGACGAAGGCGTAGAAGGGCGGATAGACGGGGGAGCAGACCACGACCGCGTCGCCGGGATCGGTGACGAGCCGGAGCACCTCGACGGCGCCCATCATCACGTCGGGCACGACCGAGGTGTGCGCGACGCGGAAGTCCCGCCAGCCCCAACGCCGTGCGGCGAAGTCGCCGATCGCCTCCGCGTACGCCGTCCCGTGCGGGTAGCCGGTGTCGCCGAGGTCGACCGCGCGGCGGAGCGCGTCGGCCACGGGGGCAGCGAGGGGGACGTCCATCTCCGCGACCCAGAGCGGGAGCACGTCGGGCGGGAACATGCGCCACTTCATGCTGGTGCGCTGCCGGAGTGCGTCCAGCGTGAGCAGGGTGAGCGGATTCCGGGCCGCCGAGCCGTCGGCGGAGGGGCCAGGGCTTGCCATACCGCCCACCATAGGGCCAGGTGCCGCCCCCGGTCCCGCCCGGCGCCCACGTCCGGCCCCGGCACCGCTACCAGCGGTTGCGTGCCTCCTCGGCCCAGCCGACCAGTCCGTCCAGGTCGACGCGCTCGCCGTCGTCGGCCGCCGCCCAGCCCGTGAAGTGCCCGAAGCACTGGTGCGTCTCGTTGGCGAGCACACCGAGGTTCGTCCTGGCGATCCTCTCGTGAAAGGGGTGGAACTCCACGCCCACCCGCGCACCGCTGATCCGCCACGGCCGCAACCAGTCGGTGCGGTCGTACTCCCAGCGCAGCTCGTCGCCGATCTTGTGCAGCCGCCCGTCGAGGAAGAGGCCGTTCTCGGTCGAGCCGGTGCCGTCGGTCCACCGACCGCCGAGCTGGATCGCCCGACCCGGGCCGCTGCCGGCGGCCCAGTTCCAGCGGATCGCGTACGGCCATTTGCCGCGACCGTGGTCGAGCACGGCGAAGGAGTCCGCCTCGGCGATCGGATGGGCCACCCCGTCGACCCGCAGGGTGCCGCGCACCGGGCGGCCGAGGTCCTTGACGGTGTACTGGAACCGGCGGGTGCTCCAGGGCACCACCACGCCGAGCGACTCGTGACCCGCCGGCAGCGGCACCACGAGGTCGACCTCCAGACCGGGAGCGGTGGCGCGGATGGTGGTGCCCGACGGCGCCTGGTCGATGTCGATCGAGAGCCCGCCGCCGCGCGCCCGCACGGCGCCCGCCCCGCTGACCGGCGGGAAGAGGGCGTCCTGGGCGAAGGGGACCACCGCGTTCCTGTCGATCTCGGCCTTCGTCGCGCGGTCGAGCGCGTAGAGGCTGTGCACCCCCGCGTAGTCCAGCGACGAGGCGACCAGGCCGACGATGTGGGTCGGCGTGACGACCCCCCAGTACTCCCAGCGCTTGTTGCGGCCCCAGCCGCGCAGGTTCGCCCGGTGCAGCGGGCCCCGGCTCCAGCCCACGGCGGCGGGATTGAGCCGCCCACCCGCGAGGCACAGGTCGACCGGCTCGGTGATCTCGTTCTCGTGGGTCACGAGGGGGAGGGTAACCGGCCCGCCGCCTCCGCTGCCGGGATCGGCACGGCGGAGGTCATGTCGCCGAGGATGGCCCTGGTGCGGGGCCGGGTCAGTCGCCCCAGGCGTTGGAGTTCAGGAGCATGTCCCAGGTCAGGTAGGGCAGTTCGGGATGGCGCTGGTGCAGGATCTCGCCGGGAAGGGTGGCGGCCGGGGCCTTGCGGGGATTGGCGAGTGCCTGCGCCACGATCGCGTCGGTGACGGCCCGGGCGCCGCCGAGGCGGGGATGACGTCGGTGGACGCGGTCGGCGTACCCGGGTGGCACCGGGCTGTTGATGCCCATGAGGTCGATGCTGATTCCCGTCTGGGCGATGCCGATCTCCGGCGGCCGGCGACGCTGGAAGACGGGTGAGTCGCGGAAGCTGCGCGTGGTGTGCATGGCGATCGCGTCCCACACGGTGTCGACCCGACGGTCGGTGACACCCCGCTCCTCGAGGAACCGGGCGGCGAAGTCGGCGCCGTCCATCTCGAACCGCTGGTCGGAGTTGGCGCGTGCGGTCAGGCCCATGTCGTGCAGGGCGCAGATCAGGAACACGACCTCCTCGTCGTAGTCGCGGCCGGGCCGCCGACCGGCCTGCGCGGCGGCCTCGCGGGCGAACAGGAAACTACGCAGGCTGTGGTTGCGCAGGTAGGCCTCCTGCGCCTCGTCGATCAGGCGGGCCGCCTCACGGGCCAGCCGGGTCGACGGGAAGGACAGGTCGGCGTCCGGCGCGGCGTGGGCGGCGGCCGGGGCGGCGGGCGCCAGCCCGGCGAGCATGCCGGCGCCGGCGGCCAGGCCGGTGCCGAGGGCGGTTCGCCGCGAGAAGGAGGGCGTCACGGGTACCTCATCTTTCGGGTGTCGGGTGCGTGGACCGGAAGCGTTGGCGGTACTCGGCCGGGGTGATGCCGGTGCCGCGCAGGAACGCGCGGCGCATGCTGTCGTCCGAGCCGAAGCCGCAGGCGCGGGCGATGCGCGCCACCCCGTCGTGGGTGGCTTCGAGCAGGGTCTTCGCGGCCTCGACCCGGACCTGCTCGACGTACCGGATGGGGGTCGTCCCGACCGTCCGGCGGAACAGGCGGGTGAGGTGCCGTTCGCTGACCGACGCGTGCGCCGCCATCGTGGCGAGCGTGTGCGGGGCGGCCGGGTCGGCGGCGACGGCGTCCAGGACCCCGCGCAGCGCGCTGCCGGGGGCGGCCGTGGTGTTGCCACGGACGGTGAACTGGGACTGACCGCCGGGGCGGTGCAGGAAGACCACGAGGTACTTGGCGGTGGTGCGGGCGCGCTCCGGCCCGTGGTCGTCCTCGACCAGCGTCAACGTCAGGTCGATGCCCGCGGTCACGCCGGCCGAGGTGAACAGCGGCCCGTCCCGCACGTAGAGGGCGTCGGGCCGGACGCGGACCGCGGGAAACCGCGACGCGAGGTCGGCGCAGGCCGCCCAGTGCGTGGTGGCCCGGCGGCCGTCGAGCAGGCGCGCCGCCGCGAGCAGGAACGCGCCGGTGCAGATGGCCGCCGTACGGCGGGCGAGCCCGCTGACGCGGGGGAGTTCGGCGACGAGCGCCGGCGGAGGCTGCGCCGTGGCGAGGGAGAGGCCGGGCACCAGCAGCGTGTCGAACCGGTGCCGCACCTGGTGCAGGGCCAACTCGACGTCGAGGGGCACGCCCACGTCCGTGCGTACCGGGCGGCCGTCCACCGAGGCCAGCCGGACCCGGTAGCCGCCGCTGCCGTGCAATACCTGGACGGGCCCCGCCACGTCGAGCAGCACGACGCCGTCGTGCACCACCACGACCACCTCGCGGATCCGGGCGACCTCCACACGAGCAGTCTGGTCATCCTCTGTGGAGGGCCACAAGGACGGCCCGGCCGCACATCCGGACATGGCGGAGCCGTCCCGGCCAGGGCGCCGTCCGCGGCTCGCGACGCGGCAGCACCCTAGGCCGTGTCTTCAAAGGTTCATAACCATTGGAGTAGCGCGGCGATGGTGACCGTGGCCCGGTAGGACGTGGCGGTCTTGTCGTAACGAGTCGCGACGCTGCGGCCCTGCTTGAGCCGGTTGAAGCAGCGTTCGACGACGTTGCGCCGCTTGTAGAGCTGCTTGTCGAACGCTGGTGGCCGGCCGCCTCGGCTGCCTCGTCGGCGGCGGTTGGCTTGCTGGTCGGCGCGTTCG
>NZ_JAVRFL010000087.1:0-506 GCF_031845925.1 Micromonospora reichwaldensis | reverse complement strand
ATACCGAGAACGCTCTTACGGATGATCGTGTTCATCAGAAACGCTCCATTCGGGGGTTGGCACCCACACGCCGAAGGGGGATCGGCTTCACGCGGGTGCAAGCACCGTCCGGCGCTCATACGAACTCGAAGGGGCTCATGCGAACCCAAGGGGATCTCCAGCGCGAATCCAACGGGGATCTCCAGCGGGGGCATGGAGAGAACCTCCAGCGATCACGCCGGAGGAAAGACCAGAGGGAAGATCAACTCGGCCGTACCGGCCTGACGTCCGACCCGTGCGGGCCGATGAGAGGGCCGGACTGTGCGGGGCGGGGGGACGCCCTCGCGTCGGCCGAACCATGTGTAACCACCGCCGGCCCGCCATCATTCCGGGGGCCCCGGGCCCGCCATCTGTCGGGGCGGCGTGGCCTCGGCGGTGTGGGTGTTGCTCGGTCGTACGCAGGGTGTAACGACCCCGCCCCGGCCACGATTCCGCCCCCACGATGCCCCCGGTCACACCCCCAAACC
>NZ_JAVRFL010000086.1:0-508 GCF_031845925.1 Micromonospora reichwaldensis | reverse complement strand
CGGGCCGGGCCCGGCCCGCCGGCCGTCCGGGCTCGGTGGCGTCGGTGGGTCGCGGCGGCTGCGCGCCGGGCCGCGCCCGGCCGGCCGGGACGTTGCCGGTCTCGGCGCCGCGCGGCTCCGGCCCGGGCGGCACCGGCGACGGACCGCCCGCAGCGGGTGGCACCGACCGCTTGACCGTCGGCAGGGCGGGGTCGGTGTGATGGGCCCGGCCGGCCTGCCGCAGCCAGTCGGCGGGGCGCTCCGGTCGGCCGGCCCGGGAGTCACCGGGCCGGCGGCGCCCCGCTTCCCCGTCGGCCGGGCGCGGCGGGTTCTCCGCCTCGTCCGGGGCCGCGGGGCCGCCCGGGGGCGGGACCACCCCGGCGTCCGCACGGCGCGCGGGGGGCTGACCGCCGGCCGTGGCGCGTCCGGCCCGGCCGGAGGTCTCGTCGTCGCCGGCCGCACGCCGGCCCCGACCCGCGACCTCGACGTCGTCGGGTGCGGCGCGTCGGCCGCGCGGGGCGGCACCGTG
>NZ_JAVRFL010000085.1:0-516 GCF_031845925.1 Micromonospora reichwaldensis | reverse complement strand
TACGCAGCCACGTCCTCCAACTCGCCCCCACCAGCCACGTGCTCTGCCTCACCTGGCACCACATCGTCCTCGACGGCTGGTCCGTCGGCGTGT
Source organism: Micromonospora reichwaldensis (assembly GCF_031845925.1). NCBI lineage: Bacteria > Bacillati > Actinomycetota > Actinomycetes > Micromonosporales > Micromonosporaceae > Micromonospora > Micromonospora reichwaldensis. Next base: position 423 of record NZ_JAVRFL010000085.1, on the reverse strand, counting down.
TCCACACCGAACTCGACCACCTCTACACCGACCTGGCCCACGGTCGCGCGCCCTCGCTGCCACCCCTCACCACCCAGTACGCCGACATCGCCCAACGCCAGCGTCACCACTGGCAGAGCGCCAACGCCCAACAACAGCTCGAACAACTCGCCGCACGACTACGCGACGCCCCGCCCGTCTGCCACCCGCCCACCGACCGGCCACGCCCCGACACCGAACCCGGACCCACCGCCGTCCACCACAGCCAACTGAACCCCGGCACCCTCACCACCCTGACCGCCCTCGCCGCCCAAACGGGCTCCACCCCCTTCGGCGTCCTCCTCGCCGCCTTCCAACTCCTCATCCACCGCTACACCCACCAGAACCCCATCGTCATCGGCACCCCCCTCACCGGACGCACCGACCCCGACGCCGAAAAACTCA
>NZ_JAVRFL010000084.1:0-648 GCF_031845925.1 Micromonospora reichwaldensis | reverse complement strand
GCACCACTCCCGCACCGTCCTCATGCACGCCGTCACCCACCAGGACATCCCCTTCGACAAACTCGTCGAACACACCCGACCCACCCGCGACCGCCACACCCCACCCCTCATCCAGACCGTCTTCACCACCATGGAAGGCACCGATCCGGCACCGCTGCACACCGCCACGATGCGGCCGCTGCCGATCGACGAGGGGGTCGCGAAGTTCGACCTGACCGTCCAGGTGCAGGTGGAGCCGGACGCCGTCCGGGTGCTCTTCGACTACGCCTGCGACCTGTACGAGCCCGCCACGATGGCCGAGCTGGCCGACAGCTACCGGGCCCTGGTGGCCGCCGTGCTGGCCGAGCCGGACCGGCCGCTGTCCACCGTGGTCGCGGTCACGGCCGCCCAGCGGGAGCGGCTCGCGGACGCGTTGATCGCCAGCCCGGTTCCGGTCCCGCCCGGTGATCTGGGGTGCGTGCCCCGGCTGGTGACGGAGACGGCCCAACGGCAGCCCGACGCGCTCGCCGTCGTCGACGGGACGGGCGCGATCACCTACCGCGAACTCGACGAGCGGTCCAACCACCTCGCCCACCAACTCCTGCACCACGGCGCCCGACCCGACCACCCCGTCGCCGTCAGCCTCCCACCCGGCACACCCGCCATCAC
>NZ_JAVRFL010000083.1:0-809 GCF_031845925.1 Micromonospora reichwaldensis | reverse complement strand
CTGCTTGAGCCGGTTGAAGCAGCGTTCGACGACGTTGCGCCGCTTGTAGAGCTGCTTGTCGAACGCTGGTGGCCGGCCGCCTCGGCTGCCTCGTCGGCGGCGGTTGGCTTGCTGGTCGGCGCGTTCGGGGATCGTGTGCCCGATGCCTCGCCGACGCAGGTCAGCCCTGATCGCTTTGGTGCTGTAGCCCTTGTCGGCGATGACGTGGCCCGGTCGTACGCGAGGTCGGCCAGGGCCCGAGCGTCCGACACGGATGGCGGCCATGACGTGGGTGAAGCGGGTGCAGTCGTTGACGTTGCCACCGGAGAGCACGAAGGCCAGGGTCCGACCCAGGCCGTCGCACGCGAGGTGAATCTTGGTGGTCAGTCCACCTCGAGATCGACCGAGGGCGTGATCCTGTGGTTCGTCCGTTTCTCGGTGCCCCCTTTGGCGCCCGCAGCGTGCTGGTGGGCTCGCACGATGGTCGAGTCCACCGACACCAACCAGTCGATGTCCCCGGCCGCGTCCGCATCGGCCTGGACCCCGGCGAGCATCCGCTCGAACGTGCCGTCCAAGGCCCACCTGCGGAAACGGGTGTAGATCGACTGCCAGGACCCGTAGCGGGCGGGCACGTCCCGCCACGCCGCCCCGGCCCGGATCTTCCACACGATTCCGTTGAGCACCCGCCGATCATCGGCCCGAGGCCGACCACCGGTCACCGCCGACGGCAGGTACCGCGACAGCGCTTCCCACTCAACGTCAGACAACTCGTAGCGACGACCCACGCGCTACATCATCCGACACCAAGATCCTTTGAAGACACAGCCTAG
>NZ_JAVRFL010000082.1:0-896 GCF_031845925.1 Micromonospora reichwaldensis | reverse complement strand
AGAGGCGGCTGCCGGGTGGTCCGTACGGGTCGGGCAGGAACCGCTCCGCCGTCTGCCCGGGCTTGTTCAGGTAGCCGCGGCTGACCACGTCGCCGGCGACGCAGACCTCGCCGGGCGCGCCGGGCGGGACGAGTTGCAGGTCGGCATCCAATAGGTGGATGCGGGCGCCGGCGATCGGGACGCCGAGGTCGGGCCGGTGGACCCCGTCGGGGCGGACTGGCCCGACGGTGACGGCGACGGTGGTCTCGGTCGGCCCGTAGATGTTGAACAGGGTGTACGGCACCTGCGCGGAGGGCCGGGTGGTGAGGGCGTCCCCGCCGGTGAAGATCGTCCGCAGGCGGCTGGTGGACGGGGTCGGCAACCGGAGGACGGCCTCCGCGATCGGGGTCGGCAGGAACGTCCTCGTGACGTCCTCCCGGACCAGCCAGTCGTGCAGCGCGGTGGGGTCGAGGCGGTCGGCGGGGTCGGCGATGTGCAGGGTGGCGCCGCTGACCAGCGCGGGCCAGATCTCCCAGATCGCGGCGTCGAAGCCGAGGCTGGCCACCTGGCCGTGGCGTTGGCCGGGCCCGCTGGGGTGCGCGTCCAGGTGCCAGTGGACCAGGTTGGTCAGCGCCCGGTGGGGGACCATGACGCCCTTGGGCGTGCCGGTGGACCCGGAGGTGTGGATGACGTACGCCACCTGCTCCGGGTGGATGTCGAGCGGGGGCGGCGCGGACGTGGCCGTGGCCGGTGCCGGGTGCGGGGCGAGGGTGACGACGCCGGGGGGTGTGTCGGTGTCGTGGGGGTCTTGGGTGATGAGGATGGTGGCGGCGGAGTGGGTGATGAGGTGGTGTCGGCGTGCGGGTGGGGCGGTGGGGTCGATGGGGAGGTAGGCGGCGCCGGCTTTGAGGACGGCG
>NZ_JAVRFL010000081.1:0-940 GCF_031845925.1 Micromonospora reichwaldensis | reverse complement strand
TCGCCCACGGACTTCACCGGCGACGGACGCGACGACATCGTCACCTTCACCCACGGCACCCTCAACGACGTCTACGTCTCCACCTCCACCGGCACCACCTTCGCCGGCACCTCCAACAAATGGAACGACTTCTTCGGCCTCAACGGCGAAACCCTGCTCACCGGAGACTTCAACGGCGACAACCGCGACGACATCGTCGCCTTCACCCACGGCACCCTCGCCGACGTCCACGTCGCACTCTCCACCGGCACCACCTTCAACCCCAGCACCAAATGGCACGACTGGTTCGCCCCCCACACCGAAGTCGCCGCAGTCGGCGACGTCAACGGCGACGGCAAAGACGACATCATCACCTTCACCCACGACACCAACGCCGACGTCTACGTCGCCCTCTCCACCGGATCATCATTCACCGGCACCGCCATCAAATGGCACGAATACTTCTCCATCGCCGGCGAACACCCCGCCATCGGCGACGTCAACGGCGACGGACGCGACGACATCATCACCTTCACCCAAGGCCCCGCCACCGCCTCCGACGTCATCGTCGCCCTCTCCACCGGCACCACCTTCGGCCCACCCCAGAAATGGCACGACCTCTTCGCCGTCGGCACCGAACAACCCCGCGTCGGCGACATCAACGGCGACGGACGCGACGACATCGTCACCTTCACCTGCAACACCAACGCCGACGTCTACGCCGCCACCTCCACCGGCACGTCATTCGCCGGCACCACCGTCAAATGGCACGACTACTTCTGCCTCGCCGGCGAATTCCCCTACCTCGCCGACGCCAACGGCGACGGCAAAGACGACATCATCGTCTTCACCAAAGGCACCACCAACGACGTCCACGTCGCACTCTCCACCGGCACCACCTTCAACCCCAGCACCAAATGGCACGACTTCTTCGGCCTCAACGGCGAAACCACCCTCTGAG
>NZ_JAVRFL010000080.1:0-959 GCF_031845925.1 Micromonospora reichwaldensis | reverse complement strand
GCTCCGGGCGGTCAGGCTTGATCCCTGCGCCGGGCACGGCGGGCCACACCCCGTCGGTGCGTACTCTCGCGTCCGCCCGGGTGGACCGGTCGGGAACGGGGGCCGCCTCGGTCGCCTGGCGCATCGCCGTACGGGTCTGCGCCGAGGTGAGCGGGCTCCTGCCGGAGATCTTGGCGAGAAACCGCCCCTCCAGGGGCGCTCTCCTACCAAGATCTCCACTGGCGCCTCGGTGGCCCCGGCGTCCGGGGCGACCCCGGTGACCCCGGTGACCCGAAGGACCCCAGTGGCCCGAGGGCCGACTCAGCCGACTCAGCCGGATGAGCCGGGTGAACCGGGTGAACCGGGTGAACCGGGTGAACCGGGTGAACCGGGTGAACCGGGTGAGCCGGGAGTCGGTAACCCTGGGCCCGGGTGTGACCGGGTGTCCGGTTTCGTGGTGGCTGTCCGGGGCGGCTTGAGCCGGTGAGTCGTCAGTGGTTGGCGTGTCGGTGCCGGGTGTGCGGTTTGTGGGTGTGACCGGGGGCATCGTGGGGGCGGAATCGTGGCCGGGGCGGGGTCGTTACACCCTGCGTACGACCGAGCAACACCCACACCGCCGAGGCCACGCCACCCGACAGACGGCGGGCCCGGGGCCCCCGGAATGATGGCGGGCCGGCGGTGGTTACACATGGTCCGGCCGACGCGAGGGCGTCCCCCCGCCCCGCACGACGGCCCCGGCCCCGCTCTACCGGCCCGCACGGGTCGGACATGCGGCCGGTACGGCCGATCTGAACTTTGCAACTCCGGCTTGATCGTCGGAGATCCTCTCCGCGTTTCGCTGGAGATCCCCCGTGAGTTCGTATGAGCGCCGGACGGTGCTTGCACCCGCGTGAAGCCGATCCCCCTTCGGCGTGTGGGTGCCAACCCCCGAATGGAGCGTTTCTGATGAACACGATCATCCGTAAGAGCGTTCTCGGTAT
>NZ_JAVRFL010000007.1:0-229166 GCF_031845925.1 Micromonospora reichwaldensis | reverse complement strand
CCCCCCGCCCTCACCTCACCAGCGCGTCGATCATGCAGTTGTGGTGGGTCATGAGGCGGCATCAAGGCGGATGAAACGGGCGCCAAAACTGCATGATCGACGCCGCGCTGGGCGACGCCGCGCTGGGCGACGCCGCGCTGGGCGACGCCGCGCTGGGCGACGCCGCGCTGGGCGACGCCGCGCTGGGCGACGCCGGGGATGGGGGCGGGGGCAGCGACGCCCCCGCTCGGCGGGGCCGGGCGGGGGCGTCGAGGTGGTGCGGGTCAGCCGAGGTCGACGGCCGGGTAGAGCGGGAAGCCGGTCAGCAGGTCGCTGGCCTGCTTGCTGATCCGGTCGGCGACGGCCGGGTCGAGGACGTACTTGGCCTTGGACGGGGTGCCGTCCGGGTTGGCGCCCGGCTTGGTCTGGCTGAGCACGGTGTGGATCAGCTCGGCCGTCTCGTCCATCTGCGCGGTGCCGAGACCCCGGCTGGTGAGCGCCGGGGTGCCGATCCGGATGCCGGAGGTGTACCAGGCGCCGTTCGGGTCCTGCGGGACGGAGTTGCGGTTGGTGACGATGCCCGAGTCGAGCAGCGCCTGCTCGGCCTGCCGGCCGGTCAGCCCGTAGCCGGAGACGTCGATCAGCACCAGGTGGTTGTCGGTGCCGCCGGTGACCAGCTTGCCGCCGCGCCGCAGCAGCCCCTCGGCGAGCGCCTGCGCGTTGTCGACGATCCGCTGCGCGTAGTCGGCGAAGTCGGGGCGGCGGGCCTCGGCGAGGGCGACGGCCTTGGCGGCCATCACGTGCGGCAGCGGGCCGCCGAGCACCATCGGGCAGCCCCGGTCCACCTGGTCGGCCAGCTCGGGCTGGCAGAGCACCATGCCGCCGCGCGGGCCGCGCAGCGACTTGTGGGTGGTGGTGGTGACGATGTGCGCGTGCGGCACCGGGTCGAAGTCGCCGGTGAAGACCTTCCCGGCGACCAGGCCGGCGAAGTGCGCCATGTCGACCATGAAGGTGGCGCCGACCGAGTCGGCGATCTCCCGCATGATCCGGAAGTTGACCTTCCGCGGGTACGCCGAGTAGCCGGCCACCAGGATCAGCGGCTTGAACTCGCGGGCCGCCTCGGCGACCTTGTCGTAGTCCACGAGGCCGGTGACCGGGTCGGTGCCGTAGCTGCGCTGGTCGAACATCTTGCCGGAGATGTTCGGCCGGAACCCGTGGGTGAGGTGGCCGCCGGCGTCCAGCGACATGCCGAGCATCCGCTGGTTGCCCAATTCCCGGCGCAGCGCGAACCAGTCCGCCTCGGTGAGGTCGTTGACCTGCCGCACCTGGGCCTTCTTCAGCGCCGGCGACTCCACCCGGTCGGCCAGGATCGCCCAGAACGCCACCAAATTGGCGTCGATGCCGGAGTGCGGCTGCACGTACGCGTGGGCGGCGCCGAACAGCTCCCGGGCGTGCTCGGCGGCGAGCGCCTCGACGGTGTCGACGTTCTGGCAGCCCGCGTAGAAGCGGCGCCCGACGGTGCCCTCGGCGTACTTGTCGCTGAACCAGTTGCCCATGGTCAGCAGGGTCGCGGGGGAGGCGTAGTTCTCGCTGGCGATGAGCTTGAGCGACTCGCGCTGGTCGGCGAGCTCGGCGCCGATGGCGTCGGCCACCCGGGGCTCGACGGCGCGGATCACCTCGAGGGCGCTGCGGAAGGCGGTGGATTCGGCGTTCAGCGACGACATGCGACCTCCAGTGACGTGCGGAAGGCCCAGGCGCTCGGCATGCGTCCTCATGACGGGACCGCTTCCCGATGGTTCTCCATCCCCACGCGCCAGTCACGGCCCGCGCCGATCCTACCGGGTCGACCCCGGCGGTCCCCGGCCCACCTCGCCCCGGCGGCGGGCCCCGGCGAGGTGGGCGGGTGCGGACGTGGGGGTTAGGCGGCCCGGGCCGGGGCACAGCACACCCGGGACGGGCTCGGGTGCGCGGGCCGCCCGCCGACGAGGGGAGTGACGAGCAGATGACCACATCGGGCACGGACCGGCCGTTCGCCGTGGTGACCGGCGCGTCCAGCGGCATCGGGTACGAACTGGCGGTCCAGTTCGTCGAGCACGGGTACGACCTGGTGATCGCCGCCGAGGACGACGGGATCGGCACCGTGGCGGAGCGGCTGCGGCGCGACGGGGGTCCGCGGGTGGATCCCGTCCGGGTCGACCTGACCCGCGCCGAGGGGGTCGAGGAGCTGGCGGCGGCGGTGGCGGCGGCCGGCCGCCCGGTCGACGCGCTGGCGCTCAACGCCGGGCGGGGCGCCGGTGGGGAGTTCGTCGGGGGCACCACCCTCGCGGACGAGCTGGCCGTCGTGGACCTGAACGTACGCTCGACGGTGCACCTGGCCAAGCTGCTGCTGCCCGCGATGGTGCGGCGCGGCGCCGGGCGGGTCCTGTTCACCTCGTCGATCGCCGCCACGATGCCGGGACCCTTCCAGGCCGTCTACAACGCGTCGAAGTCGTTCGTGCAGTCCTTCGCGGAGGCGCTGCGCAACGAGCTGAAGGACACCGGGGTGACGGTGACGTCGCTGATGCCGGGGCCGACCGACACGGAGTTCTTCGACCGTGCCGAGATGGCGGACACCCGGGTCGGCTCCGGGCGCAAGGACGACCCGCGGACCGTGGCCGAGCAGGGCTTCGCGGCGATGCTGCGGGGCGACCAGACGGTGACCGCGGGTTCGCTGCTCAACAAGGTGCAGACCGCCGCCGGCAAGATCGTCCCGGACAAGCTCAAGGCGGCGCAGCACCGCAGGATGGCCGAGCCTGGCTCCGGCAGCTGACCCCTTCCGGGTCCCGGCGGCGGGTCGTGCGGCCCGCCGCCGGCACGGGGGCCTCGCGGCCGGGCGCGCCGCTGCCTAGGATCAGCGGCATGGCGGGGGAGGACGGCGAGGGCGGCAGCCTGCTCGCCATCAGCGACCTGCACGTCGGTCACCGGGGCAACCGGGAGGTGGTCGAGGGGCTGCGCCCCGCATCGCCGCAGGACTGGCTGCTGGTCGCCGGGGACGTGGGTGACACCGTGGCCGACGTGGAGTGGGCCCTCGGCCTGCTCAGTCGCCGCTTCGCGAAGGTCGTCTGGGCGCCGGGCAACCACGAGCTGTGGACGCCGCCCGCCGACCCGGTGGCGCTGCGCGGGGCCGCGCGCTACGCGTACCTGGTGGACGCCTGCCGGCGGCTGGGCGTGCTGACCCCGGAGGACCCGTACCCGGTGTGGCGGGGGGCGGGCGGCCCGGTGCTGGTGGCGCCGCTGTTCCTGCTCTACGACCACAGCTGGCGCCCGGACGGGTTCGACACCCCCGAGGCGGCGCTGGAGGAGGCGTACCGGACGGGGATCGTGTGCACGGACGAGTTCCTGCTGCACCCCGACCCGTACCCGAGCCGGTCGGCGTGGTGCGCGGCCCGCGTCGCCGAGGCCGCGCGTCGGCTCGCCGAACGGGAGCCGGGGCTGCCGACGGTGCTGGTCAACCACTGGCCGCTGCTGCGCGAGCCGACCCGGGTGCTGCGCTACCCGATCTTCGCCCAGTGGTGCGGCACCGAGTCCACCGCCGACTGGCACCTGCGCTTCGACGCCGCCGCGGTGGTCTACGGCCACCTGCACATCCCCCGTACCACCTGGCACGACGGGGTGCGCTTCGAGGAGGTCTCGGTGGGCTACCCGCGGGAGTGGCGGCCCCGGGCCGCGCCCCCGGCGCTGCGGCGGATCCTGCCCGCGCCCCCGGCGTGACGACGGGCCCCGGCGCACCGGGGCCCGTGGAGGTTTCGTCCGCTCAGGCCGTCACGGCGTCCAGCGACTTCTTGATCGCCTTCGGGTCGGTCGGCTTGCGCGGTGCGTCCGCGCGCAGCGCGATCATCCGCTCGCCGATCTCCTGGAGCTGCTTACGGCCGAGGGCCTCGCGCACCTTCGGGAACCACTCCTGCTCCTCCTCCTCGACGTGGTGCAGGACGTTCTCGATCAGCACCGTGGTCTTGGCGTTGAAGCGCTCGTCGCCGGCGTCCATGGTGAACAGCTCGGCGCAGAGCACGTCGGCGACGTGGTGCTCCTCGTACGACTCGAGGATGTCGTCCTCCAGGTCGGGCAGGAGCTTGCGGACCTCCGGGTACATCACCTCGTTCTCGAGGTAGGTGTGGACCGTGAGGGCTTCCAGGATCTCGTTCACCAGCTTCTGCCGCCGCGCCGCCGGACCCTCCTCGGCATCCTGGAACGCCTTGAACAGGCGGCGCATCTCCTTGTGGTCCTCTTTCAACAGGACGATGGCATCGGTGGACACCGTTGACCTCCTCGCTCGGCTGACGACTTCTCCCGTACCCCCGGCGTGAGCAGCCAAAACGGGCAGGGCCCGGCGGTGAACCGCCGGGCCCTGCCACTGTCGTGCCGTGGTGTCAGCGCACCACGTTGTACGCGTTGACCATGCCGGAGCCGTAGAAGCCGTTGCGCTTGCCGCCGGAGCAGGTCGCGTCGTAGGCGTTCGGACCGGCCGCGATCAGCGGCACCGGGTTGTAGACGCCACCGGGGCAGGCGATCGCCTCGGTGGTGTTGCCCAGGAAGGCCGACAGCTGACCGGGCGTCATGCCCGGGTGCGCCGAGACGGCCAGGGCCGCCACGCCGGCGGCGTGCGGCGAGGACATCGAGGTGCCCTGCTTGTAACCCCAGCCGTTGGTCTTCGTGGTGGTGTTGTAGGTGGTGGACAGGATGCCGTCGGAGGGGGTCGAGCTGGCACCCCGGGTGCGGAAGCGGGTGTCGCCACCCGGCGCCGTCACCTCGACCACGCCCTGGCCGTAGGAGGAGTAGTAGCTCTTCTGCCCGGTCGGGCCGACCGCCGACACGGTCACCACACCCGGCGCCTCACCCGGCAGGATGAGGCAGGAGTTGGTGAGGTTCTCGCGCTCCTCGGGCGTCCCGTTGTTCGGGCTGCCCGTGTCGGTGATCTTGTGGGCGAGGTCCCAGTTGCTGTTACCCGCGGACGCCACGTGCAGCACGCCCTTGCCCTGCGAGTAACGCAGGGCCCGCTGGACCGCCTTCCACACCGGACGCTGGCGCGCGTCGTTGCGGCAGTTGAGCTGCCACGGGTCGATGTAGTAGCTGTTGTTGGTCACCTGCATGCCCTGCTCGGCGGCCCACATGAACCCGCAGACCGCGGCCTCCGGGTAGATGTAGCCGTCGTCGTTGACCACCTTGACGGCGGCCACCTTGACGCCCGGGGCGACCCCGGTCACGCCGACGCCGTTGACGGCGGCGGCGATGGTGCCGGCCACGTGGGTGCCGTGGTCGGAGGTGGTCGGGTTCCAGGCGGCCTCGGTGGTGTCGGAGACGCCACCGATGCAGGACGTGCTCTTGTTCTTCGCGATCTGGCTGGCCAGATCCGGGTGGCTGGAGGAGATGCCGCTGTCCAGCACGCCCACCACCACGCCGGCGTTGCCGGCGTTGACGGCGTGGGCCTGCGGGACGTCGATCATCGGCATGTCCCACTGCTGACCGAAGAGGGGCTCCTTGGTCGGGTCGGCGGTCGTGTTGGCCGGCTCGGCCGCGGAGACCTCGACGGTCTCGCCCTCGTCGAGGGCGCTGCCCAGGCCGGCGGTGGACGCCACCGAGTCGACGCCCGCGCCCGCCACGTCCGTGGCGAAGGCGGGGTTGGTCGACCGGACGACGAGCACGCCGATCTGGTCGTAGCTGGCCACCACGGTGCCCTTGGCGGCGGCCACGCGGGCCGCCGCCTTGTCGGTCTTGGCGCCCTGCGGAGCGAGCACCAGAAACGTGGTGTCCGGCCCGGCGGCCGACGCCGCCGGGGTCAGCCCGCCGGTGACGGCGAGGCCGACACCGAGCGTCACTGCGGACGCGGCAGCCAGTGTCTTGCGACGGAGGTTCTTCACACAGACTCCCAGGGGCTGTCTCCAGCCGGGGTACGCCCCCTGGCGGGGAGCGGCCGGCGGGAGGCGGGCGGAATGCACGCCTCCGCAACCACCAGCGCCGCGTGGTGAGCTGGCGTTACACGCCTGCGTGGGTCCCGGACAAAAGGTGTCAGACGGTCGCCAGGGTGTGGGGAATCTCGTCGAGCAGCTCCCGGGCGAGGAATCCGATCCGGCCGAACCGGGGGACCAGCCGCTGACCGCTGACCGCGTGGGCGAACGCCGCCCAGCACGCCGCCTGTGCCGGCTGCGCGCCCCGCGACAGCAGCCCGGCCAGCAGCCCGGCGCGGACGTCCCCGCTGCCGGAGGTGCCCAGTCCGGCGTCGCCGCTCTCCTCCCGCCAGCTCCGGCCGTCGGGGGTGGCGATGTGGCCGTAGAGCGACACCACCGCGTCGTACCGGCGGGCCAGCTCCGTCGCCTCGGCGTCGAGGTCGTCACCGGGCTCCCGGTCGAGCAGGTGCCGGGCCTCGGTGAGGTTGGGGGTGAGCACCACCGGCCGCCCGGACCCGACCAGCAGGTCCGGGGCGTGGCTGAGGGCCCCCAGGGCGTACGCGTCGAGCACCAGTGACGTCTCCGGACCGGCCGCGTCGAGCACCACGCGCAGCAGACGGCCGGTCTCGTCGATGTCCTTGAGGCCGGGGCCGACGGCCACCACGTCCGCCTCCGCCACCAGGTCGCCCAGCAGCTCGCCGGGCTGCCCCGCGACCGCCCCGTCGGCGGTCTCCGGCAGCCCCACCACCAGCGCCTCGGGCACCTGGATGCTCAGCGCGGCGGCGGTGGACTCGGCGGCGGCGAGCTGGAGCACCCCGGCCCCGGCCCGCAGCGCGGCCACCCCGGCGAGCAGCACCGCGCCGGGGGTGAAGCGCGAGCCGCCGACCACCAGCACCGTGCCCCGGGCCTCCTTGCCACCGGTCGGCACGGGCAGCGCCCAGTCCCGCAGCAGGCCGGGGGTGATCACCCGGGTGTCAGACCGGTTCGGCATGGACCTCGTCCTCCCTGGTCGGCCGGGCACCCTGCTCGTGCAGGTGGCCGACGTCGTTGAACACGTCCGGGGCCAGCCGGCCGTCGGCACCGGCGGACCACGCGGTGATCGAGCAGTTGGCGATGACGTGTTCGCGGGTCAACGCCATCAGCTCCGTCTCGGTGAGCCCCTCCACCAGGTAACGGGTCAGGAAGACCAGGGCGTCGTGGCCGAACAGCAGCACGCGCCGGCCCTCGTGGTCGCGGCGCAGGTCGCCGAGGAGGGCACGCAGGCGCAGCGCCACGTCGGTCCAGGACTCCCCGCCCGGCGGCCGGTAGTAGAACTTGCCGAGCCGGTCGCGGCGCGCCGCCTCCTCCGGGTGCCGCCGGCGCACCCCCTGCCCGGTCAGGCCGTCCAGGATGCCCAGCTCCCGGTCGCGCAGCCGTTCGTCGCGGGTGAGCGGGATCCCGGTGCCGGCCAGGGCCAGCTCGGCGGTCCGCACCGCCCGCAGGTACGGCGACACCACCGCCACGTCGGGCCGGCGGGCCTCGGGCAGCCCGGCCAGCCACCGTGCGGTGGCCCGCGCCTGCTCCTCCCCGGTGGGGCTCAACGGCACGTCCGCGTCCCGGTGGGTCAGGTCGATCAGCTCGGCGCCGGACGCCTCGGCCGCCGTGGCCGCCACGTTCGCCGTGCTCTCGCCGTGCCGGACGATCCAGAGCGTCGCCAGTTCCGCCATGCGGCAACCCCTACCCGGGGCACGCGCCGGGTAACCGCACCCGCTGGCCGACAGTGTCCGCTCCCACTGGAGACCGGCCGGTCCCGCCACCGGTTCCGTCCGCACCGGGCTCCGTGGGGCGGGGCCGGTGCGGTTCGATACGCCGGATGACACGGTGCGCCGGGCGGCCAGCCCCGAACCCGGCCGCCCGGCGCGACCGGTCACCGCCGGCGGGTCGGCGTGGCGCGGGCGACGCCGAGGACCTCCCGCCGGATCTCCTCCAGCCGGTCGGCCAGCTCACGCGGCCGGCTGAGGGCCACGGGATGCCCGCCGTCCATCTCGTCGGGCGTGACGCCCAGCCGGTCGGACACCAGCCGGCGGAGGAAGTCGATCGGGAAGAAGCGGTCCCCCCGGCAGAGCAGCGCCCGGGTCGGCACCTCGGGCCAGGCGCCGAGCGGCCAGGGCCTGCCGAACGGCGTCCCCGACTGGTCCCGGGCGTTCGCCGTGGCCTCCTCGACCAGCGGCGGCGGCAGCTCGTGGAAGAAGATGACGCCGGGGTCCCCGTCCTGCTCCGGCGTCCAGCCCTCGCGCTCGGCCTGGACCTGCCTGGCGTGCGCGTAGCCGGTGTTCTCCCACCACTCGCCCGGCGACTCACCGGGCGAGGGCACCATCGGGGTCAGCAACACGAGCAGCTCGGCGTCGACGCGGTCGCACACCAGCGGGCCGGTGAACGCACCGAACGACTGGGCCACGACGACCAGGTCCGTACGGTCTCCGATGGCCCGGACGGCGGCGTCGGCGTACTCCGTCAGTCCCGCCGAGTCGTCGGCGCACGGCAGGTCGACCGCCACCACGTCGTGCCCCCGGTCCCGCAACTGGCCTGCCAGGAGGTGCCAGTACCAGGGCCCGCTGCCCGCGGGGGGAATCAACACGTAGGTCGCCATGGTCAGCGCTGCTCCAGTTCCGTCGGGTGGCCGACGACCCGCGCGGGCATCCGGTCACGATGCCCGGTCCCGTGGTGTCGATCGTCGTACCGGTCGTGGTGCCGCCACCACTGCTGCGGGTATTCCAGCTCCGCCTCCTGCCGGCCCAGCGCCGTCAGGTCGAGGTAGTTGTAGGTGTTGATCAGCGCGTCGCCGCCGCGGGAGAAGGCCGAGTAGGTGTGGAACACGTCCCCGCCGTCGCGCAGGAACACGCTCAGCCCGGAGCACTCCGCGTCGCCCCTGGTGGCCCCGAAGTCGGGATTGAAGTCCCCACCGAAGGACGAGAACCAGGCGACCGTCCACCCCATCCGCCGCCGGAACGGCTCGATCCTGGCCAGCGGTGCCCGGGACACCAGCACCAGCCTGGTGTCCCGGGCGTGCAGGTGAGCCGGGTGGCCGAGGTTGTCGACCTGCAGGGAGCAGCCGACGCAGCCCTCGTCCCAGTCGGGATGGAACATGAAGTGCCGGACGATGAGCTGACGACGGCCGTCGAACAGGCCCGGAAGGTCCACCGGGCCGTCCGGAGACCCGAAGACGTACTCCTTGTCGATCCGGACCATCGGCAGCCGGCGCCGTTGGGCGCTCAACGCGTCGCGTGCCCGCGTCAGCTCCTTCTCCTTGACGAGCAGCTCCGCACGGGCCGTCTCCCACTCGTCCCGGCTGACAACTCTCCGCTGGGTCATGCTGGTTCGCTCCTGCCTCTGTCTCCCGGGTGCGTCAGCGGCGCGCCGCCACCGCCGGCCGCCCTGGTTGAGACGGTCGGGGCACGGCGAACTCATCGCCGCCGCCGTGGTCACCGGGTCAGCGGCAGCCCGAAGGCCGCAAAGACGCGGGGCGGGAACGCGGTCACCTCCACGATCTCGCCACCCTCGATGCGGAGCACGTCGAGGCCCAGCGCCCGGTAGCGGGCCCGGCCCGGCTCACGCACGTAGCCGGCGACGGCGGGCTGGCGGTTTGCCCGGATGGGCACGTGACACCAGTCCTTCCCGCCGGCGGGTCCGACCAGCGCGGGGGCCCAGCACTCGACGATCGCGGCCCGTCCCTCGTACCAGGTCGGTTCGGGTGGCATGGTGAAGCGGGCGTCCTCACTCAGCAGCGCCGCCAGTGCCGTCAGGTCCCCGCGTTCGGTGGCCTCCACGTACCGCTGGAGCACCGCCCGTTCCTCATGGCTCGGATCGGTCGTCGTCGACCACTCCATCCGTCGTCGCGGCAGGTGCTGCCGGAGGGTGGCGCGCGCCCGCTGGAGGGCGCTGTTGACCGCGGCGACCGTGCCGTCGAGCAGCGCGGCGGTGTCGGCCGCCGGCCAGCCGAGCACGTCGCGCAGGATGAGCACCGCCCGCTGCCGGGACGGCAGGTGCTGGATCGCGGCGAGGAACGCCAGCTCGATGGTCTCCTTCGCCACCAGTGCGGTGTCCGGCTCGCCGTCGGACGGCGCGGCCGGATCGAGCAACCGGTCCGGGTACGGCTGGAGCCAGGGGACCTCCACCTGCGGCAACGAGGTCCGGCCCGGCTTGGCGGCGCGGGACACGGTCGGCACGACGAGCGGACGTGGCTGCCGGTGACGGCGGTCGAGGAAGTCGAGGCAGGCGTTGGTCGCGATCCGGTAGAGCCAGGCCCGCACCGTGGACCGGCCCTGGAAGGTCTCCCGCCTGCGCCAGGCCCGCAGGAACGTCTCCTGCACGAGGTCCTCGGCGTCGTCGAACGAGCCGAGCATCCGGTAGCAGTGCACCTGCAACTCCCGCCGGTGCCGATCGGTCAGCTCCGCGAACGCCTGTGCGTCGCCCTCCCGGACGGCGTCACCCACCGTTCTCTCGCCGACCCCGCCCGGTCCCGTGCCACCTTCACCCACGAACCGTCCTCCGTCCTGTCCACCCGATCATCGCGTGCCGCCGTCCGGAGATATGACGACCGGCGGACGACGGAGTCATCGCCCCGGGGCGTCCGATCTCGGAGGAGACCGTCGACCAGGTCCGCCGGGAGGCGCCGGGACCCGCCGCCGGGCGTGATCGGTGCCGGGCCGGGTAAGCGTCGCCTCCACCGATCACCGAGACGGGGAGGTGCGCCATGGGCACCATGGTCACAGGGTTGGCGAGCCCGGTGATGGACCAGAACTACGACCTGATCCACGTGTTGCAGGAGTCTTTGCAGCACATCGGGCGGTTGGAGACGTACATCGCCGACGCCGACGCGCGGGGCGACACGGAACTGGCCACCTGGTTCCGGAAGATGCAGGAGAACAACCGCAGGGCAAGCGAACAGGGCAAGAAGATGCTCATGGCGCGCCTCCAGGAGGAGATGAGCTGACCCCGCGTGGAGGGTGTAAGGAAGGGCCCCTTGTTAACGCATAGCGTTAACAAGGGGCCCTTCCTTACACCCGGCGTGGGGCGCGGCGGGTGGGCGGGCGGTTACGGTGTGGGCGTGGCGACGCCGGCAGAGGAGATCCAGGTGGGGGAGCGGCTGGTGCGCGTCTCCAGCCCCGACAAGCCGTACTTCCCGGAGCTCGGGCTGACCAAGCGGGACGTGGTGTCCTACTTCCTCGCCGTCGGCGACGGCATCCTGCGCGCCCTGCGGGACCGGCCGACCATGCTGGAGCGGTGGCCGCGCGGCGTGTTCGAGGGGGCGAAGATCGGCACCCGGCAGGACAACCGGGGCGACGCCTTCTACCAGAAGCGGCTGCCGGCGGGCGCGCCCGACTGGGTACGCACCGCCCACATCACCTTCCCGAGCGGGCGTACGGCCGACGAGGTCGCGCCGGGCGAGCTGGCGGTGGTGATCTGGGCGGCCAACCTCGGCACGCTGCGGTTCCATCCGTGGCCGGTCTCCGCCGCCGACGTCGAGCGGCCCGACCAGCTGCGCATCGACCTGGACCCGATGCCGGGGGTGGGCTTCGACCAGGTGGTGCCGGTGGCCCACGAGGTACGCGCGTTCCTGACCGAGCTGGGGCTGACCGGCTACCCGAAGACCACCGGCGGACGGGGCCTGCACGTCTACCTCTCCATCGAGCCCCGGTGGAGCTTCGGCGACTGCCGGCGCGCGGTGCTGGCGCTGGGCCGGGAGATGCAACGCCGGCTGCCGGAACTGGTCACCACCACATGGTGGCGCGAGCAGCGGGACCGGCCGATCTTCGTCGACTACAACCAGATGTCCCGGGACCACACGATGGCCTCGGCGTACTCGATCCGTCCCACCCCGCAGGCGCTGGTCTCCGCGCCGCTGGACTGGTCGGAGCTGGACGACGCCCGGCCGGAGGACTTCGCCGTCACCACGATGCCCGCCCGGTTCGCCGAGCGCGGCGACCCGCACGCCGGCCTCGACGACCGGCGGTTCTCCCTGGAGCCGCTGCTGGAACTGGCCGACCGGGAGGGGCTGGAGGCCCCACCGGAGCGCTGAGCGGGGAGACCGCCGCGCCGGTTCACTCCCACGGGCTGCGTTCGCCGTCGAACTCCTCGAAGACCAGCCAGGTGCGCGTGGAGAGCACGCCGGCGATGCTCTGCACCCGACCCAGCACCACGTCGCGCAGGGTGGCGTTGTCCGGCGCCCGGACCAGGGCCAGCACGTCGTGGTCGCCGCCGAGCAGGGCGGCGTGCTCGATGTAGCGGACCCGGGCCAGCTCCGCCGACACCTCCCGCCAGGTGTTCTGTTCGATCTTCAACGCGATGTACGCCGAGGTGCCCAGCCCCGCCGCCTCGGGCGCGACCTGGGCCCGGAAGCCGGTGATCACCCCGTCGCGCAGCAGCCGCTCGACCCGGGCGTACGCGTTGGTGCGGGAGATGTGGATGCGCTCGGCGAGGGTGCGCACCGACGTGCGGCCGTCGCGGACCAGCTCGTCGAGGATCCGCCGGTCCACGTCGTCCAACGGTCGCGCCGAACGTCCCGTTCCGGCCACCGGCTCCGCCGCGCCCCCGGACTCCTGGCTCATCTCGCCGCCTGTCCCATGCCATCCGTCCCGCGTTTGTCCTGGATCTTGAGTCAATCATCCGACAGCAGGAGCATAGGCCCACCACACGTCCAGGAGGTCCCGCCGTGACGACCACACCCGAGGCGGTCCGCAGGGCATCCCCGCGCAGCCGTCGGAAGGCCACCCCACCCGACTCGGCCACGCCGCTGCTCCCGGCCACCGAGCCCGTCCGCCTGCTCGATCCGACCGGCACGCCACTGCGCGCCCCCGCCGACTACCCCGAGCCGCCCGTCGAGGCGCTCGTCGAGATGCACCGGCGGATGGTCGTCGGCCGCCGCTTCGACGTCCAGGCCACCGCCCTGACCAAGCAGGGCCGGCTGGCCGTCTACCCGTCCTCGCGCGGCCAGGAGGCCTGCCAGGTCGGCGCCGTCCTCGCCCTGCGCGACACGGACTGGGTCTTCCCGACCTACCGGGAGTCGATGGCCCTGGTCTCCCGGGGCATCGATCCGGTCGAGGTGCTGACCCTGCTGCGCGGGGACTGGCACTGCGGCTACGACCCCGCCGAGCGGCACACCGCCCCGCAGTGCACCCCGCTGGCGACCCAGTGCGTGCACGCCGCCGGGCTGGCCTACGGCGAGGCGTACCAGGGGCGCGACACCGTCGCGCTGGCGTTCATCGGTGACGGGGCGACCAGCGAGGGCGACTTCCACGAGGGCGTCAACTTCGCCGCCGTGTTCAAGGCCCCCGTCGTCTACTTCGTGCAGAACAACCGGTACGCCATCAGCGTCCCGCTGTCGCGGCAGACCGCCGCGCCGTCGCTGGCGTACAAGGGCGTGGGCTACGGCGTGCCCAGCGAGCAGGTCGACGGCAACGACCCGGTCGCCGTGCTCGCGGTGCTCACCCGCGCGGTGGAGCACGCCCGTTCCGGCAAGGGCCCGTTCCTGGTCGAGGCGCACACCTACCGGATGGAGGCGCACACCAACGCCGACGACGCGAGCCGCTACCGCGACGGCGCCGAGGTCGAGGCGTGGCGGGACCGGGACCCGGTGGCCCGGCTGGAGACGTACCTGCGGGCCCGGGGCGCGCTCGACGACGCCGCCGTCGCCGCGGTCGCCGAGGAGGCCGAGGCGTACGCCGCCGACCTGCGCACCCGCATGAACACGCAGCCGACGGTCGACCCGATGAGCCTCTTCGCGCACGTCTACGCCGAGCCCACCCCACAGCTGGTCGAGCAGCGCGAGCAGGTCCGCGCCGAGCTGGCCGCCGCCCAGGACGAGGAGGGTGAGCGCTGATGGCCGCCCTGACCATGGCGAAGGCGCTCAACGCCGCGCTCGCCGACGCGATGCGCGACGACGACCGGGTGGTCGTCTTCGGCGAGGACGTCGGGGCGCTCGGCGGCGTCTTCCGGATCACCGACGGCCTCCAGGCCCGCTTCGGCGACAAGCGCTGCTTCGACACGCCGCTCGCCGAGGCCGGCATCGTCGGCTTCGCCGTCGGCATGGCCATGTCCGGGCTGCGCCCGGTCGTCGAGATGCAGTTCGACGCGTTCGCCTACCCGGCGTTCGAGCAGATCGCCTCGCACGTGGCGAAGCTGCGCAACCGCACCCGGGGCGCGCTCAGCGTGCCGATCGTGATCCGGGTGCCGTACGCCGGCGGCATCGGCGGCGTCGAGCACCACTGCGACTCCAGCGAGGCCTACTACGCGCACACCCCCGGCCTGAAGGTCGTCACCCCGGCCACGGTCGAGGACGCGTACTCGCTGCTGCGCCAGGCGATCGACGATCCCGACCCGGTCGTGTTCATGGAGCCGAAGAAGCTCTACTTCTCCAGCGGCGAGGCGGAACTGCCGGCCAGCACCGCGCCGATCGGCCGGGCGGTCGTGCGTCGCCCCGGCCGCGACGCCACCCTCGTCGCGTACGGGCCGGCGGTGCCGGTGGCGCTGGAGGCCGCCGAGGCAGCCCGCGAGGAGGGCTGGGACCTGGAGGTCCTGGACGTGCGCAGCATCGTGCCGTTCGACGACGAGACCGTCACCGCGTCGGTCCGGCGTACCGGCCGGTGCGTGGTGATCCAGGAGGCGCAGGGCTTCGCCGGGGTGGGCGCCGAGATCGCCGCCCGGGTGCAGGAGCGCTGCTTCCACGCCCTGCACGCCCCGGTGCTGCGGGTGTCCGGGCTGGACATCCCGTACCCGGCGCCGATGCTGGAGCACACCCACCTGCCGTCGGTGGACCGGATCCTCGACACGGTGGCCCGGCTCCAGTGGGACGACCAGCCCGACGGGCGCTGGCTGAGCCGGGGGAGCGCGGCGTGACCGCCGTGGACGGTGCGCAGGTCTTCCTCCTGCCCGACCTGGGCGAGGGGCTGAGCGAGGCCGAGATCGTCGAGTGGCGGGTCGCCGTGGGCGACGTGGTCACGGTGGACCAGAGCGTCGTGGAGGTGGAGACCGCCAAGGCCGTCGTCGACGTGCCCTGCCCGTACGCCGGGCGGGTCGTGGCGCTGCACGGCGCGGCGGGTGAGACCCGCCCGGTCGGCCAGCCGCTGATCACCATCGCGCCCCTGGACGGCGACGGCGGGGCCGGCGACGAGC
This sequence comes from Micromonospora reichwaldensis, assembly GCF_031845925.1. Lineage (NCBI taxonomy): Bacteria > Bacillati > Actinomycetota > Actinomycetes > Micromonosporales > Micromonosporaceae > Micromonospora > Micromonospora reichwaldensis. The sequence goes on along the minus strand of NZ_JAVRFL010000007.1, from coordinate 214,116 downwards.
CCGCCGCGCACGCCACCTACCGCGAGGAGGAGCGGGCCGGCTCCGGCAACGTCCTCATCGGGTACGGCACCGGCCACGGCGGCGCGGGGCGGCGGCGTCGCCGGCCCCGTCTCGTGGCCGCGCCCGATCCCGCCCCGGCGGCTCCCGCCCCGGCGGCTCTGCCGGCGGCTTCCGCCCCGGCGACGACGCCCGCCCCGGCGACGACGCCCGCCCCGGCGGCGACGACTGCGGCCGGCGCGGCCGACCACCCGCGCGGCGCGGCGGCGCCCCTGGTCATCTCGCCGATCGTGCGCCGGCTGGCGCGCGAGCACGGGCTCGACCTGGCCGCCCTGCGCGGCACCGGCCCCGGCGGCGTGGTGCGCCGGGCGGACGTGGAGGCCGCCGCGGCCCGGGCGGCGACGCCGGCCGCCCGGTTGGCCGCGGTGCCCGACGAGCCCGTCGCGTCGGCGGTCTCCGGCGCCGAGGACCTGGTCGTCCCGCTGACCGGCATCCGCAAGGTGATCGCCGACAAGCTCTCCCGCAGCCGGCGGGAGATCCCCGAGGTGACCATCTGGGTGGACGTGGACGCCACCGGGCTGCTGGAGACCCGGGCGGCGATCAACGCGGCGACCCCGGACGCGCCGGTGAGCATCCTGGCCCTGCTGGCCCGGATCTGCCTGTCCGGGCTGCGCCGGTACCCGCAACTCAACGCCCGGGTCGACACCGAGGGCCAGCGGATCGTCCAGTCCGCCGGGGTGCACCTGGGCATCGCCGCCCAGACCGACCGAGGGCTGGTCGTGCCGGTGCTGCGGGACGCGCAGCGGCTGACCACCGCCGAGCTGGCCGCCGAGCTGACCGCGACCACCGCGGCCGCCCGGGCCGGCACGCTGCCCCCGGCCCGGCTGACCGGCGGCACGTTCACGCTCAACAACTACGGCGTCTTCGGCGTCGACGGCTCCACCCCGATCATCAACCACCCGGAGGCGGCGCTGCTCGGGGTGGGACGGATCGTGGACAAGCCCTGGGTGGTGGACGGGCAGCTCGCCGTACGGAAGGTGACGCAGCTCAGCCTGACCTTCGACCACCGGGTCTGCGACGGCGGGGTGGCCGGCGGCTTCCTGCGGCACGTCGCCGACTGCGTCGAGCGGCCGGCGGTGCTGATCGCCAACGTCTGACCCCGGACGCGACGGTCCCGGCTCCGCCTCCCGGCGGCGCGGGGGCCGTCGCCGTCGCGGCAGGCGTTTCCCCGAAGACGGGCCGGGAATGCGGGCCGGGCAGTTTCGCCGAGGGGAGGACGAGGTGGCGTATCCGGACACGCCCTCCGCCGGCGGCGTGCGCCGTCACGCGGTGGCCGGCGCCCCGCTGCTCTGCGACGCCCGGGAGCACGGCCTGGTCGGCGACGGGACGGCCAACGACCAGCCGGCGCTCGCCGCGCTGGTGGACCGGCTCGGCGACGCGTACGCCGCCGACGGCCGGGCCCGGATCATCTACTGCCCGCCCGGGGTCTACTCGATGCGGGACTCGGGCACCGTGTGGCGCAGCGGGGTGTCGCTCGTCGGCGCCGGTCCGGGGGCGACCCGCTTCGTGCTCAGCAACTCGGGCAACCGGGCCGATCCGGCGCCGCTGGCCTTCTACACCGCGCTCGAGCACGGCGCCGACCGGAACCGGCACCTGGCCGACTGCACCTTCGCCGACTTCGAGATCGACGGCTCGGGAGTGGCGTCGGCGGACTACAACCCGCTGGCCAAGGGACTCGGGTTGCAGTACGTCGTGCGGGGCACCTTCCGCAACCTGTACATCCACCACACCGCCGCCACCGGCCTGGGCTGCGACTTCCTCCAGGACTGCCTGATCGAGGGGGTGCTGGTCGTCGGGTGCGGGCGGCTGGACAGCGGCACCGAGATGGGCGGCGCCGGCATCGGCGTCGGCATCGGCGGCTGGGGCAGCGTCGAGCGGTTCAACATCGTCAACTGCAGCGCGGTGGCCAACGCCACCAACGGCATCTTCCTGGAGCTGCAGGAGGCGGACCACCTGCGCCCACGGGGCGTACGGATCATCGGCTGCCACGCCCAGGGCAACCGCTTCGGCATCTCCGACTGGGGCGCCAACGGCCTGATCGTTTCCTCCTGCACCATGACGGGGAACCTGGAGGCGGGCTTCCACGTCTCGGCGAAGGGCACCACGCACACCGCCGGGCGGGGCGGCATCCTCACCGACTGCGTCATCGACGGCAACCTGCGCGACGGGGTCAGCATCGGCAACACCCCCGGCCCGTACACGATCCGCGGCAACCGGATCAGCGGCAACGGCCGGTACGGCTACCACCAGCGCAACCTCGGCGGGTCCGAGGAGCGGATCGCCGAGGAGATCGTCATCGAGAGCAACGACTTCTACGGCAACAGCGCCGACGCCATCCGCATCGACCGTCCGGTCCGCGACGCCTTCCTGGTCGCCAACCGGATCCGGAACAACGGGCGGCAGTGGGCGCCGGCGACGAGCGGACACGGGGACTCGGTGCGCTACACCGAGAAGTCGGTGGTGAACCGGCGGGCGACCTGGCCGAACGACGGCCACCGGGGCAAGGTGGTGCGGGTCGGCGAGCGCATCGCCGTGGTGGCGGCCAACGACGACACCGAGCTCACCCTCGCGCCGATCCGGCCGGACTCCCCGAGCGGGTGGAGCGGGGCCACTCCGGCGCCGGGCACCGCGTACGAGCTGTCCGCCGGGCCGCCGGTGCGGGCCGGCATCGCGATCAACGCGGCCGTCGAGTCGGCCACCATCCGGGGGAACCGGATCTGGGACAACCGGGAGCCGAGCACCCAGAACCACGGACTGTGGGTGACCGGGCAGGGCAGCTGCGTGGACTGCCGGGTCGAGGACAACGACTTCGTTGGCAACGCGGACTCCGCCCTCCGGCTGGACACCCCACCGGTCGGCGGCCGGTGGGAACGCAACCACGGCTGACGGCAGTGCGCCGACACCGACGACGCCATGGCCCCGAACCGGGACGGGGCGGGAGTCCGGGGGCCGCCGGTGGGCGCGCCGGACGATTCCGGACGGACCCGGAAACCGGCGCGTGCGGCCCTTTTCCGTGCAGTGCGGGAATCGCTTCCCATAATTGCTTTCGCAATTCCGTGGAAATTGCGCGTCCACCCGGCGCGGCGTGGAGAGAATGTGGCTGAGGACACCAGACAACGGGGGGACGCATCATGGAGTTGAGGCGGCGACTGACGGTGCTGGCCGTGACCATCGCGGCCGCGCCGTTGGCCCTCGGCGGGTGCACCGCCGACCGCAAGCCGGGTGCCCGGCCGGCCGAGGGGCAGGCGGCGGCGCCGGAGTTGACCGTGACGCCCACCGACCGCGCGCGCGAGGTGCCGATCACCGCCGAGGTGGGAACCGCGGTCAGGAACGGGAAGGTCACCGCCGTGCGGATCACCGACGACAAGGGCGCGCAGGTCGCGGCGGAGCCCCGGGAGGACGGCTCGGGCTGGGTGCCGAAGGCGCCCCTGAAGCCGCGGCGCACCTACACCGCGGAGGTGACCGCCACGGGCGACTCGGGCACGACGACGACCCGGAAGACCACCTTCACCACGATGCCGAAATCGACGAAACCGGAAATCACCAGCACGTTGTACTTCGCCGGTGATCGGACGTACGGGACCGCGATGCCGGTGACCGTGGCATTCGACCCACCCATTCCCAAAGAGGCCAGGGACGACGTTCAGCGCCGATTGTTCGTGAAGACGGATCCGCCGCAGCCGGGCGCCTGGTCGTGGGTGTCCGACGGCAGTCAGGCCTATTACCGGGCCCCCGATTTCTGGCGCCCGGGGACCCGCATCAGCGTCCGGGCCGGGCTGGAGGGCCTGCCGATCGGCAAGGACCGGGTCGGCGACTCCGACCGCACCGCCACGTCGAAGATCGGCCGGCAGGTGGCCCTGGAGATCGACAACGCGACCAAGCAGATGTCCGTGCTGCGCGACGGCAAGGTGGTCCGCAGGATCCCGGTCAGCATGGGCAAGCCGAGCACGCCGACCTCCAGCGGCAAGATGGTGATCATGGAGAAGCACGATTTCACGACGTTCGACACCCGGGGCTCGGCCGACCCCTACGTGGTCGACGTCGAGGACGCCCAACGACTCACCTGGGGCGGCGAGTTCATCCACGCGGCGCCGTGGTCGGTGGGGGACCAGGGCAACACCAACGTCTCGCACGGCTGCACCAACGTCTCCAACGAGGCCGCGGACTGGCTGATGGGCGTCACCCAGGTCGGCGACCTGGTCACCATCAAGGGCACCGAGGTCGAGCTGACCGAGGGCAACGGCTGGACGGCCTGGAACGTCAGCTGGGACGAGTTCGTCAAGGGCAGCGCGCTGCCCGTGCCGGCCGGGCTGCGGCCGTCCCCGTCGGCCGTGCCGCACCCCGGTGCGGTGGCCGGGGGCTCGCCGGCGCCAGCGCCGTCCGTCCGCGGCGGCTGACCCGACCGTACGCACACCCGGGGGACCGGTCCGCCGCCACGCGGGGCCGGTCCCCGGCGCGTCGATCGCACCGGGGCGTTCCCCGCCGACCCCGCCACACGGGCCGGTTCCCGGCGCGGTGGTCGCACCGGCGTTTCCCGCCGACCCGTCCGGCGTCGCGGCTCAGCCCAGCGGCACCCGGGCCACCCCGGGGCCCGTGAGGCTGCCCAGCCACAGGTGGTCGCCGTGCTGGCGGACGCCGGTGACCATGTCGTAGGTCCCGCGCGGGCCGTGCAGGGTCCGCAGCACCCGCCCCTCGCCGTCGACGAGGGCCACCAGGCCGTAGCGCAGCGGCTTCGGCTGCACCGCCGCCGGCAGCACCGCCACCAGCTGCCGCAGCCGGGGGTGGGGCAGCAGCCGCTCGACCACCGGCACGCGGGGGCTGGGCAACGCGATCCAGTACGTCCCGTCGCCCACCGGGGTCAGGTTGTCCGGGTACGCCGGCAGGTCGGCCAGCACGGTGACCGCGCCGTCGGCCAGCGCGACCCGCACCAGTCGATGGGCGGCGGTCTCGACCAGCATCAGCGCCGACTCGTCCGGGGTGAGCGCGAGCCCGTTGGGGAAGTAGAACCCGGCGCGGACGACGTCGGTGCGCCCGCTGCGCGGGTCGTACGCCAGCACCCGCCCGTTGGGCCGGTGCTCCAGCAGGTCGTGCTTCCAGTGCGAGAGCGGGAAGCGGTCGGACGAGTCGGTGAAGTAGACCGTGCCGTCGCGGGCGACGGTGGCGTTGTCGGCCAGGTGCGCCCTGGCCCCGAGGCCGCCCAGCTCGTGCACCGCACCGTCGCCGGTCACCCGCAGCAGCCCCCGGTACGCGTCGCAGACCACGAGGCTGCCGTCGAGCGGGTCGACCTCCACGCCCAGCGGCCGGCCCCCGGTGTCGGCGAGCGGCCGGGGCCGGGTGCCGGGAGGCGCGTCGACCGGCCACCACCAGAGCCGGCCGTCCTCCGTCCCGCTGACCACCCGGCCGGACGGGTCGACGACCACGTCCTCCGGGCCCGACACCCCGTCGGGCAGGGGCAGCAGCTCCACCGAGTCGAGCCGCCGGTCGGCGGGCGTCCACGGCCCGTCGAGCGGCGGCGGGACCGTGGCGGGCTCGCGGACGGGGCGGATCAGCCGGGGCGCGCGGCGGCGGCGGGGAGCGACCATCGGCTCATTCTCGCCCGCCGATGTGCAGCCCGCAGGCCCCCGTCGCGTCATCCCTGAGGGGGATCCGGGAGTCTCGGGGTATGACCCTGGGCGTACCCGGATCCGGTCCCTCAGCAGGGCGGAAATGTCGGTGGCGGGGGATAGGTTCGTCGCATGGGACAGCGCGACGACCGGCTCCACGTGGACATCACCGTGGCCGACCACGAGGTGGAGGTGCGGGCGACCGGCGAGGTCGACATCGCCACGGTCGCCGCGTTCCGCTCCGCGCTCTGGGCCGCCCCGGCCCGGCCCGTTCTCCGGCTGGATCTCTCCGGCGTCCGCCTGCTCTCCGCAGCCGGGGTGCGGGCGCTGGTCGCCGCGCACCTGCGCGTGCGTGCCCGAGGGGGTGAGCTGGTGCTGGTCCGCCCCGACCCGGTGGTCGAGCGGGTGCTGCGGGCCACCGGCCTGCACCGGGTCATCCCGATCGTGGACCCGTGCGCCGACCGGGAGCTGGTGCCCTGCTGACCTCCGGCGCCCGAGGTCCAGGGGCACCGTGACGTGCAACGCTTCGACTGGGAGCCCGCCCAGCCAGTGCACCGACGTTGGCAGCGGGCCGGTGCCGACGGCGTCGTCGACCGTCCGCACCGGCCCGTTGCCCGGCGGTTCGCCGTGCACTGAAGCGGTGCACCGTCCGTTCGGAGGATCATCCCCCGCCCGGCGGTGCCCGACCGCTCAGTGGGTCATCCTCCGCTCAGCGGACGCCGAGCAGGTCGACGACGAAGACCAGGGTCTCGCCCGGCTTGATGACGCCGGCGGCACCCCGGTCGCCGTAACCCAGGTGCGGCGGGATGGTCAGGCGGCGCCGGCCGCCGACCCGCATGCCCACGACGCCCCGGTCCCAGCCGGAGATGACGTGACCAGCGCCGAGCTGGAACTCGAACGCGTCACCCCGGTTCCACGAGGAGTCGAACTCGCGACCGTTGGAGTGTGCGACCCCCACGTAGTGGACGCTGGCCAGCTGCCCCGGCTGGGCCTCCGGCCCCTCGCCGACGGTGATGTCCTCGATGACGAGGTCGGCGGGCGGCGCGCCCTCGATCGGACCCACCTCGGGCTTGCCCGAGCGGGCGCCTGCTGCCTGGTTCATTCGGGAGTCTCCTACCGTTTCGGTCCTGATGTCCGTCACCCGAGATCCTGCCCGATGGCGTCCGACCGATGTGTGGCGGTCCCGGCGCACGCGTCGCGGCCGGCCCTCGGGGCGACGGCGTGACGCGGTGGGCACGCCGAGCGGGCGTCACCGGTGGTGACGCCCGCCGAGGGGGAGATACCGCGCCGGGTCAGCGCAGCCAGGGGAACCGCCGCACGATCGGGAGCTTCGCCCACGTCGCGCCCAGGCCGAGGGTCGCGCCGGCGTTGACCAGTGCGAGACCGACCAGCAGCGCCGCGTTGATCAGGTGCTCGTCCATGAAGGGGTTGTTCTCGGGAGGCAGGACGACCGTCCACATCATCACGTAGAGCACCGCTCCCGCGACGGCGGCGATCCGCATCCCGATGCCGAGCAGCAGCGCGACGCCGATCGCGGCCAGGCCGGCCATGAAGAGCACGTCCGCCCAGGCGGCCCCGGCGATGCCCTGGTAGAAGTCCGTAAACGGGCCGGCCGCGCCGAAGGTCAGGAAGCCCTTGGTGGGGCTGCCGCCGTTGATCCAGGCGTTCTTCGCCTCGGTGGCGAACCCCAGACCGAAGACCTTGTCCAGGAACGCCCAGAGGAAGGTCCACCCGAGGGCGATCCGGATGCCGGCGAAGATGTACCGGGCGGCCCGTTCCCTGGGGGTCTCGCCGACGTGCCGGGTCTCCGCCACCGCAGCGTCGGTCCCGACGGTGGTGCGCTCGATCGTCGCGGCCATTGTCTCCACGTCCCTTCGTGTGCCTCGCACCGCGCTTTCCGGTGGCATCTCCATTGGACGCCCGCCGGCGCCGGGCGGGCAGGGCCGACCGGGCCCCACCGGAGGGGGACCTTGGACCCCTTCCGCACCGGTCCGTACGGCCGTGCCGGTCCGGTCCGGCGGCCCTGACCGGCGGCCCGCCGCGGTCGTAGCGTCGCGGTGGGGAACGACAGGGAGGTCGTGATGAGGACGTGGCAGGTGGGCGACGTGATGACCCGGGAGGTCACGACGGTGGGGGAGGAGACCCCCTACCGGGAGATCGTCGACGCGGTGGTCCGGCGGGGCATCAGCGGGGTACCCGTGGTGGACGGCTTCCGTCGGGTCCTCGGCGTGGTCTCCGAGTCGGACCTGCTGCACAAGGTCGAGCGGGCCGGCCACCCGGACGAGCGGCGGGTCTTCGAGGGGCGACGACGCCGCACCGCCCGGGAGAAGGCCGAGGCGCTGCTGGCGCGTGACCTGATGACCGCCCCGGCGGTGGCGACCTGGCCGGAGGCGACGATCTCCGCCGCGGCCCGGCAGATGGACCGGGAGTCGGTCAAGCGGCTGCCGGTGCTCGACGACCTGGGCCGGCTCGTCGGCATCGTCACGCGCGGTGACCTGCTGCGGGTGCACCTGCGCACCGACGCGGAGATCCGCGAGGACGTGGTGCAGGAGGTGCTGCGCCGGGTGCTCGCGGTGCGGGACGGGCTGGTCACCGTCCGGGTGCGCGGGGGTGAGGTGACGCTCGACGGCCGGTTGGACCGGCGCAGCGCCGTCGAGTTGGCGGGCCGGCTCGCGGGGCAGGTCAGCGGCGTGGTCCGGGTGACCAGCACCCTCGCCTACGACGTCGACGACACCACCCTCGCCGACCTGGACCCGGCCCGGATCACCCCGGTGGCCTGACGTCCGGGCCCGCCCGGCCCGCCTGACATCCGGGCGGGCCGGGCGCGCCTGACATCCGGTCGGGCCGGGCGCCTGAAGCCCGGACGGGTTGGACCCGTCGGCGGCGCGAACTGTCCGGCCCGCCGGGCATCGAACCGTCCCGTCGACGGCATCGACTTGCCCGGACCGCCGCCGGCCGGTGGGCGGCTCGCCTAGGCTCGGGATCGGACGTGCTCCGGGCCCGCCGCCGGGCCGCCGAGGGCGCACCCGCGCCGCATGCCGGTGGGGGCGTATCCGCGCCGCAGGCCGTCGGGAACCATGCGAGCCGGACCGGGCCGCGCGTCGGGAGCGGAGCCGCCGTCGGGGATGCGGAGGACGCCGGGTGGACGAGGCGACGTTCGCGGCACCCCTGTGGGCCTGGGCGGCGGTGGGCGCGGTCATCGCCGTCATGCTCGCCGTGGACCTGCTCTCCCACCGCGACAACCACGTCATCGAACTGCGCGAGGCGCTGCTGTGGAGCGGCGTCTGGATCACCGCGGGGCTCACCTTCGGCCTGGTCGTCTGGCTGTGGCGGGGCGGCGAGCCGGCCGTGGCGTACTTCTCCGGCTACCTGTTGGAGAAGGCGCTCTCCGTCGACAACGTCTTCGTCTTCGCGCTGCTGTTCGGGTACTTCCGGGTGCCGGCCGCGTACCAGCACAAGGTGCTCTTCTGGGGGGTCGTCGGTGCGCTCGCGTTCCGGCTGGCCTTCATCTTCGCCGGCGCCGAACTGCTGGAGCGGCTGACCTGGGCCGGCGTCGTGCTCGGCGCCTTCCTCATCTGGACGGGGTGGCGACTCGCGGTACGCGGTGAGCCGGACGTCGACCCCGACCGCAACGTCGTGGTGCGGGCGTTCCGGCGGCTGGTGCCCACGGAGCCGGGCTACCACGGCGGCCGGTTCACCGTCCGGGTCGACGGCCGGCGCAGTGCCACCCTGCTGCTGGTGGCGCTGGTCGCGATCGAGGCCACCGACGTGGTCTTCGCGATCGACTCGGTGGCGGCGATCCTGGCCATCACCACCGACACGTTCCTCGTCTGGACGGCTACCGCGTTCGCCGTGCTCGGCCTGCGCAGCCTCTACTTCTGCCTGGCGGGGCTGCTGCGGCACTTCGGCTACCTGCGGTACGGGCTGGCCTTCCTGCTGGCCTTCGCCGGGGCGAAGCTGATCCTGGCCGAGACGCCGGTCGGGAAGCTGCCGGTCTGGTCGACCCTCGCGGTGGTGGTGCTGACGCTGTCCGTCGCGATCGGGTGGAGCATGGTCGCCGCCCGTCGGGAACGGCGCCGGCGGGCGGGCGGGTGACCGGTCGAGGTGGGGGCGCGGCGGTCAGCCCGGGTGTACGACCGGGTCGGCGAGCTGGGCGGAGAGCACGGCGGGCGCTTCGGCGAGCGACGGGCCGTACCAGGTCAGGTGCCTGCCGGAGAGCAGGGCGCAGGGGGTGCCGGGGAACGCCTCCGGCCCGTCCTCGGCGGTGAAGCGGTACGGCTCGTCGGGCAGCACCACCAGCTCCGGCGCGCGGGCGCGCAGCGCGTCGAGGCCCGGCCGGGGATAGCGCTCGACGTCGTCGGCGTACGCGTTGGTGACGCCGAGCCGGCGCAGCACGTCACCGGCGAAGGTGTCAGCGCCCAGCACCACCCACGGTCGCCGCCAGACCGGCACCACCGCCCGGCGGGACGGCCGGGCGGTGGGCAGCCCGGCCCACGCGCCGCGGGCCTCGGCGAGCCACTCCGGTTCGGCCGGGGCGCCCAGGTCGCGGAGCAGGTCCGCCAGCTCGGTCAGCGCCTCGTCGACGGTACGCGGATAGGTCACCCGGACCGGCACGCCGGCGGCGGTCAGCGCGTCGGCGTCCTCCCGGCGGTTCTCCTCGACGTTGAGCAGGACCAGGTCGGGGCGCAGCGCGCGCACCCGGTCCAGGTCCGGGTACTTGCTCCCGCCGACCCGCGCCACGTCCAGCCCGGCCGGGTGGGTGCACCAGTCGGTGGCGCCGACCAGCAGACCCGGCAGGGTCAGGGCGACGGCCTCGGTCAGCGACGGCACCAGCGAAACGACCCGCACCCCGCGTACCTCCCCTGTCCCGTGCGCCGACCACCGGCGTACCGGTCGATCATGCCCCGGCCCGTGGCGGGGTGGCGGCCCGGGCGTCCCTTGCGGGGTCTCTACAACGTTGTAATACTCGGCTGGTCCCGTCAGGAGGTTCGATGAGGTCCCACTCCACCGCGCCCGCGCCGCGCACCGACCAGCCCGTCGCCCCCGTCGAGGACGAGGAGGTTCCGCTGGCGGCGCTCGGCGACCTCTACCGGGACGGCATCACCGCATGCCGGGGCGCCTTCGCCGTGGACTGGGTGGACCGGGTCGGCGAGGACGTCGAGGCCGCCTTCCGGGAGGCCCGCTCCCGCCCCGACGGCGCGGTCGGCCGCGGCCCGCAGCGGTGGTACGTGGAGATCCACCCCGAGCAGCTGCGCGGCTTCGTCGACCTGGTGACCCACCCGTGGGTGGTCTCGGTGTGCCGGGCCGTGCTCGGGCCCGACTACCAGATCGTCGAGCTCGGTTTCGACATCCCGTTTCCCGGCGCGGCCATGCAGCCGTGGCACCGGGACTTCCCGATGCCGGAGGACACCCGCCGGCAGCGGCGGCTGACCTCGCTGGCCTTCAACCTGACCACGGTGGACACCGTGGAGGAGATGGGTCCGTTCGAGATCGCCCCGGGCACCCAGTGGGACGACGGACGCGACTTCGACCACCAGATGTTCCCGCCCAGGGACCGCCACCCCCGCTACGCGCAACGGGCCGTCCGCAAGTATCCGCGGCGCGGCGACATCTCCGCCCGGTCCGCGCTGACCATCCACCGCGGCACGCCGAACGTCTCCACCCTGCCCCGCCCGGTGCTGGTGCTCGGCGTCGACGCGCCGGGAGCGGGCAACGCCGCGCACCACGACATGGCGGTCACCCGGGGGTACTGGGCGGGCCTGCCCGAGCAGGTGCGCGCCCACCTGCCCTGCCCGGTGGTGGACGCCCTGACGCCGATCCGGCAGAAACACACCATCGAGGGCCTGGTGATGGGCGCGGAGTGACAGTCGGCTCGCCGGGCCTAGGCGGCGTCGCGGCGCAGCCACCGCTGCCGGGTCAGCGCGTACTCCACCTCGCCGTGCTCCGCGCCGTCGATCGGCTCCGGCCAGTCCCCGACGTACGTCCGCACGAGCCGTAGCCCGGACTTCTCCATGACCCGACGCGACGCGGCGTTGACGGACATCGTGTTCGCGGTGACCCGCTGCACGCCGAGCGCGGTGAAGCCCTCGTCGATCAGCGCCCGGCAGCCCTCGGTGGCGAGGCCGACGCCCCAGGCGGAGCGGCGCAGCCGGTAGCCCAGCTCCACCTCGCGGGCGTCGCCCTCGCGGGTCGGGCGGAACTCGAACCAGCCCAGGAAGTCGCCCGAGCCGCGGCCCAGCGCCGCCCACCACCCGAGCCCCGGCGGTCGCCGGTAGTGGGCCAGGATCCGGGGCAGGACGCGCTCCCGGACCGCCTCGGGCGGGGTGGGGCGCCCGCCGGTCAGGTACCGCATCACCTCGGGGTCGCCGTCCAGCTCGACGAGCAGGTCGACGTCGTCGGCGGTGAACTCGCGCAGCACCAGCCGCTCGGTGCCCAGGAAGACGCTCACCCGCCCATCCCACCGGCGCGGGCGGATGACCTCAAGCGAATTGCGGGCCGACGGGCCGACGGCCCGAGGGGCACCACCGGCACGCCGGTCATGATCGACGGCCTAGACTCGCCCCGGCCGACGCGTCGGCCTCGGTCGGCGGCGGGACGGACGGATCAGGCGGATGACGGGCACCGGTGGTGGGGACGGCTCCTGGCTGCGCGCGGTCGCCGGGGACGGTGGACGCGGCCCGCTGCTCGCCCGGGGCGGCCAGCTCGTGCACGGCCCCCGCCGGCTCGGCGAACTGGTGCAGGGGCGTCCGCCGGGCGTCACCGGCAGCCAGTGGAGCACGGCCAGCCGGGAGGGCTACGACCTCGTCGTCTGCGCCGCCGACACGGCCCGGCCGGTCTTCGCCGTCGAGGTCGGCCCCGTCGCGGCCCCCGGCTCCGCCGCGCAGCGGGTCGAGCGGCTGAAGAACGCGGTCGCCGAGGCGGTCGGCCTGGCGGTGCTGCGGATCGGGTCGCCGACGCTGCGGGCCGGGGAGCACGGGCGCCGGATCGTGGCGTACGTGATCGACGCGCGCGCGTACGCGGCCCCCGGCGCGGGGGAGCCCGACGACACGGGGGTGCCCCCGGTCGGCTTCCGCGACATCCTCGGTCGGCTGCCCGACGGGCGGACCGGGCACGTCAACGACCTCGGCGCCCTGGCCCGGGCCGCCGCCGTCGAGGCGTACGTGTCGCGGCGGCTGGCCGACCCGATCGTGCGGGGGCTGCACGTGCGCTGGACGGGCGGGCCCGCCGAGGGATGGAGCTGGGTGCGGGTGCGCCCCGACGCCTGCCTGGTGGAGCGGGTGACGGTGCACCCCCAGCGCGTCTCCGCCGGGGTGGATCCGGGACGGCTGGCTGAGGACCTGGCGGCGGTGGCCGTCGGGGAGCGGCTGCGCGCGCTGGACGCCGCCGAGGCGGTCCTGACGCCCTGGGACGGGTTGCTCGCCGAGATCCGGGGACTGGAGTCCCGGCACGACGAGATGACGGGCGGCTTCGCGTTCGCCCACCTCTGCGCGGACTGACCCGCCCCTCTCCGGCGCGCCACCGGTCACCGGCCCGGCACACGTCACCGGTCGACGCCGGGCCCCGCCCGGATTCCCCGAATCGCGTTGAACCTTCGCGCCGGCCGTCCCGTACTCCTGCGGGAATGGACAGGATCTCCCCGACCGCGCCGCGCGGCGCGGAAGACGGTGCGGAAAGGGCATCGTCGGTCATCGACGTGCCACCTGGACGCCGCGACGGTCGCCGTCGGGCGCGCCCCGCAATTCCGTCGGTCCGCCGAGGTCTCGAATCAACTACCGGATCGCGAAGGAGAGCAATTCGATGCGCAGGTCCACACGGGCGCGCCGGTCATCCGGTAGCGCGCGGAGCAAGCGACTGCTGGCCGTCGTCGGCACGCTCGCGGTCTTCGGCGGGATCGTCGCCGTGACCCAGATCTCGTCGGCCGAGGACCGGCGGCCGACCAGCACCCGACCGGCCTCCGCCGCCTGCGTGGAGCCGAGCCCGGGCGCGACCGCGCCGAGCGGGCGGGGCACCAGCCGGACCTGGCAGGACGGCCGCTGGGTGCGCAACCACTGGGGGGACGGGCAGCAGTCGGTCGCCGAGTGCGAGCAGACGCGCGGTGGCGGCGCCGACAACGGCGGCTCGGCCGTGGCCTGCCCGGACGTGGCCGGCCGGCTGCCGCGGGTGCCCGACCGCGCCCGCGCCGAGGTCGACCGGAACCTGAACCTGCTGCAGGCCCAGATCGCCGAGGCGGACCGGCGGCTGGCCGCCGAGGGCCGGCGGGGCGAGGAGTTCGTCCGCACCTCGATCCTCCAGCCGCTGGCCGGCAAGCGCCGGGCGACGCTGGAGCGGATCACCATCGCCATCGACCGGGTGGGCCCCCGGCCGCAGGGCCTGGCCCGGCTCGCCGAGTGCCAGGTGGCGCCGACCGGCAACAACAACGGCGGTGGGAACAACGGCGGTGGGAACAACGGCGGTGGGAATGGTGGGCCCGGCGCCGGGCTGGGAGTGATCGCGAACGACTGCGAGGACAGCCGGTTGCAGCCGCACGACGGTTTCCAGAACGGCAACCGCTGCGTCAGCACCGCGTTCGGCGAGGTGGGGCCCGCAGCCGACAATCCGTCGCTGCTGATCACCGATTTCCCCGACCGGGTCGGGTCGAACCAGCCGTTCACCCTCCGGGTCTCCACCCGCAACCTCGTACGGGACCGCTTCCTGGCCGCCGGGCAGGGCGGGTACTACGTGGAGAGCTCGCTGCTCAACGAGCAGGGACTGGTGCGGGGCCACTTCCACACCGCCTGCCGGATGCTGGGCAGCCTCCGGCAGCCGCCGCAGCCGCAGGAGGTGCCGGCGTTCTTCGTCGCCACCGAGGACAGCCGTGGTGGCGCCGAGCCCGACGACGTGACCATCCAGATCCCCGGGCTGCCCGGATCCGGCACCGCCCAGTGCGCGGTCTGGGCCGGCGACGGCTCGCACCGGGTGCCGATGATGGAGCGGGCCAACCAGACGCCGGCCTTCGACGTGGTGCGCATCCAGGTCGGCTGACGACCGCTGCGGGGTTGTCCGGGCGCACCCCGGCGGCCCCGTCAGCGGCGCGGTCACGTCAGCGGCGCGGTCACGCCAGCGGGCGGTCACACCAGCGCCGCGGCCTCGCGCGGGGCGGCGGGCGCCGCGGCGGCCCGCAGGGCGGTGATCCGCCGGGCCCGGGGCCGCACCGCCAGGAGGTTGCCGGCGGCCACCAGCAGGGCCAGCCCGAACAGCCCCAGCCAGAGGACGTCGGTGGAGAACCGGGCGGCGACCAGGCCGCCCAGCGTCGGCCCGGCGAAGCTGGCGAAGGCGTGACCGAGCGAGTAGACGCCCTGGTAGCGGCCGCGCTGGGCGGCCGGCGCCAGGTCGGCGGTCAGCGCCGAGTTCGACGGGGTCATCAGCATCTCGCCGAGCGTCCAGACGGCCACCGTGAGCGCGTAGAACCAGACGGCGTCGGCCAGCGCGGTCAGGGCGAAGCCGGCGCCGATCACCACGACGGCCACGGCGACGGTGCGGGACCTGTCGAAGCGGCCGATCAGGCGGGGCACGAAGAGCTGCCCCAGCACGATCATCAGGCCGTTGACCGCGATGACCGGCCCGAACGCCGACGCCGGCAGCCCGTCGGCCTGCAACGCCACCGGCAGCATGGCGCTGCTCTCGATGCAGAGCCAGGCCAACCCGGTGAGGGCCGTGAAGGTCAGGAAGACCCGGTCCCGCAGCACGGTGCCGAGCCCGCCGGAGTCGACGCGGGCGACCTGCGCGACGGCCACCGGGGCGGGGCGCGACTCGGGCACGGTCAGGCCGATCAGCGCGGCGGTGCCGAGCAGCACCGCCGCGTTGATCGCGAACAGCAGCAGCGGCTCGACCCGGACCAGCAGGCCGGCCACGGTCGCGGCGACGGCGAACCCGATGTTGATCGCCCAGTAGTTCAACGTCAGCGCGCGCAGGCGGTCCCGTTCGCCCACCACGTCGATGACGGTCGCCGTGAAGGCCGGCCGGGCGACGCCCAGGCAGAGCCCGAGCAGCAGGGTGAGGGCCGCGATCGCCGCGGGGTGCCCGCTCAGGCCCAGCGCCAGCGCCGCCGCCGCGGCGGCCACGTTTCCGGTCAGCATGGCGGGCCGTCGCCCCCACCGGTCCGCGACGATCCCGCCGAGCACGCCACCGGCCGCGCTGCCGGCTCCGTGCAACCCGATCACGATCCCGGCGTACGCGGGACTGAGGCCGCGTACCGACACCAGGTAGACGCCGAGGTAGATGGCGACGAAGCTGCCCAGCCGGTTGATCAGCGTGGCCGACCAGAGGTACCAGAAGACGCGGGGCAGTCCCCCGGCCGTCTGGCTCCACCATCGCGTCATCCGCCACCCCCGAGATCCGCACCGGTAATGCTCGACAAAGCTGTCGCTCATTACACTCGGGAAGTGTGGCGTCCCGGCTGCGCGCCGGGGTGATCGTGGCGATGATCACGCTCGCCGCGCTGGTGAACGGGCCGTTGTCGGCCGATCCGAAGCGACCCGGCGACCCGCCGATGGTCGAAGTGCAATCGTGGCGGGCCGGGAATGGGCCCGCCGACGGGCGCGGGTCGTGCGAATGGACGGGCGTGGGAAAAGACCGGCGGGGCCGCGCTGATTCCTCAGCGTGACCCCGCGCGAGCCCGAGCGTGAGCCCGGTGCCGGTCAGCGGTTCTTGTACGCCTCCACGACCTCGACCGGGATGCGGCCGCGCTCGGAAATCTTGTAGCCGTTCTTGGTGGCCCATTCCCGGATGGCCCGGTTCTGCTCGCGGTCCATTCCCGAGCCGCCCGGCGTGCCTGCCCGCCGAGGTGCCCGCCCGGTGTCGGCGGTCCCGCGACCGATCCGCCGGCCAGCGTTGATGTACGGGTCGAGGGCCTTGCGCAGCACGCCCGCGTTCTCGTCGGAGACGTCGATGGTGTATGCCACCCCGTCCAGACTGAACTCGACGGTCCGGTCGGCCTTTCCACCGTCGAGGTCGTCGGTCAGGACCGTGATTACTTTTCTCGCCATCGTCAATTACTCCCTGTGTGGGGCGGGGTGTGGTCAAAGTTTGACGTATCCCACGGCTAATCCGCAACAATGCGCGTCGTCCTCATTTCGGCGCGTCGCGTTATCGCGGGAAAACGGCTTGGCGCAAAGCCCGGGCTCAGTCGCCGAGCAGCCCTGCGTGACCGGCGAGCGCCGCCGCCTCGGCCCGGGTGGAGACCCGCAACTTTCGCAGCAGCGCGGCGGTCATCCGCTTCACGGTGCGTTCCGAGACGTGCATCCGTTCGGCGATCTCGACGGTGCTGCGGCCCGCAGCGATGGCCCGGAGCATCGCCCGTTCCTCGTCGTCCAGATCGACCGGGGCCGCCCGGCCGGGCCGCAGCAACGCACGGAGCAGGTGCCCCGGCAGCACCGCCCAGCCGTCGAGGACGGCCAGCAGCGGGGGCAGCAGCTCCTCCGGCTCGGCGGTCTTGGGCAGGAAGGCCTCGGCGCCGGCGCGTAGCGCCTCCAGGGCGGGAGCCGGGTCCTCCGCGCCCGACATGGCCACCACCCGCACCCGGGGCGTGGTGCGCCGGATCGCCGCCACGGCCCGGATCCCGCCCGGGGGCGGCATGTGCAGGTCGACCAGCGCCAGGTCGGGCAGGCAGCGGCCGACCAGCGAGGCGGCGGCCGACGCGTCGCCGGTGGAGCCCACCACCTCCGCCCGCCCGTCGGTCGTGGCCGGCAGCAGCAACTCCAGCCCGCGGACGAACAGCGGGTGGTCGTCCACGACAGCCAACCGGACGACGGGGGGAGCGGGCATGCCTGGTCCGTTCCCGAGCGGGTACCGATCATGCGGCCGAACGAGGGAGGTCGGGCGGATGCGCGGACGGCACGGGGGGCGGGGCCCGTTGCGGCTGCTCCGGTGGGCGGGGCCCGAACCCGGTCCGGCCGACCCGGCGGCCCTGGACACCGACCCGGAACTGCTGCTGCGCGTGCTCTGCCACGAGTTCCGCACCCCGGTCAGCGCCCTCACCTCGCTCACCCGGGCGCTCGCCGACGAGCGGCTCCCGCTCACCGGCGACGACCGGCGCGCCATCACGGCGCTGGCCCACGAGCAGGCCGTACACCTGCAGGGCCTGCTGCGGGACGCTGCCGCCGGCACCGGAGCCCTCGCGCCGGCGGCGGATCCGGCGGCGCCGTTGGCGCAGGTCCTGCGCGGTGCGGCGGCCCTCGTGCCCCCGCACCGGCGGCTGACCGGTGTGACGCGGCGGGCCGGGAGCTGCCCGGTGCCGCGGCGGCGGACCCGGCAGGTGGTGACCAACCTGGTGGAGAACGCGCTGCGGCACGGGCCGGCCGAGGGCCGCGTCGGCATCCACGCCGCGCTCGGCCGCTGCGGTCTGCGCATCGTCGTCACCGACGAGGGGCGGGTCGACCCGCCCCTCGTCGAGGCGCTGCGCCGGCCCGCTCCCGGCGCCGGGGCCTCCGGGCTGGGGCTGTGGATCGTCCGGCGGCTGCTCGCCGCCGACGGCGGACGGCTGCGCCTGCACCGGCTGCGACCGCGCGGGGTGGCCCTCGAGGTCGTGCTGCCGGCGTTCCCCGCGACAGGTTGACCCCGCCGGGCCGCCGGTTGGCCCGATAGGGCCGGCCGTCGCGGGAACCGCCTCGGTGACAGCCCGACCGGCACCGAGGAGGACACGTGTTCAGCCACATGAAGGATCTGCAGTTCGAGGCCAAGCCGGATGGCCCGGACGCCGCGTTCGCCCGCCGGCTCCAGGAGGTCCTGGGCGGCAAGTGGGGCGAGATGACCGTCGCCAACCAGTACCTCTACCAGGGCTGGAACTGCCGCCTGCCCGGCAAGTACAAGGACCTCTTCCTCGACGTCGGCACCGAGGAGATGGGCCACGTCGAGATGATCGCCACGATGATCACCCGGCTGCTGGAGAACGCGCCGCTGTCGTTGCAGGAGGCCGCCGCCGACAACCCGATGGTGGGCGCGATCTACGGCGGGTCGAACCCGGCGCACTTCATCCACGGCGGCGGCGGAGCGCTGCCGGTGGACAGCGCTGGCGTGCCCTGGAACGGCAACTTCATCACCGCCAGCGGCAACCTGATGGCGGACTTCCAGCTCAACGTCACCGCCGAGGCGCAGGGCCGGCTCCAGGTGGCCCGGCTGTTCAACATGACCGACGACCCCGGGGTCAAGAACATGCTGCGCTTCCTGCTGGCCCGCGACACCATGCACCAGAACATGTGGATGGCGGCCATCGAGCAGCTCAAGGAGGACGGCCTCGAGGAGATGCCGGTGCCCGACGCGTTCCCGGACTCCAAGGAGTTCACCGAGCAGTTCAGCTACACGTACCTGGACTTCTCGCCGGGCACCGACGCGTCGGAGGGGCGCTGGGCGTCCGGGCCGGCCCCCGACGGCAAGGGCGAGTTCCGCTACGACCACAGCCCGCGCGCGCACGCGCCCGAGCCGGTCCTGCCGCCCGGCGACCCGCGGCTCTACGGCACGAACCCGGGCCTCGCCAAGGGCGCCGTCAACAAGGTCAAGAGCAAGCTCACCTGACGCCGTCGCGCCGGGTCGTCCGCGAGCGGCGGACGGCCCGGCGGCACCGTACCGGAGGAGGTGCGCCGTGACCGAACTCGTGCTCCGCCCGCTCGCGGACGCGTTCATGCAGGTGGGTGTCTACGTCGCCGTCATGGTGGCGCTCTTCGGCTGGCTGCGCTGGCGCCACGGCGACCGGGTCACCGACGGGCTCACCAGCCGGCCCCGGCTCGGTCCGCTGGTCGGCGCCCTGCTGGGCGTCAGTCCCGGCTGCGGCGGGGCGATCATCCTGATGCCGCTGTACGCCCGGGGGAAGGTCTCCTTCGGCACCGTGGTCGCTGCCCTGGCGGCCACCATGGGGGACTCGTCGTGGGTGGTGCTCGCCTGGAACCCCGTGTTCGCCCTCAAGATCCACGCGCTGCTCTTCGCGGTCGGCCTGGTGACCGGCTACGTCGTCGACGCGCTCGGCATCGACCCGGCCCGCGCGGTCCACCACCGGGTCGCCGCCGCGCCCGCGCCGGTCGGCCTGGCCGCCGCGGGCGGGCCGGACCTCGCCGGCTCGCGGCGGCTGCTCGGCGGGCTGCTGCCCCGGGTGCCGGCGTCCACGGCGTTCTGGGGGCTGACCACGCCGGCGTTCGCGGTGTCGGTGCCGGTGGTCTTCCAACTGGTCGACCCGGGCGCGCTGACCCGCTCCTTCGGTGGCGTCGACCCGTACCTGGCGCTGGGGGTGCTCGGCACGCTCACCGCGGCGCTGATCTTCGCCGGAGGGCGCGGGAAGCTGGCCGACGACAGCCTGGAGACCGCGCAGCCCCGCTCGCTGCGGGAGACGTTGCGGCACAGCGCGCACGAGGCGTCCTTCGTCACCGTCTGGGTCGCCGTGGCGTACCTGGGCTGGCAGGTGGTGACCACCACGACGGGCTTCGACGGCTCCCAGCTCGCCCTCACCGGGCTCGTCGGCGTGCTGGTCGGCGCCGGCATCGGCCTCATCCCCGGGTGCGCGGTGCAGATCGTCTTCACCGGCCTGTACGTCAGCGGCGGCCTGCCGCTGCCCACCCTGGTCGCCAACGCGATCAGCCAGGACGGCGACGCGCTGATCCCGCTCGCCGCGCTGCGCCGGCACTCGGCGGCGCTCGCCACCGTCGTCACCACCGTGCCGGCGGCAGCCGTCGGCGCCGCCCTGCTCGTCCTGCTCTGATCCCGTACGGAGGGGAGATCCCGATGTCCGTCGCGATCCCGATCGCCCGCACCCGTCGCAAGCTCCTCGCCTTCGCCGTGCTGACCGGCGTCGCCGCGGTGGCCGGCCTGCCGGGCTGGACCGTCGCCGCGCTGGCGCTGACCTGCCTGGCGATCCCGCTCGCCGTGGCGGCCGCCGGGGGCGCCGGCCTGGCGCGCGAGCTGCTGCGCCCGCAGCGCCGTCCCACGCGCGGAGGTGGTCTGGGTCACAGCCCGGAACAAGGGGAACGATTTGTTACTTGAGTTGGACACGCTCAACTCAACGCGATAGCAGGTGTTCGATGGCAACTCTCCCGGTACTTCCCCTGACCGACGCCGTGCTCCTGCCCGGCATGGTCATCCCGGTGACCCTCGACCCGACCACCCAGGCCGCCGTCGACGCGGCCCGCGCCACCGGTGACCACAAGCTGCTCGCCGTGCCCCGCCTCGACGGCGAGTACGGCCCCGTCGGCGCGGTCGCCACCATCGAGAAGGTCGGCCGGCTGCCCAGCGGCGAACCGGCCGCCGTCATCCGCGGCCTGTCCCGCGCCCGGATCGGCTCCGGCGTACCCGGGCCCGGCGCGGCCCTCTGGGTCGAGGCGACCGAACTCGACGAACCCGCCCCCGCCGGCCGCGCCCGCGAACTCGCCCGCGAGTACCGCGCCCTCATGACGTCCGTGCTCCAGCAGCGCGGCGCCTGGCAGGTCATCGACGCCATCGAGCGGATGACCGACCTCTCCGAGCTGGCCGACTCGGCCGGCTACGTCTCCTGGCTCAGCCTCGCCCAGAAGACCGAGCTGCTCGCCGCGCCGGACGTCACCGCCCGGCTGGAACTGCTCGTCGGCTGGGTGAAGGCACACCTGGCCGAGCAGGAGATCGCCGAGCAGATCAGCACCGACGTCCGCGAAGGGCTGGAGAAGTCCCAGCGGGAGTTCCTGCTGCGCCAGCAGCTCTCCGCCATCCGCAAGGAAATCGGCGAGGACGAGCCGGACGGCTCCGCCGACTACCGGGCCCGCGTGGAGACCGCCGACCTGCCCGACAAGGTCCGCGAGGCGGCGCTGCGCGAGGTCGGCAAGCTGGAACGCGCCAGCGACGCCTCCCCGGAGGCGGGCTGGATCCGGACCTGGCTCGACACGGTGCTGGAGATGCCGTGGGGCACCCGTACCGAGGACGACACCGACCTGGCCGCGGCCCGCGCCGTGCTCGACGCCGACCACGCCGGCCTGGCCGACGTCAAGGACCGCGTCCTGGAGTACCTCGCCGTGCGCAACCGGCGGGCCGAGCGCAACCTCGGCGTCGTCGGCGGCCGGGGCTCCGGCGCGGTGCTCGCCCTCGCCGGCCCGCCCGGCGTCGGCAAGACCAGCCTCGGCGAGTCGATCGCCCGTGCGCTCGGCCGCAACTTCGTCCGCGTCTCGCTCGGCGGCGTCCGCGACGAGGCCGAGATCCGCGGCCACCGGCGCACCTACGTCGGCGCGCTGCCCGGCCGGATCGTGCGCGCCCTGCGCGAGGCCGGCTCGATGAACCCGGTCGTGCTCCTCGACGAGGTCGACAAGCTCGCCGCCGGCTACTCCGGCGACCCGGCCGCCGCCCTGCTCGAGGTGCTCGACCCGGCGCAGAACCACACCTTCCGCGACCACTACCTCGAAGTCGACCTCGACCTCTCAGACGTGCTCTTCCTGGCCACCGCCAACGTGGTGGAGGCCATCCCCGGGCCGCTGCTGGACCGGATGGAGCTGGTGACCCTCGACGGGTACACGGAGGAGGAGAAGGTCGCCATCGCCCGCGACCACCTGCTGCCCCGGCAGCGGGAGCGGGCCGGACTCACCGCCGAGGAGGTCGGCGTCGCCGACGACGCCCTCGCCCGGATCGCCGGCGAGTACACCCGCGAGGCCGGCGTGCGACAGCTCGAACGGTCCCTGGCGAAGATCCTGCGCAAGGTCGCGGTGACCCTGGCGACCGACCCGGCGCCGGTCCGCGTCGACACCGGCAACCTCGCCACCTACCTCGGGCGGCCGAAGTTCACCCCGGAATCGGCGGAGCGGACGGCGGTGCCCGGCGTGGCCACCGGCCTGGCCGTCACCGGCGCGGGCGGCGACGTGCTCTTCATCGAGGCCACCAGCATGGAGGGCGAGCCGGGGCTGACCCTTACCGGCCAGCTCGGCGACGTCATGAAGGAGTCGGCGCACATCGCGCTGTCGTACCTGCGCTCCAACGGGCGCCGGCTCGGACTCGACCCGAACGCCCTCGCCGGACGGCGGATCCACCTGCACGTGCCGGCGGGCGCGGTGCCGAAGGACGGCCCCAGCGCCGGCATCACCATGGTCACCGCCCTGGCCTCGCTGGCCAGCGGCCGGCCCGTGCGGCCCGAGTTCGGGATGACCGGCGAGGTGACCCTCTCCGGCCGGGTGCTGCCCATCGGCGGGGTGAAGCAGAAGCTGCTCGCCGCCCACCGGGCCGGCCTGACCGAGGTGATCATCCCGGCCCGCAACGAGCCGGACCTCGACGACCTGCCCGCCGAGGTCCGGGAGGCGCTGACCGTGCACACCCTGGCCGACGTCGCCGACGTGCTCGCCCTGGCGCTGCGCCCGGCCGACGCCGACACCCGCCCCGACCCGGCCCTCGCCGCCGCCTGAGGTGTAAGGAAGGGCCCCCTGCTAACGCCTGGTGCATAGCAGGGGGCCCTTCCTAACGTGCGGGTCAGCGGCGGTCGCGGCGGTCGAAGTCCCGGTCGCGGCGCTCGCGCCGGTCGACCCCGTCGAAGCGGCGCTCGCCGCCGCCGTCGCCGTCACGGTCCCGGCGTACGGTCGCCTTGCGGCCCTTGATGGTGCTGCCACGCAGCCCGGCGATCACCTCGTCGGCGACGCTCTGGGGCACCTCCACCAGCGAGAACCGGTCGGCGATCTCGATCGAGCCGATGTCCCGGCCGCTGACCCCCGTCTCGCCGGTGATCGCGCCCACCAGGTCCTGCGGGCGGACCCCGGCGCGCCGGCCCAGCCCGATGAAGACCTGGGTGGTGCCCCCGGTGCGGGGCCGGGCACCGCCCCGGCGCTCACCCCGGCCACCGGCCTCCGGCCGCCCCTCACGCGGGCCCCGGACGGGGACCTGGGGGATCTCCTCCTCGTCGTCCGAACCCGGCGACGTCGCCTCGTGCGCCAGCTTCACCGCCGCGAGGGCCACCTCCACCAGGTCGAACTCGTCGGTCAACGACTCCACGATCGCCCGGTACGGGTCGAGGTCGTCCTCCAGCAGGCTCTCCCGCAGGGCGCCCTGGGTCAGCTCCAACCGCCGGGTACGCATGTCCGCCACCGTCGGGATCTTGTCGATGGCGATGCGCTGACCGGTGACCCGTTCGATGGTCTTGAGCATCCGGTGCTCGCGCGGCTCGGCGAGGGTGATCGCCACGCCCTCCCGCCCGGCCCGGCCGACCCGGCCGATGCGGTGCACGTACGACTCGGGGGCCGACGGGACGTCGTAGTTGACCACGTGGGTGAGCTGCTCGACGTCCAGGCCGCGGGCGGCCACGTCGGTGGCCACCAGCAGGTCCGCGGTGCCCGTGCGCAGCCGGCCCATCACCCGGTCGCGCTGCTCCTGGCTCATCCCGCCGTGCAGCGCCTCGGCCCGGTAGCCCCGGCCGTTCATGGTCTCGGTGAGCCGGTCGACCTCCTCGCGGCTGCGGCAGAAGACGATCGCCGCCGTGGGGGACTCGACGTCCAGCACCCGGCCCAGCGCCGCCGGCTTGTGCGCCCGGGCGACGATGTACGCGCTCTGCCGTACCCGGGGTGCCTCGCCGGCCACGGGCTGCTCGCGGGCGATGAGGATGCGTACCGGGTCGGTCAGGTGCTTGCGGGCCAGCCCGTCGATGCGCGCCGGCATCGTCGCCGAGAAGAGCACCGTCTGGCGCTGCTCCGGCGCGTGCTCCAGGATCGCCTCGATGTCCTCGGCGAAGCCCATGTCGAGCATCTCGTCGGCCTCGTCGAGCACCACCGTGGCCAGCGAGCCCAGGTCGAGGGTGCCCCGGGCGATGTGGTCCAGCGCGCGGCCCGGGGTGGCGACCACGACGTCGACCCCGAGGTCCAGGGCGCGCAGCTGCCGGCCGATCGGCTGCCCGCCGTAGATCGGCAGCACCCGCGCGCCCAGGTCCTTGCCGTAGCGGTGGAACGCCTCGGAGACCTGCACGGCGAGCTCGCGGGTGGGCACCAGCACGAGCGCCACCGGGGCGCCGCCGGGTCGGTCGTCGGGCATCCGCTGCAACAGCGGCAGCGCGAAGGCGGCCGTCTTGCCCGTACCCGTCGCGGCCTGGCCCAGCAGGTCCCGACCGGCCAGCAGGGGTGGGATGGCCTCCCGCTGGATCGGAGTGGGCTCCTCGTAGCCGAGGGCGTTCAGCGCGCCCAGCAACTCGGCGCGTAGTCCGAGGTCCGCGAAGGCGCTCGTGTCGTCGAGGGTGTCGGGGCCGGGCTCGGTGGGCGGGTCGTGCCGTACGGGTGCGGAACTCATGCCGTCAAGCTTTTCATCACCGCCGCGACGCCGTTTCGCCGACCGGCACAACGAGCGCCCGCGCGGGTCCGGCGGGCGCCCGTCGCCGTGCTCCGGCGGGCTAGCCTGGCGGCGTGCGTACGGTCGAACTGGTCTGCTCGCCCGACCTGGAGGCCGCCGTGCGCGGCGCCTGGGAGCGGCTGGCCGCGGTGGGGCTGCCCAGCCTGGCCCGCAACGCCCACCCGACGAACCGGCCGCACCTGACCCTCGCCGCGGTCGACGAGTTCCCGCCCGGCACGCAGCGGCGGCTGGCCGACCTGTTCGACGCGGGGTTGCCGCTGCCCGTGCGGCTGGACCGGATCGCGGTGCTCGACGGCAGCGCCCCGCTGGTGTGGCTGGTGCACCCGTCGCCGGAGTTGACCGCACTGCACGCGTCGGTCTGGGACGTCCTCGCCGCGGCCCCGGGACAGCGTCCCTGGCACGCTCCGGGGCGCTGGCGCCCACACCTGAGCCTGGCGCTGCGCTTCCGCGACGCCGATCGCCGGCTGGCCCGCGCGGTGGCGGGCGTCGACCGCCCCGACGGGGCCTTCGTCGCCGGGCGCAGTTACGACGGACAGAGCCGGACGGTCAGCCCGCTCGGCGGCGCCGGCCGCCGCACGTGACCGCCAGGCCCCGCCGCCGGACGTGACCGCCCGGGTGCCGCGCCGGCCCCGCCGCAGGGGCCGCCGGACGTGACCGCCGGGGTGCCCCGTCGTCGGGCGCCGGGAACGGGATCGGGCCCCCACCGTCCGGCGGGGGCCCGATCGTGCGGGGGTCAGCGGTGGAAGCGCAGGTAGTCGAAGTGCGCGGTGACCGCCGGGTCGGCGCCGCCGTGCGCGACCAGCCCGATCCGGGGGGTGGTGTCGGCCGGGAAGGTCCATACCCCGCCCCACGTCCAGTTCCGCCCGTCCCGGCTGGAGCCGGCCCGGAACTCGTGCTCGCCGGTGGCCGGGTCGACCCGGTGCGCCAGCCGCAGCCAGGTGGTGGTCGCCGGGGTGCCGACGATGTTGCCGCCGTAGACCGGCTGGCCGGCGAAGGGCAGCTCGTAGCCGTACTCCACCTGCCTGGTGTTCCAGATCGCGACCTGCGCCAGCCGGGCGAAACGGTCGTCGTCGACGTAGGCGACCAGCCCGGCCTGCTGGTAGTTGCGGACGGTCTCCTCGCCGAGGTCCAGGGTCACCTTCGTCTCCACGACGTAGTCGCCGCCCGGCGCGTCGCGCAGCAGCACGCCGGCGGTGTTGCCGGTGCCGGTCAGGTCGGCGCCCTGCACCGGCCAGCGCAGCGCCCCGCCGGACACGGTGGCCGCCGGGTCCGGTCGGACCCACCGCCACGCCGGGTCCAGCCCGCCGGTGAACTCGTCCGAGAACGCCGGCAGCAGGCGGCCCGCCCGCGGCTCGGCGACGGCGTGGCGCACCGGCCGGTGCAGCCGGGCGACGCTGACGTTGTCGAAGCCGGCGGCCCCGCCGGTCGCGGTGAGCATGAGCCGCCCGGCCACCGGCCGCGCCAGCCGCAGCGACACCACCGCCAACTGGTCGCCGAGCCGGGCCGGGCTCAGCTCGGCCACCAGGTCCCGGCCGCGTACCTCGACGGCGAGGTGGTGCCCGGCCGCGGCGTCGAAGCCGGCGGGCAGCGGCGCGCTCGCGGTGCGCCCGCCGTCGGCGACGACCAGCCGACCGGCGGCGGCGTCCACCCGCACCGAGACCCGGTCGCCGAGCGTGAGCCCGGCCGCCCCGGCGGCGGGAAGCCGCAGGTCGGCCTCCGCCCGCAGGTCCCCGCCCACGGTCGTACGGCTGGTCAGCGCGCCGCTGCCGGTGAGTCGGCCGTCGGCGACCCGCCAGTCCCCGGAGCCGCGTCGCCAGCCGGCCAGCCCGGCGTCGAAGCGCTCGTCCACCCGGCCGGTGGTGACCGGCGCGGGCCGGGGGCCGTCGGAGGGGCCGGCACCGGCGTTCACCGTCGGCCAGCCGTCGATCCAGTCGAGGCGGTCCAGCAGCATTGGCCGCTCGTTGATGCCGAACGGCTCGTCCAGGTACGGGTCGGCGCGGTCGATCGCGTGGTAGACGATCCAGTCCTGGCCGGAGAGGTCGGTGAGAAAGCCGTTGTGGCCGGTGCCGATCCACCGGTTGCCGTTCTGGGCGAGCACCGGCGTGCCGCCGGCCCGGGAGGCGGTCAGCGAGATGCCGTCGCGGTCGACGAACGGCCCGCGCGGGTCGCGGGACCGGCCGACGTGCACGGAGTAGCCGGTGGCCGGGCCGGCGCAGCAGTTGGCCGCGGAGGCGAACAGGTAGTACCAGCCGTCGTGGCGCACCACGTGGCTGCCCTCGAACTTGTTGTCGACGGCGACCAGGGTGGGTGAGCCGACCGCGCGCAGCCCGTCGGCGGAGAGCTCGGTCACCGAGATGCCGCCGTAGTAGCTGCCGTGGTAGAGGTAGTGCCTGCCGTCGACGTCGGTGAACTGGCTCGGGTCGATGGTCCACAGCCAGCCCCCGCCACCGCCGGGGCGGGGCGCGACCACGGGCTCGTCGGCGAAGGTCCACGGGCCGGTCGGGGTGGGCGCGGTGGCCGCCCCGACGGCGAAGTCACCCCCGTCGGGGGACACGGTCGTGTCGGTGACGGTCACGTACATGACCCAGCGGTCGCCGATCCGGCGCACGTCGGGGGCCCAGAAGCCGGCGCCGGAAGCCGCGTACGCGGGGCGTTGGCCGGCGCCGAAGGCGTCTCCGACGTACGTCCAGCCGACCAGGTCGGCCGAGCGGGCGATCGGGACCCCGTGGAACGTCCCCTCGCCCTCGCGCAGCGGGTCGGTGGTGCCGTACGCGTACCAGAAACCGTCCTCACCGCGGACGATCACGGGGTCGGCGAAGGTGTCGGCGAACCCGGCCGAGACGGGGTTGCGGTAGCGGGGCTCGGGTGCGGCGGCGGCCGGCGCGGACGCCGCCGCGGCCAGGACCAGACCGACGACGGCGGCGAGCGCCCCGGCGCGGCGGAGATGTCGCATCAGACCTGCCTCGGGGTGCGGGAGTTCGATCAGGATCGGTGCGTGTCCGTTTGTACAACGTTGGATACAACGTTGTAAAGACTCGACGGACGTTCGGCGGGCGCCGAAGGGTGCCCGTGTCAGCATGGGGCGGTGACCACCGCCACCACGCGGGGCCGGGCCCTTGCCCGGCTCGCCACCCTGCTCGCCGACGACACCCGGGCCACCATCTGCCTGGCCCTGCTCGACGGCCGGGCGTGGACGGCCGGGGAGTTGGCCCGGCTCGCCGGCGTGGCACCCTCCACGGCCAGTGACCACCTCACTCGCCTGGTCCGGGGCGGCCTGCTGGTCGAGGAGCGGCAGGGCAGGCACCGCTACCTCCGGCTCGCCGGTCCCTCGGTCGCCCAACTCGTCGAGGACCTGGCCGGCCACGCCCCCGGTCGGCCGGAGCCGGCCCGCTCGCTGCGCGCCGCCCGCGCCGGCGCCGCCCTGGCGTACGCCCGCACCTGCTACGACCACCTGGCCGGACGCCTCGGGGTGCTGCTGCGCGACCGGCTGCTGGCGTGCGGGCTGCTCGACGACGCCGGCGGGCTGGCGCTGACCCCGGCCGGGCTGGGCTGGCTGGACGGGTTGGGGGTGCCCCTCGACCTGCTGCGGTCCGCGCGCCGCCCCCTCGTGCGCGACTGCCTGGACTGGACCGAGCGCCGCCCGCACCTGGCCGGTGCGCTCGGCGCGGCGCTGTGCGGCCGGTTCCTCGACGCGGGCTGGCTGGTCCGGGGCGGCGACCGGTCGCTCCGGCTGACCCCGGCCGGCGGCCCGGCGCTCGCTGCCGCGTTCGGCCTCGCCCCGGCCGACCTCGCGCCGGACGCGGCGCCGGACACCGGCGGCGGCTGCGCCTGACTGCCGCCATGGGCCCGAAGCGCGAGCCGCGCGACACGCCTGTTCCCGTCGGTCGGTGCGTCACGTGCGGGGTCTGTTCGGACGGCACGTCGAGGCCGGCCCTCGGGAGACCCGGCGGTCTCGCGCCTCTCGCGTCGCATAACTGACGGTGATGATTGGGGATTGTTGCTGACCGTAGTGGTCGACGCTCCAGCCGTATGGGTCCGTCGAACCCCTTTGCTCTGCACCCATCGACGCACCATGCCTCTGAGCTGGCCTTTCCTGGCAACGTGCGCTCTGGGGGTGCACGCCCTTGCTTACATTCCGTAGCTGGTGCGTCCGAGCATGCAAAGCAAAGGGGTCGAGAGCTGCGGCATCCGCCCGGCGCGTCCGGGATCTTGGCACGCAACGGCCGCCCCAGGGGCCCTCCCATACCAAGATCTCCCGCCTCCCCGGGCAGCCCGGGTCGATCATGCAATTGTGGCGTCCCGATAAGGTGCGATCCCGGACACGACGCCCACCACAACTGCATGATCGAAGCCGGCCTGCAGCGCCCCCGACGACGGCCGTGCAACGCCCCCGACGACGGCCGTACGGATCACGAGGGCCACCGCCCGTCGTACGCGGAGCTGATTACGCTGAGTATCTGTCGGCAGTGTCAGCCCAGCGCTCCGACGCGGCGGCCGGTGGCGCGGCCGACGCGCCCTGGTGTCCACCGTGCTCGGCTGGTGCGAAGGCGCGGGTTCCGGTCCGCTCGGCCCGCGGGTCGTGGCGCCGCTCGTGCCCGGTGGCGGACGTTTCGGGGGCGGCCGAAGTATCGCGGCCCTACCGTCGCCCGGTGACCGTCGACGACCTCGTGATCGCGCCCGCGCCCGACACCCCACCGTGCGGACCGCCCACCCGTCACCCCGACACCGGTTGGACGGTGACCCGCCACGCCGACGTGTGGGCGGTGCTCACCGACCCGGCCTGTCAGGTGCCCGTCGCCCCGGGTGGGGCGCCCGGCACGCTGGCCTGGCTGCGCGGCACCGTCAGCCGGTTCAGCGCCCCGCACCGGCACCCGGCCCGCCGGGCCGCCGGGGTCGCCGCGCTGGCCGCGGTCGACCACGACGAACTGCGCGCCGCCGCTGCCCGGCTCACCGGGGAGGTGCTCGACCGTGCCGGCGACCGGCTGGAGGTGATGTCCGGGCTCGCGCGCCACGTACCGCTGCGGGTGCTGGCGGCGCGGCTCGGGCTCGCCGATCCGGTGGCGGCCGTGCCGGCGGTGACCGCCGTGGCGGCGGCCTACCACCCCGGCGCCGACGCGGCGCGGGTCGCCGCGGCCGACCGGGCGGTCTCGGCGC
The DNA here is from genome assembly GCF_031845925.1 of Micromonospora reichwaldensis. Classification (NCBI taxonomy): domain Bacteria; kingdom Bacillati; phylum Actinomycetota; class Actinomycetes; order Micromonosporales; family Micromonosporaceae; genus Micromonospora; species Micromonospora reichwaldensis. The sequence goes on along the minus strand of NZ_JAVRFL010000007.1, from coordinate 184,009 downwards.
TGCTCGGGATGACGCCGTCGGGCCCGCCCGAGGCGGTGGCGAACCGGATCGGGCTGCTGGTGCAGGCATGCGACGCGACCGCCGGGCTGATCGGCGCCGCGACCGGCCACGGTCTGGCACTGCCCGCGACCGTGTCGACCGGCGACCTGGTCGCCGAGGTGCTCCGGCTCGACCCGCCGGTGCGGGGGACCCGGCGGGTCGCGGTCGCGCCGACACGGCTGGCCGGCCGCGACCTGGCGGCGGGCGAGGAGGTGCTGCTGCGCTTCGACGCCGCCAACCGGGATCCCGCTGCGTACGCCGACCCGGACCGGTTCACGCCCGGCCGGTCCGGCACGCCACTGACCTTCGGCGCGGGACCGCGCGGCTGCCCCGGCGAGCGGCACGCCGTGGCCCTGGCCACGGGGGTGGTGCGGGTGCTGCGCCACCGCTGCCGGACCGTGCCCGCCCCGCTGACCCACGAACCACACGCGCTGCTGCGCGTCCCGACGACGATCGACTTGGAGATCCGATGAACGAGCGCTGCGCCGCCTTCCACGCCCTGCACCACGCCGATCGGCCGCTGCTGCTGCCCAACGCCTGGGACCACGCCAGCGCCGCCGCGTTCGTCGCGCGTGGACATCAGGCGGTCGGCACCACGAGCCTCGGCGTAGCGGCGGCCGCGGGCCTGCCGGACGCGGCGGCGGCCACCCGGACCGAGAACGTCCGGCTGGCCCGGGCCTTGCGCAGGCTCCCGGTGCTGCTCAGCGTCGACGTGGAGGCGGGCTGCGACGACGACCCGGCGGCCGTCGCCGACCTGGCGGCCGAACTGGCCGCCCTGGGCGTCGTCGGGATCAACATCGAGGACGGCCGCGCCGACGGCACCCTCGACCCGACGGAGCTGACGGCGGCCAAGGTGGCCGCCGTCAAGGCCGCGGTGCCGGACCTGTTCGTCAACGCCCGCACCGACACGTGGTGGCTCGGCACCCCCGATCCGCTGCCGCAGGCCCTCGCCCGGGCCCGTACCTATGCGGCCGCCGGCGCGGACGGCATCTTCGTGCCCGCGGCGCCGGACACCGGGACGATCGGCGCGCTCGTCGCCGGCATCGACCTGCCCCTGAATGTGCTGCACCGGCCGGGCGGACCCACCCTCGCCGAACTGGGGGCGCTCGGCGTGGCCCGGGTCAGCACGGGCTCGCTGCTGTTCCGGGCCGCGCTCGGCGCCGCCCTGGACACCCTGGACGCCGTCCGGACCAGCGGCGGGTCGCACCCGGAACCGCCCTCGTACGCCGAGGTGCAGGGGTTGAGCGCGGCGTCCCGACCGTAGCGGTTCGTGCCCGGCCGCACCCCACGGCCATTCCATAGGAGGAGATAAGAGGAATGTTCGGACTCATCCCGTCACGCCTGATTACGGTGTGTGCAGGGCGATGCACAGTGATGCCGTGACGGGAGAGAGGACCCGACCATGCGAGTGCCCAGCCGAAGCCCGGGACAGCAGCCCGGCTCCTCCGTCACACCCGCCGCCCCGGCCCGGCGGCGCGCGTTCTCCACCCCGACGCGGCCCGCCGCCGTGCCGGACCTCGACGCCTACCGGACGGCCGTGGCCGAGCTGCTGGTCGAGGTCGGCGCCCTGGCCGGCGCGTCCTGCACCGCCGCCCGGCAGGTGCTGATCGACGACCGGCTGCGCGAGCCCGCGATCGCCGCCGTGCTCGACGCCACCCCGCAGGGGCTCGTCGGCGCCCGTGAGACGCTGCTGCTGGAGATGGCCCGCTACCAGCCCAACGCGCGCAGCTCCGCCGCCGACCTCACCGCGCTGGTCCGGATCTACCTGCTCTCCCGCGTCGACGTGATGTGGTGGCGCGACACCCCGACCTACCTCACCGACGCCCAGGTGGACGCCAGCCCCGAGCTGGTGGACCTGGAGTGGCTGCGCCGCCGGGACCTGCTGCGCTTCCGCTACACCGAGCAGCCGCGGACGCTGCTCCGCCGCGGGCTGCGGGCGGTACGACGCCAGCTGCGGCCCGACGCCACGCCGCGCACCGCCGGACTGCGGTTCCGGCGGGCCCGCCGCGAGATGGTGGCGCTGCTCAACGACATCGCCCGGCAGTTCGCCGCCAGCACCCCGCCCGCCACGCCGCCGCTGTGGGTGACCAGCCTGGTCCGCAGCGCCGAGCACCAGCACCGGCTGCGCCGACTCGGGTACGCGGCCATGATGCCCAGCGGGCACTGCCTCGGCTGGGCCGTCGACGTCGAGATGGAGTGGTTCGGCCGCTTCGGCGCGCGGGACACCCTGGCCGAGCTGCTGCTGGCCCGGCAGCGGGCCGGCGAGGTCAACGTGGTCGACGAGGGGCAGGCCTGGCACGTGTGCCTCGCGCCGGCGGCGCGGCGGCGGCTGCGCCGGGCGTACGAAGCCGAGATGGGGGTCTGAGCCCATGTGTGGCATCGCGTTGAGCCTCGGCCCCGAGGCCGATCCGACGATCTTCCGGCGGATGCTCGCCACCCTCGCCCCACGCGGCGAGGTCACCGAGACGCGCTACGAGAACGGCCTGCTCACCGGCACCCGCCGGCTGCCGATCGTGGACCGGAGAAGCGCCGTGCAGCCGTGGGCCTCCGCTGACGAACGGTGGCTGCTCTGCTACAACGGCGAGGTCTTCAACCACCCCGAGCTGCGCGCGGAACTGGTCCGGCGGGGACACCGCTTCCGCGGCACCGGCGACACCGAGGTGGTGCTCGCCGCGTTCCTGCAGTGGGGCGAGGGCATGGTGACCCGGCTGCGCGGCGAGTACGCCTTCGCCGTCGTGGAACGGGCCACCGGCCGGGCCTACCTGGTCCGGGACCCGCTCGGCGTCAAGCCGTTGTACTGGGCCCGGACGCCCGGCTGTCTGCACGTCGCCAGCGAGGTCAAGGCGCTGGTCGGGCACCGCGTGCCGATCGTCGAGGTGCCGCCCGGGCACCACGGCTGGGTTGAGCCCGACGGGCCGGTCCGGCTGCGTGCGTACGTTGACCTGCTCACCCTCGGCGACGGGCTGCCGGTGGTGGACGACCCGGACGAGGCCGCCCTGCTCGTCCGTGCCGCCCTCACCGACAGCATCCGGATGCGGGTGGACACCGACCTCACCGTCGGGGTGGTGCTCTCCGGCGGGCTGGACAGCTCGCTGGCCCTGCTGCACGTGCGCGAGATGCACCCCGACTGCGTCGCGGTCACGGTCGGCGTGCCCGACAGCCCCGACGTCGCGTACGCGCGGCGGCTCGCGAAGGACCTGGGGGTGCCGCACGAGGTGGTCGAGCTGCGCCCGCGCGACATCCGGCTGGCCGACATCCGGGAGGCCATCCGGATGTCCGAGCTGACCGAGTACGGCGACATCATCAACGCGGTGGTCACCGTGCCGCTGTTCCGCCGGCTCCGGGAGCTGGGCGTGAAGGTGGTGCTCACCGGCGACGGCTCCGACGAGCTGTTCGGCGGCTACCCGATGTACCACGAGGTCGGCCCCGAGGCGTCCCGCCGGCTCTTCCTGCACAAGATCCGCAACCTCTGCCGTACGGAGTTGCAGCGCGTCGACCGGGCCAGCATGGGGCACGGGGTGGAGGCCCGCGTGCCGTTTCTCGACCTGAGCCTGGTCGAGCTGGCGATGCGGCTGCCGATCGGGCTGAAGATGCGCGACGGGCAGGAGAAGTGGATCGTCCGCCGGGCCTTCGCCGACCTGCTGCCCGACTACGTCCGGCGCCGGCCGAAGAACCCGATGTCGTACTCCTCGGGGCTGCACGAGCGGGCCCGGCTCTACAAGCCGCTCTTCGCCCGGCTGCACCGCTCGTTCGGCTACCACCTGCTCGAACCGGTGCGCCGCGACTTCGACACGGTGCTGACCCGGTGCGGCAACGACCTGGACCGGGCCATCGCCGACGGCCGGGCCCGGCCCGACTACACCGTCCTCGAGCACGCCCGCGACCTGGTGGGCGCGGCGAAGTGGAACGCCGCCCCGATGGTGCGCCGGCTGGTCGGGCCGCGCCGCACGCGCGGCGACGAGGCGCCGCTGCCCGGTTGACCGCGCGCCATGCACCCCGCGCGTCGTCGGCCGGGGCGCGCCACGCGACCGGCGACGCCTCCCGCTCGGCGCGGATCGACCCGGGCGCTCGCGGGTAGTGGTCCGGGCATGGCGGGACTGGACGTGATGGTGGTCGGGCAGGTGGCGCGGGATCTCGTGCTGCGGGTGGACGAGGTGCCGGAGGCCGGCGGGACCGCCCCGGTACGGCGGCGGCGGGAGCTGCTCGGCGGCAAGGGGGCCAACCAGGCCGTCGGGCTGGCGCAGCTCGGCGCCGCCGTCGGTCTGCTCGGAGTGGTTGGCGACGACGAGGTGGGGGAGCGGCTGCTGGCGCTGGCGCGGGCCGACGGCATCGACGTCCAGTGGGTACGGCGCCGGCCCGGCACCCCGACCGGGCTCATCGTCGACGTGGTCGACGCCGACGCGGACTGGCGCTACCTGGAGGACGTCGCCGAGGCCACCCTGCTCACCCCCGACGACGTCGCCGGGGCGGCATCCGCGCTGCGGGCCGCGCGGGCCGTACTGGTGCAGCTCCAGCAGCCGGCGCGGGCCGCCCTGGCCGCGGCCCGGATCGCCCGGGAGGCCGGCCGGCTGGTCGTGCTCGACGGCGCACCGACCGACGCGGCCGACGCCGACGCGCTGCTCGCCCTCGCCGACGTGCTGCGGGCCGACGCGCAGGAGGTGGAGCTGATCACCGGCCACGCGCCGCGCGACGCCGAGGCGGGGCTCGCCGCCGGGCGTGGGCTGCTGCGCCGGGGCCCGTCGCTGCTGGCCGTCGAGGTGGCCGGGAAGGGCAACGCGTTCGTCTGGCCGGACGGCGAGCTGTTCCTGCCGCTGAGCGAGACGCCCACCGTGGACGACACCGGCGCCGGGGACGCCTTCGTCGCCGCGCTGACCCTCGGCGTGCTGCGCGGCGAGCCCCGGGAGCGGGTCGCCCGGCACGCGGTCGCGGCGGCCGGCGCGACTGTCGGCCATCCGGGCGGCCGGCCCGCGCTGACGCCGGAGGCGCTCCGCGCGCAGCTCGACCGGATCCCGGCCCCGTGACGGGTCGTCACCTTTCTCCGGGTGCCGGTGGCGGCGACGGACGGTTTGTCCACCCAGGAGGGTTTTCCGCCACCGGGGCCCGGGTATCCCGGTGGCCTGACCGAGAGGCGGGTGACTGACATGAAGCGCAACCAGTACCACGTCGTACCGAACGACGGCGGTTGGAAGGTCGAGCAGGGCAACCAGGTCGTCGGTACGTTCGACACCAAGCAGCTCGCCGTCGAGGCGGGGCGCCGGGCGGCGCACGGCAACGAGCCGAGCCAGCTCGTCGTGCACACGTCCGACGGCAAGATCGAGACGGAGTACACCTACCAGGACGACCCGTACCCGCCGGCCGGCTGACCGGCGCGTCCACGCTGGACACGAACGGGCCCGACCCCCGCGGGGGTCGGGCCCGTCGGCGCGCTGCGACTACCAGCTCAGGTAGCTGGGCTGGGTCTGCACGTTCAGCTCGCGGTAGCGGACGAGGTTCGCCGTCCAGGTCCGCCAGTCGGTCAGCTTGAGGACGTCGAAGCCCTTGGCCATGTCGTTGGAGTAGATGTAGCCGTTGTAGTAATAAGCCGACCAGGAGCCGCCGCCGACGAGCCGGTCGGTCGAGATCGGGCCCCGCTCCCAGAACGCGATCTCCTGCGGGTTGGCCGAGTCGGTGAAGTCCCAGACGGAGATGCCGCCCTGGTACCACGCCTGGACCATGATGTCGCGCCCGAGCACCGGGATCAGCGAGCCGTTGTGCGCCACGCAGTTCTCGGTGTCGGCGTTCATCCGGGGGATCTTGTAGTAGCTGCGGAAGACCATCGTCCGGGCGTCGCCGCGACCCGTGATGTCGTAGATGGCGTTGGCGCCCCGCTCCGGTCCGACGGCCTCGTTGCAGGTGGCCGCGCTGCCGCCGCCCAGCTCGTCGGTGAAGACCACCTTGGTGCCGGCGTTGTTGAACGTGGCCGAGTGCCAGAACGCGAAGTTGACGGTGTCCCGGACCCGGTTGATCAGTCGGGGGGCCTCCCGGTCCGAGATGTCCATCAGCACGCCGTCGCCCATGCACGCGCCCGCGGCGAGGTTCTTCTCCGGGTACGCCGTGATGTCGTGGCAGCCGGTGGTCGCCGAACCGCCGGGCCGGCCCTCGTAGCCGCCGTCCGGGAAGAGGTTCGGGGTGGCCACCACCGCCGCGTCCGTGGGCGACTGCACCGGCACCTTCACGATGGAGACGGAGTCGTGCGGGGGCTGGCAGTCGGGGAACTCCGCCCGGGGGCTGTACGAGGAGACGTACAGGTAGACGGCCTTGCGGTCCTTGCCCGGCACCAGGGTGTGGGTGTGCGACCCGCAGGCCGTCTCCACCGCCTTGACGTAGCGGGGGTGGGCCTTGTCGCTGATGTCGAAGACCTTGATGCCCTCCCAGGACGCCTTCTCCGTCGCCGGCGCGCTGGTGCTGTTGCAGGAGTCGTCGCTGCGGGAGGAGTCGGTGGAGAGGAACAGCAGGTCACCGTGGACGGAGATGTCGTTCTGCGATCCGGGGCAGTACACCTGCGACACCACCGTCGGCGCGGTCGGCCGGGAGATGTCGTAGATGACGAAGCCGTTGTAGTTGCCGGCGAAGGCGTAGCGGCCCTGGAAGGCGAGGTCGCTGTTGGTGGCGTCCAGCGGCGCCTGCTTCGGCAGGTTGGCGATCTGCCGGAGGTTGGGGCTGCTGACGATCTCGTCGACGCCCGGGATGGCGTTGGCGGTGTCCGCCGTGCCCGAGGGGGCGGACCGCGCCGGCACGCCGGCACTTCCCGGCGTGGCGGTGGCGACGCTGGCGAGGAGTAGACCGGCCGCGGCCAGGCTCACGGTGGTGAGCCGCCTGGCCCGCAAGGTGCGGAAACTGGTCATCGGCGACGTCCTTCGCAAGGGGATGACGATGGTGCACACCTTACAGTCCAAAGAGTTCCATCGATGTGATGTAAGTCACGTCGGAGCCCTTTCATCGATGGATAGCATCGCCATGACCTCTACCGGGGGGAGTGGCCCATGACCAACCCGCGCGCGCGGATCCTCGCCGTCGTCACAGCCGCCTGTCTGCTGGCGGTGGCGGTCGTCGTCCTGTCCCGTTCCGCCGGCCCGGCGGTGCCGGCGGGACAGGTCGCCGCCCCGACGTCCGCCCCGGCCGGTCCGAGCCGACCCGCGGTGATCGTTCCCGGTCGGCCCGGCGAGACCGCCGCGGTCCGGCCCGCCGAGGAACTGCGCGACGCCACCGCGGCCCGGCACAACTCGATGGACGTCTGGTTCGTCCGGATGATGATCCCGCACCACGCCCAGGCGCTGGCGATGGCGGAGTTGGCCGGTGACCGCGCCGGCAACCCGGCCCTGCGCGCCCTCGCCGAGCGGATCCGGGCCAGCCAGGGCCCCGAGATCGGCCTGATGCGGGGCTGGTTGCAGGCGCGCGGGCTCTCCACCGAGGTGGCCGGGCACGACCACGAGGGCATGCGGGGCATGCAGACGCCCGAGGCCATCCGGCAGCTCGCGGCGGCGCGGGGCGCCGAGTTCGACCGGCTCTTCGTGCGGATGATGACGGAGCACCACCAGGGCGCGGTCCAGATGGCCACGGACCTGCTCAAGGTCGGCGCCGACCTCACCCTCTCGGAGTTCGCCAACTCCGTCGCCACCGAGCAGACCGTCGAGATCGACCGGATGCGCGAGCTGCTGGCCTGACCCGGGCGGGCGGCCCGGCCCCGGGCTCGGGGCGGAGTGACCCCCTGACCTGCGCCACGTACGCTGGGTGACCGTGAACCGCGCGATCCTCGGCCGTCCCCTGCGCGGCGTCGCCTTCGACGCCTTCGTCTCCGCCACGGTGGCGCTCCTCGGCCTCGCCGGCATGGCGAACCAGCCCGGCGGTGGGAGGGCCACCCTCGTCGGGGCCGCGATGGCGGTGGCGCTGCTGTTCCGCCGGGTCCACCCGTCGGCGGTCGCCGCCGTGGTGGCCGCGCTCGCGATGGTGCAGGTGGTCGCCGGGTGGGGGCCGCTGCCCTTCGACGTCGCGGTGCTGATCGCCCTCTACAGCGTCATCAAGTACGCCCACCGGCTCCGCGACGGGGTCCTCGCCGGGATCGGCGCCGCCGTCGGGGTGGTGCTCGCCGGCCTCCAGACCCCGGGAGCCATCGCCTGGTGGGCGGCGGCCATCTACTACGGGCTGGTCACCGGGGCGGTCTGGCTGGTCGGGCTGAACGTGCGCACCCGCCGGCTCTACGTGCTCAGCCTGGAGGAGCGGGCCGCCACCCTGGAGCGGGAACGCGAGGCCGAGGCGCGCGCCGCGGTCGCGGAGGAACGCACCCGCATCGCCCGTGAACTGCACGACGTGGTGGCGCACAGCATGGCGGTGATGATCGTGCAGGCCGACGGGGCGCGGTTCACGCTCGACCGGGACCCGGAGACCGCCCGACAGGCGGTGAAGGTGGTCGCCGACACCGGCCGGCAGGCGCTGGAGGAGATGCGCCGGCTGGTCGGCGTACTGCGGGAGCCCGCCGCGCCGGACGCGCAGGCCGGGCCCGGCGCGGCGGGTGCGCCCGGCGACGCCGGGGCGACCGCCGACCCGGCGCACCGCCGGTTGGCGCTGGCGGAGCTGCCCGCCCTGCTCGACCGGTTCCGCGCCGCCGGCCTCCGGGCCCGGCACGCGGTCACCGGGGCGCCGGCGCCGATGCCGCCCGGGCTGGAACTGACCGTCTACCGGGTGGTGCAGGAGGGGCTGACCAACGCCCTGAAGCACGCCGGGGTCGGCGCCGACGTCGAGGTCACCGTCGCGCACGCCGGCGACGCCGTGCTGGTCCGGGTGGTCGACGACGGGCGCGGCCGGCCGCCGGTCAGTCCCGCGCCGTCCGGCGGGCACGGCCTGGTGGGCATGCGCGAGCGGGTCGGCGTGTACGACGGCAGCCTCACCGCCGGCCCTCGGCTCGCCGGGGGCTGGCAGGTCGAGGCGCGGCTACCGCTACCGTCGACGTCCCCGACGACGGAGGTGACGGCGGCATGACGGTCCGCGTGGTGATCGTGGACGACCAGGCCCTGGTCCGTGCCGGCTTCCGGATGGTGCTGGGCTCCCAGCCGGACCTGGAGGTCGTCGGCGAGGCGGTCGACGGGGCCGACGCCCTGCGGCTGCTGGCCCGCGTCGAGGCCGACGTCGTGGTGATGGACGTCCGGATGCCGACCATGGACGGGGTGGAGGCGACCCGCCGGATCTGCCGGGACCGTCCCGCCGGACCGCCCCGGGTGCTGGTGCTCACCACCTTCGACACCGAGGCCGACGCCTTCGCCGCGCTCCAGGCGGGCGCCAGCGGCTTCCTGCTCAAGAACGTCCCGCCGGAGGAGCTGCTGGCCGCCATCCGGGTCGTCGCCCGGGGCGACTCGGTGGTCGCCCCGCCCATCACCCGGCGGCTGCTCGACCGGTTCGCCGGCCGGCTCGGCCCCGGGCCCGCCGAGGACCCCCGGATCGGCCAGCTCACCGAGCGCGAGCGGGAGATCCTCCTGCTGGTGGCGCAGGGGCTCTCCAACGCGGAGATCGCCGCCCGGGTGCACGTCGCCGAGGCCACCGTGAAGACGCACGTCGGGCGGATCCTCGCCAAGCTCCAGCTCCGCGACCGGGTGCAGGCCGTGGTGCTGGCCTACGAGACGGGGCTGGTCACCCCCGGCGGCTGAGCCGGTCTACGACCCAGGTCGTACGGGCCCACCCCGACAGGGGCGCCCGAGGTCGCAGCGGGATCACCACGCGCGGGTGGACGCGGCCGGACCGGCGGCGCCCATAGCGTCGGAGACGTCCCAGCCACGATCTCCACGGGGAGCTCCACGTGTCCGTCGCACCTCCCGCGCACGCCACCGCCGGCGTGGCGGTCACCGCCCGCGGCCTGTCCAAGCGGTACGGCGCCGGCCCGGCCGCCGTCGTCGCCCTCGACGGGGTCGACGTCGACTTCGCCGCCGGCCGGTTCACCGCCATCATGGGCCCCTCCGGCTCCGGCAAGTCCACCCTCATGCACTGCCTCGCCGGCCTGGACCGGCCCACCTCCGGCAGCGTGCGCATCGGCGACGCCGACCTCGCCGGCCTCGACGACAAGCGGCTCACCCTGCTGCGCCGCGACCGGGTCGGCTTCGTGTTCCAGAAGTTCAACCTGCTGCCGGCGCTGACCGCCGAGGAGAACATCGTGCTGCCCCTGGCGATCGCCGGCCGGCGGCCGGAGCGGGCCTGGCTGCGCCAGGTCGTGGCGGCGGTGGGGCTCGCCGACCGGCTGCGCCACCGTCCCGCCGAGCTCTCCGGCGGCCAGCAGCAGCGGGTGGCGGTCGCCCGCGCCCTGATCACCAAGCCGTGGGTGATCTTCGCCGACGAGCCGACCGGCAACCTGGACTCGCGCTCCGGCGCCGAGGTGCTGCGCCTGCTCCGCGAGGCCGTCGACACCCTCGGCCAGACGGTGATCATGGTGACCCACGACCCGTCGGCCGCCGGGCACGCCGACCGGGTGGTCTTCCTCGCCGACGGCCGGCCGGTACGCGACCTCACCGCGCCGACCGCCGAGCGCGTGCTCGACGCGCTCGCCGGCCTCGACGCGGCGCGCGTACCGGCCGCCGGCCGCGAGGCGGTGACCCGGTGATCAGGACGACGTTGCGCCAGCTCCGCGCCGAGGCGCTGCGCCTGATGCTCTCCTCGCTGGCCATCGTGCTCGGCGTCGCGTTCATCGCCGGCACGCTGATCTTCGTCGACGGGATGCGCACCGGCGCGTACGAGCGGGCCGGGGCGTTCGACCGGCACACCGACCTCGCCGTCCACTCCACCACCGACGACCCGTTGCCGGCCGCGCTGGTCGAGAAGGTGCGCTCCCTCGACGGGGTCGCCGCCGCCGAGGGCGAGCTGCTCGGCTCCGGCGGCATCGTCGGCGCCGACGGCCGCCCCGTGCTCGGCTACGCCGTCCTCGCCGCCATCCCCGTCGACGAGGCGCTGCGCTCGTACGACGTGGTGGCCGGCCGGCTGCCCGACCGCCCCGGCGAGGTGGTGCTGGACGCCGCGACCGCCGACGAGGAGGGCTTCGCCCTCGGCGCGCCCGTACGCGTCGGCGGTGGCGGGGGAGCGGCCCGCCCGTACACGCTGGTCGGGACGGTCGACGTGGCGGGCACCGCCCGCGACGTCGGCGGTCCGTTCATCGGCCTGGTCGGCGCGGACGCCCTCGCGGTGACCGGCCAACGCGGCTACGACCGGATCATGGTGGCTGCCCGGCCGGGCACGACCGACGGGGCGCTGGCCGGACGGGCCGCCGAGGCCGTCGGCGCCGGCGCGACCGTCAAGACCCGGCAGCGGATCCTCGACGACGCCGTGACCGACGCGGTCCGCGACCTCCAGCAGTTCAACATGGCGCTGCTGACCTTCGCCGGGGTCGCGGTCGTGGTCGCCGGGTTCGTCATCGCCAACACCTTCGCGATCGTGCTGGCCCAGCGGACCCGGCGGACCGCGCTGCTGCGGCTGGTCGGCGCGACCCGGGGCCAGCTGTTCCGCGCCGCGCTGCTCGAGGCCGCGCTGGTCGGGCTGGTCGCCTCCGCGGCCGGCGTGCTGATCGGCGTGGCCCTGGCCGGCGGCATGAACCAGGTGATGGCGCGGCTCGACGCGCCAGCGCCCGGCGGGCTCACCGTCACCGGATCGACCGTGCTGGTCAGCCTGCTCCTCGGCACGGCGATCACGATGGGCGCCGCCCTGCTGCCCGCGTGGCGGGGCACCCGGATCGCCCCGGTCGCCGCGCTCACCGACGCGGCGGTCCAGCCCGCCCGGGGTGCCGGCCGGCTAAGGCTGACCGTCGGGGCGCTGGTCTTCGCCGCCGGGATCGCCGCGCTGGTCGGCGCCGCGTACGCCGTCCAGGTGGTGCTCGTGGCCGCCGGTGGCGTGCTCGCCTTCTTCGGCATCGTGCTCTTCGGCCCGGTGCTCGTGCCGGCGCTGGTCCGGGTGCTGGGGTGGCCGGCTCGCCGGCTGTTCGGCGCCACCGCCGGCCTGGCCGTGGCGAACGCCGTACGCAATCCGCGCCGGATCGCCGCGACCGCCACGGCCCTGGTGATCGGGATCGGTCTGGTGTCGGCCTTCGTGGTCGGCGCCCGCAGCACCAAGGACGGCATCGAGCGCAGCGTGGACGCCGAGATCGGGGTCGACTGGCTGGTCACCGGGATCGGCGGGAACCTGCCGGCGCCGCTCGTCGCCGAGTTGCGCGCCCGGCCCGAACTGGCGGTGGTGCACGAGCGGCGTGGCGCCGTCGCCGCCGGCGTGCAGATCCAGGCCGCGCACCCCGCCCTGGTGGCCCGGACGCTGACGGGCGTCGTGGCGGGGGACGTCGACCGGCTGGGACCCGGGTGGGTGCTGGTGCACCGGGAGTTGGCCGAGGCCCGGGGCTGGACGACCGGCTCCACCGTCACCGTGCGCGGCCGGTCGTTGCGGGTGGCCGCGGTCGTCACCGCCGACGGACCCGCACTCGCCGGCAGCCCTGTCCCCGACGGTCACGTGATCGACGTGGTGGACGCCGACTTCGCCGCGCTCTTCCCCGACGAGCGGGGCTTCCTGGCCGAGATCGACCCCGCCGACGGGGTCTCCGCCGATCGGGCCCGGGCCGCCGTCGAGTCGGTGGTCGCCCGGTATCCGACGGCCAACCTGATGGACCAGGGCGCGTACAAGAAGATGCTCACCGCCACGGTCGACATGCTGCTCGCCCTCGTCACCGCGCTGCTGGGCCTGGCCGTGGTGATCGCGCTGGTCGGGGTCGCCAACACGCTGAGCCTGTCGGTGGTGGAGCGGACCCGGGAGAACGCCGTGCTGCGGGCGGTCGGCCTGACCCGGGGGCGGATGCGCGCCATGCTGGCCGTCGAGGCGGTGCTGATGGCGCTGGTCGGCGCGCTGCTCGGGGTCGGCCTCGGCACCGGCGTCAGCGCCGCCGCGATGGCCCTGCTGGCCCGGATCAGCGGCGACTTCGCGGTGGTGCTGCCGGTGGGGCAGCTGGGTCTGATCCTCGGGGTCGCGGTGGTGGCCGCCCTGGTCGCCTCGGTGCTGCCGGCGCGCCGGGCGCTGTCCCGGCCGGTGGTCGAGGCGCTCGGCGACCAGTGACAGCCGCCGGCCGGTCCCGTCGCCCGTCCGGGTGCCGGGACCGGCCAGCGGTGCCGGGTCTACAGGCGTTCCACCACCGGGCCGGCACACCGGTTGCGGGTGTCGAAGACGTACCGGGCGTGCCGGGCAACCAGGTCGTAGTCGAAGTCGTCGTGGTCGGTGACCACCACCACCGCGTCCGCCGCCCGGACCTCCCGCTCCGTCAGCTCCACCACGAGCACGCCGCCCGGGATCTGGTGCGGCTCCGCGTACGGCTCCACCGCCCGGACGTCCGCGCCGAGAGCCTGCAGGCGCCGGGCCACGTCGACGGCGGGGGAGTCCCGCATGTCGCCGGTGTTCTTCTTGTACGCCAGCCCGAGCAGCAGCAGCCGGGCCCCGCTGACGGCGCGACCGGCCCGGTTCAGCCCGTTCATGACCCGTCGGGCCACGTGCTCGGGCATCTCGTGGTTGACGTCGTTGGCCAGCTCGATGAACCGGAACTGCCGCCCGAGACGCCGCTTGACCTGCCAGGACAGGTAGCACGGGTCGATCGGCAGGCAGTGCCCGCCGACCCCCGGGCCGGGCCGGAACGGCATGAAGCCGAACGGCTTGCTCTCCGCCGCCTCGATCGCCTGCCAGACGTCGATGTCGAGGTGGTGGGAGAGCATCGTCAGCTCGTTGATCAGGGCGATGTTCACCTGGCGGAACGTGTTCTCGATCAGCTTGGTCAGCTCCGCCACCCGGGTGGAGTCCACCGGCACGGTCCGTTCCACGAGCCGGCGGTAGAACCCGTCCACCCGGGCGAGCGCGACCGCGTCCATCCCGGAGACCACCTTCGGGGTGTTCTCCAGGCGCCAGGTCGGGTTGCCCGGGTCGATCCGCTCCGGGCTGTAACCCAGGTGGAAGTCGCCCGGGCTGCGCAGCCCGCTGGCCGACTCCAGCAGCGGGCGCAGCAGCTCCTCCGTGGTGCCGGGATAGGTGGTGGACTCCAGGATCACCGTGCAGCCCGGCCGCACGTACGGGCCGATGCCGACGCCGGCCTGCTCCACGAAGCTGAGGTCGGGCGTGCCGTCGCGCAGCGGCGTGGGCACCGTGATCACGCAGATGTCGAAGCCTTCGGCGTCGGTGTACGCCGTGCTCGGCCGGTACCGGCCGCTGCCCAGCGCGCGGCCCAGCCGGTCGGCGGGGATGTCCTCGACGAACGACTCGCCCGACGCGAGCCGCTTGACCCGGTCGGAGTCGACGTCGAGGCCGACCACGTCCAGGCCGGCCTCGACGGCTCGCATGGCCAGCGGCAGGCCGACGTACCCCTGGCCGATGACAACCAACTTCTCAACGCTCACCCGGGCTCCTGAGGCAGAGGGCGGAAAGTGCCTGCTGGGGAGCCTAGATGGATTTCTGTGCCCGTAAGTCCGGTTTGAGGTTATCGGTGCCAGTGGGGTTGCCGCAGCGTCGGCCGGCGCTCAGACCGCCGGCGGATTGGCCGGCTCGACCGGGGTGGTCTGGGTCGGGGTCGGCTCCGTCGGCGGCGTGGTCTGCGTCGGGGCGGTGCTGGTGGTGGGCGTCGCCGCCGGCGGATCGTCGGTCTTGGTGGGATCCGGCGATTCCGGAGCCGCCGACCCGCTCGGCTGGGGCGAGACGGGTGGCGCGGTGGCCGACGGCGAAGGGCTGGCGGTGGAGCCGGTGGGCCGGAACGGCCGACCGGGGTCCACGGGGGCGTCCTCCTGCTTCACGGGCGCCTCGGCGCCGCCGCTCGGCTCCGCGGCCGGGGTGGTCGCCTGTGGAACCTTGACCGCCGGCGCGTCGGCCTCGCGCGACGCGCCGAGCGCCGCGCCGAGGCCGGCCAGCGCCACCAGCACCGCCGTGGCCGCGCCGACCAGGGTGCCCCGTCGCCTCCGGCGGGCGGCGGTCGCGGCGACCGGCACGTCGGTGCGGGTGCCCGGGTCGACGCCGCCCGCCGCCGCGGCGGCGGGCACCATGGCGGTCGGCGCGGAGGGGTCGGACACGGCGGCGCGGGCGGCCTCCGCCATCGCCGCCGCGCTGCTGAACCGGTCGGCCGGATCCTTGGCCAGGGCGCGGGAGACCAGCGCGCGGACCGCCTCCGGAATGTCGTGCGGCAACTCCGGCGGCTCGTCGTCGAGGTGGCGCACGGCGACCTGCAGCGGGTTGTCGCCGGTGAACGGCGGGCTGCCGCTCAGGCAGCAGTACGTCACCGCACCGAGGGCGTAGATGTCGGTCGCGCCGGAGACCGGCCGCCCGGCGGCCTGCTCCGGCGCCATGTAGAGCGCGGTGCCCGGCACGGCGTTCGTGCTGGTGATGCTGGTGATGTTGGTCGACCGGGCGACGCCGAAGTCGACCAGCACGACACTGCCGTCCTCCTGCACCAGCAGGTTGCTCGGCTTGACGTCGCGGTGCACGATCCCGCCGAGGTGCGCGGCATGCAGCGCCTGCGCGACCTGCGCCACGATCGCCATCGTCTCGGCCACGTCGAGACGCCCGACGGCCTCGATCCGCTTGGACAGCGGCTGGCCGGTCACGAACTCCATGACCAGGTAGTCGGCCCGCCCGCCGTCGGGCAGGTCGTCCTCGCCGCTGTCGAAGACCTGGACGATGCCCGGGTGGCGCAGGGCGGCCATGATCCGGGCCTCGGCACGGAAGCGGGCGATGAAGTCGGGGTCGGAGACCAGCGCCGGCAGCAGGACCTTGACCGCGACCTGTCGGCCGAGGACGAGGTCCTTGCCCCGCCAGACGTCGCCCATGCCGCCCGTGGCGACACGCTCGTCCAGGCGGTAGCGACCGCTGAGTACGACCTCCGATGACAACACAGCATTACCGTACCCAGGCCGGCGGGGATCGGCGCGCCGCGTGCCGTCGGGCCGACCCGCGCCACCCGCGCGGCGGGGGCGGCGGGACCGGACCCGCCTCGGATACGCTGTGAGCGTCCGTGGACCGTGTGTGACGACATTCCCCCCATGTCCGCCGTGGGCTGGTCGAATGCGCCGCCGTCCGCGCCCGCCGGCGGCCCGCAGCGTCCCGGGCCGCCGCGCCGTTACGGCGACGGGCCGGCCGAACGGCTAGATAATTCTCACTCTTCTGCCCACCGGGGCGGGCTTGCCTGATCGACTCGGCGCTCCTAGCGTTAGCCCGACTCGGGCCCGCCCCACGGCGTCGCCGCGGCACCTGCGCCACCGGCCGTGCCGCCACGGCAGGAGTCCAGACGTACCGTCCGGGCGACGCGGTCCCGGGCGTGATCAGGTCAGCGGGGGGCTGAGGGTGCGGGATCAGGTCCGTTTGCCGGACCGTGCTTGCCTCGCGCACGCCCACGTGGGCGTGCGCCGCCTGCGCGTGTCCACGGGACGTGAGCGGCGACCACATGGCCGGTGAGCTGAACGAGGCCGTCGTGGCGGCGCAGGCCGGCGACGAGGACGCCTTCCGCTTCCTCTACCGCAGCCTCCAGCCCGGCCTGCTCCGATACCTGACCGCCCTGGTCGGCGCGGACGCCGAGGACGTCGCCTCGGAGACCTGGTTGCAGGTCTCCCGCGACCTGCCCAGCTTCACCGGTGGCGAGTTCCGGGCCTGGACCGTCACCATCGCCCGCAACCGGGCCATGGACCACCTGCGCCGGCAGCGCCGTCGTCCCTCGCTGCCCGTGCCCGTGCAGGCGCTCGCCGAACTGGCCGGCGACGCCGACACGGCCGAACGGGCCGGCGAGACGATCGGCACCGAGGCGGCGCTCGCGCTGATCGCCACCCTGCCGCCCCGCGAGGCCGAGGCCGTCCTGCTGCGCGCCGTCGTCGGACTGGACGCCGAGACCGCCGGGCGGGTACTCGGCCGTCGGGCCGGTGCCGTACGCACCGCCGCCCACCGGGGACTGCGCCGGCTCGCCGTCCTGATGGAACGCTACGACCCGAGCCGGTCGCCGGCCGCCCCCGAGGCCGCCGCGGCGCCCCGACCGCGCACCGGCCGGCGGCAGGCGTCGCACGCCGAACCGGCGGACGGTTGACGTGAGGGGATCCAGGATGTTCTTTCGCCGGACCGAGCGGCCCGCCGACCGCGGCGCGTCCGACCGGCTCCTCGACGCCGCCCGCGCGGATGCCTCCCGTACGCCGGACGCCGAGCCGCTCGCCCGGCTGCTCTCCGCCGCCGCCGCTCCCGCCCGCCCCGGCGAACTGGCCGGGGAGGAGGACGCCCTGGCGGCCTTCCGGGCGGCGCGTGCGGCCGGCCCCGCCGCCGGAGCCGTCCCGTCGCCACGCCGACGCCGGTTCACCGCCGGCGCCATGGCCTGGGGCGCGGGGATCGCGGTCACCGCGACCGCGGGCGCCGCCTTCGCCGCCGTCACGCTGGACCGGGCCGACGAGCCGGCCCCGCCACCCCGCCCCGCCACCCCGACCCCGGCGCCGGCCACCACGGGCCCGCACCGGGACGGATCGACCGGCGACACCGGTGGCCGCCCCACCGGCACCCCACCCCGCCCCTCCGCCGCCCCGACCTCGGGCGCACCCGCCCCCGGCAGCACCGCCGGCGACGCGCCGGGGTCGCCCCGGCCGCACGCCGAACAACTGCGCGGACTCTGCCGGGCGTACCTGGCCAAGAAGCCGGCGCAGCGGGAGAAGGCCCTGGACACCCCCTCGTTCGCGCGCCTGGTGACCGCGGCGGGCGGGCGGGAGCAGGTCGACGGCTTCTGCGGGGAACTGCTGCCCGACGTGGCGGCGACGGAGTCGCCCGACAGGCCCCCGAAGAAGGGGTCGAGCCCGACCCCGACTCCAACCCCGGCCCCGGCCCCGACCGACTGACGCCCCTCGCGGTCGGTCCCGCCCGCTGATTCTCCCGGCCCGTCGTGACGGGCCGGGAGAGCCCGTTTGCGCTGCACGTTCCGGCCGGCCGGGCGGAATTCGTCTGCTAGACAGGAGTGCGTGGGGCCACCGACGCCCGCGCCGATGACGGTGGGTGGCGTTACGGTGACACCGAACGGAAGTCGGCCGGGAAGGGGGCCCATGCCGTGGTGACGTCGCCGGAGCTCGACCGGACCACCGTCCTGCGGGAGTCCGCCGCCGCCGAGGGCCACCTCGCGCGCATCTGCTTCAAGACCGGCCCACCGACCCACACCGGCGTCGAACTCGAATGGACCGTGCACGACGCCGCCGACCCCGCCCGCCCGGTCGACGGCGAGCGGCTCCGGGCGGCCCTGGGGCGACACAGCCCCCGCACCCTCGACCGCGCGAGCCCCGCCGCACCGCTCCCGCACGGTGGCACCGTGACCGTGGAGCCCGGCGGGCAGTTGGAGATCTCCACCGCGCCACGTTCCTCGCTCGCCACCCTGATCCACGCCACCGACGGCGACATCGCCGTGCTGAACGGCCTGCTCGACGCCGCCGGGCTGGTCCTCGGGCGCAGCGGCATAGACCCGCACCGCCCGCCCCGCCCGGTGGTCGAGGGCCCCCGCTACCGCGCCATGCGCCACGTCTTCGACCGGCGCGGCCCGGCCGGTCGGACGATGATGTACAGCACCGCCGGTCTCCAGGTCTGCCTGGACGCCGGGGAGCCGGAACACCTGCCGGAGCGCTGGGCGGCGGTGCACGCGCTCGGGCCGCCCCTGCTGGCCGCGTTCGCCACGGCCGACCGGCACGCCGGGCGCAGCACCGGCTGGGCGTCCGCCCGGATGGCCGCCTGGTACGGCATCGACCCGGCCCGCACCCGTCCGGTGTGGACGCCGGGGACCGACACCGACCCGGTCACGGCCTGGACCAGTTACGTCCTCGCCGCGCCACTGCTCTGCGTGCGCGGCGACGGCCCGGACTGGACGCCGCCGCCGGGCATCACGTTCGCCGACTGGGTCGACGGGGCGCTGCCCCGGCCGCCCACCACCGACGACCTCGACTACCACGTGAGCACCCTCTTCCCGCCGGTGCGGCCCCGGGGCTACCTGGAGCTGCGCTACCTCGACACGCAGCCCGGCCGGGGCTGGGTGCTCCCGCTCGCGGTGCTGGCCGTCCTGCTCGCCGACCCGGGCACGGTCCACGCGGCCCGGGCCGTCGCCGAGCCGGTGGCGCACCGCTGGCACGCCGCCGCCCGCCACGGCCTGCGCGATCCGGCGCTGGCCGCCGCGGCGGCGGATCTGTTCGACCTGGCCCGCGCGGCCCTGCCCCGGCTCGAATTGCCGGCGGCCCTGCACGACGACATCGACCGAGGCGTACGGCGGCGACGCGACGCCGCGGGGAGGAGTCACCGGTGACCGGAACGACCACGCGCCCGGCGGGCCCGGAGCAGTTGCGCAGCCGGATCGCGGCGGAACTCGAACGCACCCGCGCCCGCACCGCACTGCTGACCGAGGCGGTCGACGAGGACGACCTGACGCGGCAGCACTCGCCGCTGATGTCCCCGCTGGTCTGGGACCTCGCCCACGTGGGCAACCAGGAGGAACTCTGGCTGGTCCGGGACGTGGGCGGGCGCGAGCCCGTCCGGCGGGACATCGACGACCTTTACGACGCGTTCAAGCAGCCCCGCCGGGACCGGCCGGCGCTGCCGCTGCTGCCCCCGCAGGAGGCCCGCGCCTACCTGCTCACCGTCCGGGACAAGGTGCTCGACCTGCTGGACCGGGTCGCGTTCACCGAGCGCCCGCTGGTCGCCGACGGGTTCGCCTTCGGCATGATCGTGCAGCACGAGCAGCAGCACGACGAGACGATGCTCGCCACCCACCAGCTGCGCGCCGGCCCGGCGGTGCTGCACGCCCCGCCGCCGCCGGAACCGACGGTCCGGGTCGACGCCGAGGTGCTGGTGCCGGCAGGCGAGTTCACCATGGGCACCGACACCGACCCGTGGGCGCTGGACAACGAGCGACCCGCCCACCGGGTCCACCTGCCGGCGTACGCCATCGACGCCGCGCCGGTGACCAACGGGCGCTACCGCGAGTTCATCGCCGACGGCGGCTACGACGACCCGCGCTGGTGGAGCCCGGCCGGCTGGCGGCACCGCCGGGAGGCGGAGCTGGTCGCGCCGATGCACTGGCGCCGCGACGGCGACGGCTGGGCCTACCGGCGGTTCGGGCGGTGGGCGCCGGTCCGCGACGACGAGCCGGTGGTGCACGTCTGCCACCACGAGGCGCGGGCCTACGCGGCCTGGGCCGGCAAGCGGCTGCCGACCGAGGCGGAGTGGGAGAAGGCGGCCCGCTGGGACCCCGCCACCGGCCGCTCCCGCCGCTACCCCTGGGGTGACGACGACCCCACCGCCGAGCACGCCAACCTGGGCCAGCGGCACCTGTGGCCCGCCCCGGTGGGCGCCTACCCGGCCGGCGCCTCGCCGTTGGGCGTGCACCAGCTCATCGGCGACGTGTGGGAGTGGACCTCCACGCCGTTCCGGGGGCATCCCGGCTTCACCGCGTTCCCCTACCGCGAATACTCGGAGGTCTTCTTCGGCGACGACCACCGGGTGCTGCGCGGCGGGTCGTTCGGCACCGACCGGGCCGCCTGCCGGGGCACCTTCCGCAACTGGGACTTCCCGATCCGGCGGCAGATCTTCAGCGGGTTCCGCTGCGCCCGGGACGCCCGGCCGGAGGAGTCGCAGCCGTGAGAACGGGGCCATCGGACGGCCGGGCCGGACCGGGGACCCTGCCCGGGGGGCGGCCCCCGGGGGCAGACGACACCGGCGGCCGGCGCCCGGGCCGCCCCTCCGGGCCGGGCGGTGCCGCCTGATGTGCCGTCACCTGGCCTACCTGGGGCCGCCGGTCACCCTGCGGGAACTGCTGTTCGACCCGCCGTACTCGCTCGTGCGGCAGTCCTGGGCGCCGCGCGACATGCGCGGCGGCGGGACGATCAACGCCGACGGCTTCGGCGTCGGCTGGTACCCGGGCGACGGTGAGCCGGTGCGCTACCGGCGGTCGCAGCCCATCTGGAGCGACCCGACCATCGCCCAGCTCGCGCAGGTCACCTCGGCCGGCGCGGTGCTGGCCGCCGTCCGCTCCGCCACGGTGGGCATGGCGGTCCTCGACGGGGCCGCCGCCCCGTTCGCCGAGGGGCGGTGGCTGTTCAGCCACAACGGGGTGGTGCGGGGCTGGCCCGACTCGATGGTCCCGCTCGCCGCCACCCTGCCCGTACGCGACCTGCTCACCCTCGACGCGGCTACCGACTCGGCGCTGGTGTGGGCGCTGGTGCGGCACCGGCTGCGGGCCGGGGTGAAGCCGGCGCGCGCGGTCGCCGAGACCGTGACGGCGGTGTCCGGGGCCGCGCCCGGGTCCCGGCTGAACCTGCTGCTCACCGACGGGCGCACCGTGGTGGCCAGCGTGGCCGGGCACGCGCTGTCGATCCGCGCGACGCCGGCCTCGGTGCTGCTGGCGTCCGAGCCGCACGACGACGACCCCGGCTGGCAGGCGGTGCCGGAGGGGCAACTGGTGGAGGCCACCGCGACGCAGGTACGCGTCCGCGCCCTCGCCGAGGTCTGACCGCCGGCCGACAGGGACGTTCCACCCGACGACGAAGGGGATGACATGAGCGCGGAGCCGCTGGAGATCCACCTGGAGGAGCAGGACCTGGGCCGCAGCCTGCGGGAGGACGTCCGCACCGGCCTGACGGCCGAGGAGAAGTGGCTGCCCCCCAAGTGGTTCTACGACGCCCGCGGCAGCGAGCTGTTCGAGGAGATCACCCGCCTGCCGGAGTACTACCCGACCCGGGCCGAGCGCGCGGTGCTGGCCGAACGGGCGGCCACGATCGCCGAGCTGACCGGGGCGAAGACGCTGATCGAGCTCGGTTCGGGCTCGTCGGAGAAGACCCGGCTGCTGCTGGACGCGTTCACCCGCCGGGGCGGGCTCGGCACGTTCGTGCCGCTGGACGTGTCGGTCAGCGCGCTGCGGCAGTCCACCGCCGAGATCGCCGCCGACTACCCCGGGCTGCGGGTGCGCGGCATCGTGGGGGACTTCACCCGCCACCTGGACCGCCTGCCGACCGGTGGGCGCCGACTGGTGCTCTTCCTGGGCGGCACGATCGGCAACCTCCTGCCGGTCGAGCGGGCGCGGTTCCTCGCCGCGATGCGGGCCGCGCTGGAGCCGGGGGACTGGCTGCTGATCGGCACCGACCTGGTCAAGGACCCGGCGGTGGTCGTGCCGGCGTACGACGACGCGGCCGGGGTCACCGCCGAGTTCAACCGCAACGTGCTGCGGGTGGTCAACCGGGAGCTGGGCGCCGACTTCGATCCGGCGGGGTTCGCCCACGTCGCGCTCTGGGACGCCGAGCGGGAGTGGATCGAGATGCGGCTGCGGGCGCGGCGGCCGATGCGCGTACGGGTGCTGGACCTGACGGTCACCTTCGCCGAGGGCGAGGAGCTGCGCACGGAGGTGTCGGCGAAGTTCCGGCCCGAGGGGATCGCCGCCGAGCTGGGCGCGGCCCGCTTCGCCGCCCACGACTTCTGGACCGATCCGGCCGGCCTCTTCGGCGTCACCCTGGCCCGCGCCGAGTGACCGGTGGGGCCGCGCGAGGTGACCGGCGGGTGAGCATCTTCACCCGCCGGAGCCGGCCCGATCGGTGATCGGCTAGGCTGGGCGACGCGAAGGGGAGTAGCCCCCAATGTCGTGGTCGACACACTGGTGCGTTCCGCATCCGGCCACGCGGCCTCGTCATCCGAGGCGGGCGAGACCTTCGACCCAGGCTGTTGCAGCCGGGTCGAGGGCGCCCCCGTACCTCCTCCCGGCATGATCCGGAAGGATGTCATGGAAGGTTTCCTCGTCGCGCTGGTCGTCAGCTTCGGCGTCATCTTCGTCGCCGAGCTGGGGGACAAGTCCCAGCTGATGGCCCTGACCTTCGCCACCCGCTTCAAGACCGTGCCGGTCCTGATCGGGATCACCGTCGCCACCGCCGTGGTGCACCTGGCCTCGGTGGCGATCGGCTACGGGCTCGGCGCCGCGCTGCCGACGGAGTGGATCTCGCTCGTCGCGGGCCTGGCGTTCCTCGGGTTCGGCGCGTGGACCCTGCGCGGTGACTCGCTCACCGAGGAGGAGAAGCGCAAGGCCGAGAAGAGCAGCAAGTCCGCCATCGTCGCGGTGTCGGTCGCGTTCTTCCTGGCTGAGCTGGGCGACAAGACCATGCTCGCCACCATCACCCTCGCCACCCAGTACGGCTGGTTCGGCACCTGGCTCGGCTCGACGATCGGCATGGTGGCGGCGGACGCGCTCGCCATCCTCGTCGGGCGGATGCTCGGCCGGCGGCTGCCCGAGAAGACCATCAAGTACGGCGCCGCGGTGCTCTTCGCGATCTGCGGGCTCTGGCTGATCCTGGAGGCCGTCACGCAGCTCACCTGACGCCGACTACCGCCGTGCTGGCCGGGTAACGGCAGCGGATGGGCGTCGAGGAGATCCTGCGCCACGGCTACCAGGGCCTGGTCACGGCGGTGGAGGTCGCCGGGGCGGTGGTCATCTTCGTCGGGGCGGCGTGGGCGGCGCTGCGGTTCGTGGTCGAGGGACTGCGGCACCGCAGCGCTGCCGTGTTCACCCCGATCCGGCTCTCCCTGGGGCGGTTCCTCACCCTCGGGCTGGAGTTCCAGCTCGCGGCGGACATCCTGCGTACGGCGGTCTCGCCGACCTTCGCCCAGATCGGCCAGCTGGCGGCCATCGCCGCGATCCGGACCGCGCTGAACTACTTCCTGGGCCGGGAGATCCGCCAGGAGCAGCGGCAGGTCCGGGAGCCGGAGCGCGTCCGGTGACCCGTGCCCTGGTCACCGCCACCACCGCCCTCGCCGCCCTGGCCGGGCTGGCGGTGCTGCTCGGCACGGGCTCCTGGCGGTGCGCGATGCGGGTGCTGCTGGACCTGCTGACCGCCGCCGGGCTGCTGCGGCTGGCCGGCGGCCAGGGCTGGACGGCCCTGGCCGCGGCGGCGGCGATCGTCCTGCTGCGCCGGCTGCTCTGGGCCGCGCTCACCGCCAACGGTCCGGCCGGACCGCCGGGGCGGGTCCGACATCCGCCCGCGCCGGCGCCGGACGGGGCCGGATGAACGACGCCGGGCCGGCTCAGCCCTGTCCGCGCTGGTAGACGTCCGGCACGCCGTCGCGGTCGGCGTCCACCCGCTCCGCCGCCGCGATCCGCCGGTAGGCGGCGTTGCGCCGCACCAGCACGGCCGTGGCGAGCAACGCGGAGATCACCGAGCCGGTCAGCACGGCCGCCTTGACGTTGCCGGCGGCGGCGCTGTCGGGGCCGAACGCGAGTTCGCCGATCAGCAGGGAGACGGTGAACCCGATCCCGGCGAGCAGCGCCACGCCGAGCAGGTCCGTCCAGGTGATGTCCTCGTCGAGCTGGGCGCGGGTGAACCGGGCGAGCAGGAACGTCGAGCCGAAGATCCCGACGACCTTGCCGAGCACCAGACCGGCGACGACGCCGATCACGATCGGGTCGGTGACGATGGCCCCCAGGTCGGCGCCCCGCAGCGACACCCCGGCCGCGAAGAACGCGAAGATCGGCACGGCGAAACCGGCCGAGATGGGGCGCCAGCGGTGCTCCAGGTGCTCGGCGAGCCCGTGCGCGTCGCCGGCCTTCCCCCGCAGGACGGGCACGGTGAAACCCAGCAGGACGCCCGCCACGGTGGCGTGCACCCCGGAGGCGTGCATGAGGACCCACGCGGTGGCCGCCAACGGGATCAGCGCCCACCACCACGTCTTGCGCCGCTGCACGAGCAGGCCGAAGAGGGCGATGGGGACCAGGGACGCGAGCAGCGGCAGCGGGCTGAAGTCGGCGGTGTAGAAGATCGCGATGATGGTGATGGCGAGCAGGTCGTCGACCACCGCCAGGGTCAACAGGAAGGCGCGCAGGCCCTGCGGCAGGTGCGAGCCGATGACCGCGAGGACGGCGAGGGCGAAGGCGATGTCCGTCGCGGTGGGGATGGCCCACCCCCGCAGCCCGTCCCCGCCGGCGGCGAGGTTGACCGCGAGGTAGATCAGGGCGGGCGCCGCCATGCCGCCGACCGCCGCGATCACGGGCAGCGCCGCCCGGCGAGGGTCGCGCAGGTCGCCCGCGACGAACTCGCGCTTGAGTTCCAGCCCGACGACGAAGAAGAAGATCGCCAGGAGGCCGTCGGCGGCCCAGGCGGCGAGGTTCAGGTCCAGGTGCAGGGCCGCCCCGTCCGACCAGGGCACCCACGCGCCGAGGGCGGCGTAGGAGGACCCCCAGGGCGAGTTGGCCCAGACCAGCGCGACCACCGCGCCGAGTAGCAGGAGGCCGCCGCCGACGGTCTCGGTCCGCAGCACGTCGGCCAGGAACCGGGCCTCCGGCCAGGACGTACGCGAGAAGAACCGGCGGGGCGGGCGGGGGCGCTCGGCGTGCGGGGCGCGGTCGGTCATGCGCGGGATCCACCTTGTCTCGGGCAGCAGGGGTCGACGCCGACCAGGCTTCCCGGCACACCGATGTCGACCCTACCCAGCGCTGCGGCGACCGGCGAGCCGGGAGGGGCGGTTGCCGGCGCCGTCACGTCCGGTCGCCTTCTCCCCGCCACCCGGGACGCCGTCCGCCCGTTTGTCCGGTGGTGGGTCGGGCGCCGATGTCAAGGGGTGAAAATACGTAACTCGGGACATAAGGCGTATGAGTCGCTTTAATGGTTTCACGAGATTAAGTCGACCTTGGGGGTTTTCGTGAAGTTCTTTGGCGTTACCGGCCTGGTACGGAGGCGCGCCTGATGGACCTGTACCGCCAACTCCGCCTCGTGCGCCGGCACTGGTGGATCGTGCTCCTCACCGTCATGGTCGCGCTCGGCGTCACCGCCCTCGTCACCGTCCGGGCGCAGCCCCGCTACGTCGCGTCGGTGACCTTCTTCGTCACCACGCCCAGCCAGGGCGTCACCGACGCCTACCAGGGCGGCCTCTTCCTCCAGCAGCGGGTCAAGTCCTACGCGGAACTGCTGACCAGCGACCGCCTCGCGCAGAGCGTCGTCGCCGAGGCTCCGGTCGGGCTCACCGCCGAGGAGGTCCAGCGCCGGGTCAGCACCTCCACCGAGACCGGCACCGTGCTGCTGCGCGCGTCGGTGACCGACACGGACCAGAACCGGGCCCTGAAGGTCACCGAGGTGCTCTCCGCGCAGTTCGTCCAGCTGGTGCAGAAGGTGGAGACGACCCAGGACGGCAAGGCCGGCCCGATCAGGATCGAGGTCGTCAGCGGGCCCCGGGTCACCCCGACGCCCGTCTCGCCGCAGCCGGTCCGCAACTTCGCCGTCGGTACGCTGCTCGGCCTGCTCGCCGGCGTGGGCCTGGCGATCCTGCGCGGGGTCGCCGACGTCCGCCTGCGCGACGCCGCCGGCCTCCGGCGCACCACCGGCAGCCCACTGCTCGGCGAGATCCCCTTCGAGAGCACCGCGAAGTCGGAGCCGTTGATCGTCGGCGCGGCGGCCAACTCCGCCCGGGCCGAGGCGGTGCGCAAGCTGCGCACCAACCTGCGCTTCGTCGACGTGCACGAGCCCGCCCGCGTCATCGCGGTCACCAGCGCCCTGCAGGGCGAGGGCAAGACCACGCTCTCCTGCAACCTGGCGATCGCCCTGGCCGAGGCCGGCTGGCGGGTGCTGCTGGTCGACGCCGACCTGCGCCGCCCGAAGGTCGCCGACTACCTGGGGCTCGACGCGGGCATCGGGCTGACCGACGTGCTGGTCGGCGACGTCCAGGTCGGCGACGTGGTGCAGCGCTGGGGCGACAAGTCCCTGCTGGTGCTCCCGAGCGGCTCGGCGCCGCCCAACCCCAGCGAGCTGCTCGGCTCCAAGGCGATGGCGGACCTGCTGCTCGCCCTGCGGGAGTCCGCCGACATCGTCATCATCGACACGGCCCCGCTGCTGGCCGTGACGGACGGCGTGGTGGTGGCCGTGCAGGCCGACGGCGCGCTCCTGGTCTCCCAGCAGGGCCGCACCTCCCGTAGCCAGGTGGCGCAGGCCGCCCGTGCCCTGAACTCGGTCTCCGTCCGGCTGCTCGGCTGCGTGCTGAACATGGCGAAGGTGGCAAAGGCGGAGGCGTACCAGTACGAGGCCTACCGGGTGGTCGCCGCCGCGACTCCGGAGGTGCCGGCCGACGCGGCTCCGTCCGCCCGGCACGCGGAGCGGGTCGACGGCGTCGTCAGCGACCGTACGCAGGAACTCACCCGGCTGTCGCGATGAGCGCCGCGAGGGGTCGCATCGACCGTTCGATCTCCTCCGCGCAGCGTCGGAAGTCGGCGGCGGTGCCGCCGATCGGGTCCCGCAGGTCGTCCGCGTCCCCGGTGGCGGGTTGCAGCCGCCCCCGGGCGCGGGCGGCCGCCTCGACCGCCGCCCGCAGGGGACCGTCGGCCGGATCCGTCGTCGGGTCGGCGGCCGAGGCCAGCCGGCCGAACTGGCGGAGGGTGAACGTCCGGTGCAGCGCGGCCGGCGCGAGGGCGGTGCACACCGAGCGCTGGCGGCGCGTGGCCGTGAGCACCAGCGTCGCCCCGGCCAGGTGCTCCGGGCGCAGCCGCCGGCTGCGGAAGTCGGTGGGATCCCCGCCGGTCTCGGCCGCCAGGTCCGCCGCGTGCGGGTGCATCGGCAGGTCGTCGACGGCGTCCGTGCCGGCGCTGGCGACCGTCACCGCGCGCCCGGCCAGCAGGCGACGGGCGATGTACTCGGCCATCGGTGACCGGCACAGGTTGGCGTGGCAGACGAACAACACCCGGTCGACCATGCGGACCCCTCTCGTCGGTGCCGTCGCGGGCGGTGGCGCCGCGCCGGCCGCCGGCCGTCGGAGCCGGCCGGACGTGGAGGGGATGTCCGCATCGTACGCGGGCCGGACGACTCCACGGCACGGTGCCGCGCCGAGGAGTCCCGGCCGGACGGAGGTGGGTCGGTGAGAATCGGGATCCTGTCCTACCACTTCCCGCCCGAGCCGGCGTTCATCCCGGGCAGTCTCGCCGAGGAACTCGCCGTCCGGGGGCACGAGGTGAAGGTGCTGACCGGCTTCCCGGACTATCCCGGCGGCCACGTCTACCCGGGCTGGCGGCAGCGCTGGCGGTACGAGACCCACAGCGAGCGGCTGACGGTACGGCGGGTCCCGCGCTACTCCGCCGGGGACGGGTCCCTTCGCGGCCGGATGGCCGGCCACCTGTCGTTCGCCGGCAGCGCGACGGTGACCGGGCGGTGGTTCCTGGCCGACGTCGACGCCCTCTACGTCCACCTGCCGCCGGCGAACGCCTTCGCCGCGGCGGGCCTGCTCCGCCTGCTGGGCCGGGTGCCGACCGTCGTGCACGTGCAGGACGTGTGGGCGGAGGACGAGCCGGTCGGGGCCGAGAACGGGCGGTGGGCCGGGCGGATCGCCGCCGCGATGGCGCGGGTCTACCGGGCCGCGGACGGGATCGCGGTCGCCGCGCCGTCGCTGCGCGACCGGGTCGTCGCGGCGGGCGTGGACCCGGCCCGGGTGCGGGTGGTGCTCAACTGGACCGACGAGCGGATCTTCCACCCCGCCCGGCCCAGCCGCGCGGCTCACCGGCTGGTCCGGCGCGACGAGCGGTGCGTGGTGATGCACGCCGGCACCATCGGCGCCCGGCAGGGCCTGGAGACCGCGGTACGGGCGGCGGCTGCCCTGGAACACACCGTGGACCTCGTCCTGGTGGGCTCGGGCGCGGACGAGCGGCGGGTGCGGGGGCTCGCCGCCGATCTGCGGGCCGAGAACGTGCGCTTCGTCGAGCGGCGGTCTCCGCCGGACATGCCGGACCTGTACGCCGCCGCCGACTACCAGCTCGTCATGCTGCGGGACCTGCCCGAGCTGCGCAGCACCCTGCCGGCGAAGCTCCAGGCGGCGTTCTCCTGCGCCGTGCCCGTGGTGGCCTCCGCCGGCGGCGACACCGCAGACCTGGTGGAACGGGCGCGGGCGGGGCTCTCCTGCCCGCCGGGGGACTGGGCGAGCCTCGCCGACCGGTTCTGGCTGGCCGCCACCATCCCGCCGCCCGCCCGGGCGGACATGGGCCGGCGCGGCCGGGAGGCGTACCTGCGGGAGATGTCGATGTCGGCGGGTGTGGACCGGATCGAACGGCTGCTGTACGAGGCGGCCGCCGGGCGCCCCGGCGCCCGGTGAACGGCGAGCGGGGCTCGCATACCGGTCAACCGCGTCATCTTCGGGCGAAAACGATCGTTAGCAGTGTGGAGCGGCAGCGGAACGGGGTCCGCCCGCCGTTCCCCAGGAAGGACGTGTGGTGTGACGGAGAGCGCGAGACCGCGTCGACGGCGTGGTCGTTCCCGCCGGCGGCGGCAGCTGCGCCGGGCCCTGCTCGCCGCCCTCGTGGTGGGTTCGCTGCTGCTGTTGACCGGTGGCTGGGTGGGCTTCCGGGGCTGGCAGGCGCGTGCCCACCTGCTCAACGCCGCCGGTCTGGCCCGGGAGCTCAGCGCCCAGGTGGTCGGCGGTGACACCGCCCGGGCGCAGCGCACCCTCGCGGCGCTCCAGGAGCAGTCCGGCAGTGCCCGGGCGGCGACCGGTGACCCCGGCTGGTGGGTCGGTCGGCACACCCCGTACGCGGGGGACAACCTGGCGGCCGTCCGGCAGATCTCGGTGGCCATCGACGACCTGGCCCGGCAGGCGTTCCCGCCGTTGCTGCGCGCCGACCTGACCAGCCTGGTGCCGGCGGGCGGGCGGCTGGACGTGGGTCGGCTGCGGACCCTGTCGGCCGAGCTGGCCAGGGTCAACGCCACGGTGCAGGGCGCCCGGGACAGCCTCGCGACGGTGCCCACCGAGGGCCTGGTCGGACAGGTCCGGCAGGCGCTCGGCGACCTGCGGGGCGAGATCGACCGGCTGGCCGGCCTGACCGCCGCCGCGGACGAGGCCAGCCGGCTGCTACCGGGGCTGCTGGGCGCCGACGGCCCCCGCACCTACCTGGTGGTCTCCCAGAACCCCGCCGAGCTGCGCGCCACCGGCGGGATGATCGGCGCGTACGCGGTCATCCACGCGGCCGACGGTCGCGTCCGGATGGGGCGGCAGGGCACCAGCAGCACGCTGGGCCGGTTCCAGCCGCCGCTGAAGGTGCCCGCCGAGGTGCGCAGCCTCTGGGCCGACCTGCCCGGGATGTATCCGGCCGACGTCAACCTCACCCCGCACTTCCCGACCGCCGCCGCCCTCTACCGGGAGATGTTCCGCCGGCGTACGGGCACCACCGTGGACGGGGTGCTCGCCGTCGACCCGGTGGTGCTGTCGTACCTGCTCCGGGCCACCGGGCCGGTGATGGTGCCGGGGGGTGTCCCGCTGGCCGCCGAGAAGGTCGTGCAGACGGTGCTCAGCGACAGCTACCAGCGGATGGACAACGAGGAACAGGACGCCTTCTTCGCCGCCTCCGCCGCCGCCGTGTTCGACGCGCTGGTCACGAAGAATGTAGACCCGAAGGCGTTATTGTCCTCATTTGACCGTGCTGTCACTGAACGCCGGATATTGTTCTGGAGTGCCCGACACGAAGAGCAACGGAAGATCGGCGACAGCCGGTTGGCCGGGGCGCTTCCGGAGAAGGACACCGTGCCCACGGTCGGCGTGTTCCTCAACGACGGCAGTGGCGCGAAGCTCGGCTACTACCTCCGGCCGGCGGCGACCCTGGCGGTCGGCGACTGCCGGCCCGACGGCCGCCGGGAACTCCGACTCCGGGTCACCCTGCGCTCGTCGGCGCCGAAGTCGGGCCTCAGCGAGTCGGTACTCGGCCTCGGTCTGGCCGGTGACCCGTACACCGTCCGCACGTTGGTGTCGGTGCACAGTCCCGCCGGCGGGGCGGTGCTCGCCGCCCGTCTGGACGGCGTCGAGACGGCGGTGGGCAGCGGCACCGAACGGCGCCGTCAGGTGAGCACCGCCAACGTCGAGGTCGGCCCGGGGGGCTCCCGCACGTTGGAGGTCACCGTCCTGACGGCGACCACCGGCGTCGGTACCGCCGAGCTGTGGCTGACCCCCACCGCCACCCCATGGACCACCCAAGTTGTTTCCGCACCAAGCTGTGATCAGTAGGAGGGAACCAATCATGCGGCTATCCCGCATCATCATGGCGCTCACGGTCGGTCTGGCCGTGCTGGCCGTGCCGACCGCAGCGGGGGCGGCGCAGCCGCAGCCGACGCCGGGCACCGGCACGCCACAACCACCGATCTACCCGCCGGGCGGCACCCCGACACCGACACTCACGGTGACCCCGCCGACCGTCGTGGTCGGCCAGACCGCCACCCTGATCGGCAGGGGCTGGGGGCCGGGCGAGACGGTGATCATCACCGTCAGCACGTCGCCGCTCGCCGCCGCCGTGCCGGGCGCCGACCAGGCGCGCCGCAGCGACGGCGAGATCGTCGCCATGGCGCCGGTCTCGTTCCAGCAGGCACCCCAGCCGAACCCCAGGACCCTGGAGGTCACGGCTGACGATGACGGCTACTTCCGCACCACCTACACGCCGCGTCACCACGGCACGTACACCTTCCGGGCCGAAGGCCAGACGTACCACCGGGTGGCGACCGCGACGCTGACCGTGCTCAAGAAGCACACGCCGCCGCTGCCCGTCACGGGCGACAGCCTGAGCACCCCGATGAAGTTCGGCGGCGGCCTCGTCGGCGCCGGCGCGGTGCTCCTGCTGCTGTCGCTGGTGTGGCGCAAGCGCCACCGCTTCGGCATGGGAGCCGCGCGCTGACGGTGAAGCTCCCCTTCGGGCAGTGCCCGGACACCGCGAAACGGCTGGCGCCCGTCGGAGACCTCCGACGGGCGCCAGCTCGTCCCGTACCGCCTCGGTCGTCCCGCCGCGCCGGTCCACCCGATCCGCCGCGGCCCGTCCGGGGGAGGCGGCCCGTCCGTCCGGGCACCCTCCGGCAGCAGGCGGCGGCATGGCACCATGTCCGTGTCCTCCGCTGCCGGGTGGCCGGGGACACGACAGCGATGGAGTCGGGATGACAGGACTGGCCGGCGCGCCGGTGCCGGGGCTGGCGCCACTGTGGACGCACGACCCGGTGACCGCCGGCCCGTACCGGTTGGTCGGTCGGCTGGGCGCGGGCGGCCAGGGTGTGGTCTACCTGGGCGAGGACGACCAGGGCCACCAGGTGGCCGTCAAGATGATCAACATCGACCTGAGTGACCTGCGGGCGCGGTCGCAGTTCATGAAGGAGATCGCCGCGGCGCGCCGCGTCGTGCCGTTCTGCACCGCGCAGGTGCTCTTCGCCGAGGTCGACGGCGAACGCCCCTACGTGGTCAGCGAGTTCATCGAGGGCCCGACCCTCTACCGGCACGTCCGCGAGCAGGGCCCGGTCGCGGGCAACGCGCTGCACCGCCTCGCCGTCGGTACGGCCACCGCGCTCGCCGCGATCCACCGCTGCGACGTCGTGCACTGCGACCTG
The DNA here is from genome assembly GCF_031845925.1 of Micromonospora reichwaldensis. NCBI lineage: Bacteria > Bacillati > Actinomycetota > Actinomycetes > Micromonosporales > Micromonosporaceae > Micromonospora > Micromonospora reichwaldensis. The sequence continues at coordinate 151,613 of NZ_JAVRFL010000007.1, read as the reverse complement.
AAGCCCGACAACGTGGTGCTCGGCCGCGACGGCCCCCGCGTGATCGACTTCGGCATCGCCCGCGCCCTGGGCGTCACCGAGACGGTCACCAGCCGGGTGCTGGGAACCACCGCGTACATGGCCCCGGAGCGGTTCCGCAACGAGTCGGTCGGGCCACCCTGCGACGTCTTCGCCTGGGCCGCCACCATCGCCTTCGCCGCCGGGGGCCGGCCGCCGTTCGGCACCGACTCGCTCTTCGCGGTCATGCACCGGGTGCTCAACGAGCCGCCCGACCTGCCCGCGCTGCCACCGGGCCTCGACGAGCTGATCAGGCAGTGCCTGGCCAAGGACCCGGCGGAGCGGCCGGAGGCCGAAGAGGTGCTGATGCGGCTGCTCGGGCAGGACGTCCGGGACGCGGGCCGGCTGCGCCGGGAGACCGTGCTCCAACTCGGCAACGAGACCGCTGGCGCGCCCACGCCGGACCAACCGCTGCCGTTGCCCCGTACCGCGCCGGATCCGCCGCCGGACCGGCCGGAAACGGCGGCGCCGACGCGCCTCGGACAGACGTCGCAGAGCCCGTCCACGGCCTCCGCGCCCGCCTACCAGGCGGAAGCTGGCTGGGGGCGGCGGCTCCGTCGTGAGTCGACCGACGCCTGGGGCATCTCGACCGCGATCTTCCTCGGCTCGGTCGGCGCCGCGGCCGGCTACGTCGCGTCGAGCGCGGTGGACGGGGCCGCGGCGACCGGGGCGGCCACCTTCGTCGTGGTCTACGCGGTTCGGCTGCTGGTCGCGACGGCGCTCGGCGACCGCTCCTGACCGAGGGGCGGGGGCGGTCGTCCCGGACGCCGGGTCGGGCACTGCCGGTGGCACCGCACCGATAGGTTGACTGCCACCAGTTGACCGCCGAGGAGGACGTCGCCATGGCCCCAGCCCCGCCGCGCGCACGACAGTGGTTGCCGTACACCGCGGCCGTCACCGCCGGGCTGCTGGTCATCGTCGGGGCGTTCGTGCTCGTCCGGCAGCGGGACGCCGGCACCGACCGGCCCCGGGCCGACTGTGCCGTCCGCCTGGACGTGAACTCCTCGACCGAGAAGGCGGCGCTGCTGGTCGAGCTGGCGAAGCGGTACAACGACAGCGACCGGTCGCTCGACGGCGGCGGCTGCGCCCAGGTGCACGTCAGCGCCCTGAACTCGGGCAAGGCCACCGAGGTGCTGGCCGCCGGCTGGCGCGGCACCGGCCTGCCGCAGCCGCAGGTCTGGTTGCCGACGTCGAGCCTGTGGACGGGCCAGCTCCGGCTGCTCGACGAGGCCGCCGGGCGGACGCCGCAGACCCCGGGCCGCTACCCGTCGATCGCCAACAGTCCGCTGGTCATCGCGATGCCGCAGCCCAAGGGCGAGCTGGTACGCCAGCGCGGGCCGCTGGGCTGGGGGGAGATCCTCGGCCTCTCCGGGCGGCAGGGCTGGGCGGGCTTCGGCAAACCGGAGTGGGGCCGGTTCACCTTCGGCAAGGACAACCCGAACCTCTCCACCTCGGGGCTGGCGGCGACCATCGCCACCTACTACGCCGCCGCGCAGCGCTCCAGCGACCTGACCACGTCGGACCTGGCGGATCCGAAGGTGACCCGGTTCGTCCGGCAGATCGAGGCCAACGTGTCGCACTACAGCGACGACTCGGTGGAGCTGCTGCGCGACCTCGCCGAGGCCGACCTGGCCGGCACGGGCTCTGGCGACATGAGCGCCATCGTCATGCAGGAGGAGCTGGTCCACCTCTACAACGAGGGCGGGCTGAGCCCACGGCAGGAGGGCCAGGAGCGGGGCCCCCGGCCGAAGGTGCCGCTGGTCGCCGTACACCCGAAGGAGGGCACCTTCAACCTGGACCACCCGTTCGTGGTGCTCCCCTCCGCCGACGAACGGCAGCGCGTGGCGGCGGACGACTTCCTGAAGTTCCTGACCGCGGACCCCCAGCAGGAGAGCTTCGTCCGCCTCGGCTTCCGCGACCACGAGCGGCGGGCCTCGGCGGAGCTGCTCGCCAGCGTCGGCGCCGAGCCCACCGGCGGGCTGACCTACTTCGCGCCGCCGAACCCGGGAGTGGTCGAGGCGATGCTGGACGGCTGGAGCACGCTGCGCAAGAAGGCCAACATCCTGATCGCGCTGGACACCTCCGGGTCGATGCAGGAACGGGTCGGCGACAGCACCCGCTTCCAGGTCGCGTCGGCGGCGGCGGCCAAGGGGCTCGCGCTGCTCAACTCCGAGGACCGGGTCGGGCTCTGGTCGTTCTCCTCGGAGACCTCGAAGCGACCCGACGGCCCCTACCGGGAGGAGGTCCGGCTCGGCAACTTCGACGAGAAGCGGATCAACAGCCGGATCGCCGGCCTGCACGTCGCGGGGGACACGGCGCTCTACGCGACGGTCCGGGCCGCCCACGAGCAGGTGCTCGAGCGGTACGACCCGGACCGGATCAACGCCGTCGTCGTGCTGACCGACGGCAAGAACGAGTACGCCCGGGACAACGACCTGAACCGGCTGCTCGCCGACGTCGCCTTGGACCCGCGGCGCCCGGTGAAGGTCTTCTGCATCGCCTTCGACGGGGATTCGGACTTCGCCACGCTGGACCGGATCGCCAAGGCGTCGTCGGGCAAGGCGTTCGACGCCACCGACCCCGCCATGATCGACGAGGCGTTCGTGAAGCTGGTCAGCAGCTTCTGAGCCGGCGGCCGGCGCTGCCGGGGTGGGACGACGCGCGTCGTCCCCCGATCGGCCGCGCCGGCGCTGACGCGGCGGACCGACCCCGCCAGCCTCACAGTCAGATCAGGCCGTGGGCCAGCATCGCCTCCGCCACCCGGCGGAACCCGTCGATGTTGGCCCCGGCCACGTAGTCGCCGGGCAGCCCGTACTCCTCGGCGGTGCTCCAGCAGCGGTCGTGGATGTTGCGCATGATGTCGCGCAGCCGCTGCTCCGACTCGGCGAACGTCCACGAGTCCCGGCTGGCGTTCTGCTGCATCTCCAGCGCGCTGACCGCCACCCCGCCGGCGTTGGCCGCCTTGCCCGGCGCGAAGCGCACCCCGGCCCGGCCGAGGATGCGTACCGCCTCCGGCGTGGTGGGCATGTTCGCGCCCTCCACCACCGCGACGCAGCCGCCGGCCACGAGCGCTGCGGCCTCCGCGCCGCCGATCTCGTTCTGCGTCGCGCACGGCAGCGCCAGCTCGCAGGGCACCTCCCAGACGGTACGGCCGGAGACCGCCACCGCGTGCGGCACGTGCCGGGCGTAGTCGTCGAGCCGGGCCCGGCGCTGCTCCTTCAGCTCCCGCAGCAGCTCCAGGTCGATGCCCTTGTCGTCGAGGACGTAGCCGGACGAGTCGGAGCAGGCGACCACCCGCCCGCCGAGCTGGTGCACCTTCTCGATCGCGTAGATCGCCACGTTGCCGGAGCCGGAGACCACGACCCGCTTGCCGTCCAGGCTGTCGCCGGTCTGCCGGAGCATCTCGTCGGCGAAGAAGACCGCCCCGTAGCCGGTCGCCTCGCGGCGCACCTGCGCGCCCCCGTACGCCAGGCCCTTGCCGGTGAGCACCCCGGACTCGTACCGGTTGGTGATCCGCTTGTACTGGCCGAACAGGTAGCCGATCTCCCGGCCGCCCACGCCGATGTCCCCGGCCGGCACGTCGGTCTCCGCGCCGATGTGCCGGTACAGCTCGGTCATGAAGCTCTGACAGAACCGCATCACCTCCCGGTCCGAGCGACCCTTCGGGTCGAAGTCCGCGCCGCCCTTGCCGCCACCGATCGACAGCCCGGTCAACGCGTTCTTGAAGATCTGCTCGAAGCCCAGGAACTTCACGATCCCGAGGTAGACCGACGGGTGGAAGCGCAGCCCGCCCTTGTACGGGCCGAGCGCGCTGTTGAACTCCACCCGGAAGCCCCGGTTGACCTGGATCCGGCCGCGGTCGTCCTCCCACGGCACCCGGAAGATGACCTGCCGCTCCGGCTCGCAGATCCGCTCGATGATCCGCGCCTCGGCGTACTCGGGGTGTCTGGCCAGCGCCGGGCCGATGCTCTCCAGCACCTCGCGTACCGCCTGGTGGAACTCAGGCTCGCCCGGATTGCGGGCGACCACGCTGGTGAACACCGTCTCCACGGTCTCCGGCATACGACACGTCCCTTCGCTTGCGCTGCTAGACCCTGTTGCTATCACCCGGACCCGGTTACCCGCCAACCGTCCCGCGATACGGACCGTGACCTCCGTCCGGTCCACTGGTCGCGTGGACGAGCCGATCTGGGACGCGGTCCGGGCCTCGCGCTCCCGCCGGCGCCTGTCGCGATGTCACAGGCCGTGGCGACGGTCGCCCACCACCTGCTCGCAGAGCGCCGCCTCCGAGCGCCCGGAGAACGGCGCGCGGTGGGCGGCGACGGCCCGTCGGGTCTCCTCGGCGACCAGATCGGCGTTGATCTGGGCCGCGACGACCACGCCGGCCGCCGCGGCGGCACCGACCTGGGCCGCCGGATCGGTGACGTTGCCGGCGACCCACACCCCCGGCACGTCGGTGCGGCCCGTCGGGTCGGAGGGGACGTGCTCGCCGACCCCCGCCGGGTGTGCCGCGGGTCGCAGCCCGAGCGCCGCGAGGAAGCCGGCGCGCGCCACCATCCGCGACGAGACGGCCAACGCCTCCCGGCGTACGAGAGTGCCGTCGCCCAGCCGTACGCCCACGAGGCGGTCCTCCACGACCGCCAGGGATGCCACCTCGCCGTCGACCACGCGGATCTCCCGGGCCGCCAGCTGCTCCGCCTGCTCGTCGGTCAGCGGCGCCCTGGTGTGCTGGAAGTACATGACGTCGGCGCTCAACTGCCGGAACAGCAGCGCCTGGTGCACCGAGAACGGCCCGCTGGCCAGCACGCCGATGGCCCGGTCGCGGACCTCCCAGCCGTGGCAGTACGGGCAGTGCAGCACGTCCCTGCCCCAGCGCTCCCGCAGCCCCGGGACGTCCGGCAGCTCGTCCACCAGCCCGGTGGCCACCAGCAGCCGGCGCGCGCGGACCGTCCGACCGTCGGCCAGCGTCACCGTGAAGCCGTCGTCGTCGCGAGCCACGGCGGCGACCTTGCCGGTCACCACCCGGCCGCCGTAGCCGCGCACCTCCGTCCGGCCGCGTTCCAGCAGCTCGGCCGGCCGGATCCCCTCGCGGGCCAGCAGCCCGTGCACGCCCTCGGCCGGGGCGTTGCGTGGCGCGCCCGAGTCGAGCACCACCACCGATCGTCGCACCCGGGCCAGCGTCAGCGCCCCGCTCAACCCCGCGGCGCCACCTCCGATCACCACCACGTCGTAGCTGCCATCCCACTGATCGGTCACCGTGACCACCTCCCGCGACCACGATGCGGTCGCCGCCGCCACGGTGGCAAACATTGTTGCCATAGTGGCAAGATGGCGGCATGGACGACGACCTGGACCAGGCGCTCGGCGCGGTCGGTCCCCGGCTGCGCGCGCTGCGCCGGCAGCGGGAGACCACCCTGGCCGACCTGTCGGCGGCGACCGGCATCTCGGTGAGCACGCTCTCCCGGCTGGAGTCCGGGTCCCGCCGGCCCACCCTCGAACTGCTCCTTCCGCTGGCCAGGGCGCACGGCGTCACGCTCGACGAACTCGTCGACGCCCCGTCCACCGGCGATCCGCGCGTCCACCTGCGCCCGGTCACCCGCCATGGGATGACCATGCTGCCCCTGACCCGCCGGCCCGGCGGCATCCAGGCGTACAAGCTGGTGATCCCGGGCGGCGGTCGCAGGGCGGAGCCCGATCCGCAGACCCACGAGGGCTACGAGTGGCTCTACGTCCTCAACGGGCGGCTGCGGGTCATCCTCGGCGACCAGGACCTCGTGCTCACGCCGGGGGAGGCGGCGGAGTTCGACACCCGCGTACCGCACTGGTTCGGGTCGGCCGACGCCGAGCCGGTCGAGTTCCTCAGCCTCTTCGGCAGGCAGGGCGAACGCGCCCACCTCCGCGCCCGCCCGAAGACCCCACCCCCTCCCGCCCTCCACCGTTGATCATGAAGTTGTTGCCGCTTTTGGAGATCGAACTCGTCGATAACTTCATGATCAACCTTGGGATGAGGGGCGCGGCGGGGCAACGGGGGAGGGGGGTGGACGTGAGGATGGGGGGATGAGTGATGTACGGGTGTGGGGCGAGCAGACGGGTGTCGTCGTACTGCCGAGTGGGGCGCGGGTGCGGGGACGACGGATCGCGGACGAGGCGTCGCCCGCCGACTTCGCCCTGCTGCTGGCGGCCGGGCCGACGCCCGCCTGGCCGCACCGGCGGATCCGGTGGCCCGACTTCTGGGTACCGGTCGACCGGGCGGACGCGATCGACGCGCTGACCGAGGCCCTGCGCCGCGCCCACGGCGGCGAGCGGGTGGAGGTGGCCTGCCGGGGTGGCACCGGGCGTACGGGCACCGCGCTGGCGGCGCTGGCGATCCTCGACGGGCTGCCGCCCGAGCAGGCGGTGGACTGGGTGCGCGCCACCTACCGCCCGCGGGCCGTGGAGACGCCCTGGCAGCGTCGCTGGCTGCGCCGCCTCACCTGACGCACCGCGCGCCCTGCCCCGAGCCGCGTGCCCGGCCGGCTTTGCACCGCGCCCGAGCCGCGCACCGCACCTGCGTCGCGCATCGCGCCCGCGGCGGCGACTCCCTTCGCCGGGAAAGGCGGGCGCGGCGGGTTGTGGTGCTTGTCATCGGACGTGTTTGGGCAGCTCACGGAGGGTAGGAGTGGCGCCGCACCCGATCTCCGAGGCAGGTACCAGGCACCATGGCTCCACCCCGCATCCCCGTCCGCCACCACGGCGCCCACCGGGCGCCGGCCCGCCCGGCGTCGGTGACCGCCCGCACCGTGGCGTCGCTGGCCGTTCTCGTCGTCCTCGCCACGCTCTTCCTCGACGCCCTGCTGATCATCGTCGGGCTGCTCACCCCGGTGGCGGCCTCGGTGTCGCCGTTACGGCGTTGGGCGCGCCGGCTGGCGGCGCCGTCCGCCCGGGCGGTCCCCGTGTCGGGACGCTGACCGCCCGGCGGGCGACCCCGGGCACCGCCCCCGGCCAGGCAACCGGGGGAGGTGGACCCGGGCGGCCGAGGGCGATGCGATCCGGGCCGGAGGGCGATGCGATCCGGGGCCGGGCGTGACCGACCGGCCCGGGGGCGGCGTGCGGAGGGTCGCCTCCGTCCGGCCAAGGGCTCAGCGGCCCACGTATTCCCGCAGGTGACGGGCGGTCAGCGTGTCGCCGTGGGCGATCAGGTCGGCCGGCGTACCGGTGAAGACGACCCGGCCGCCGTCGTGTCCCGCCCCCGGGCCGAGGTCGATCAGCCAGTCGGCGTGCGCCATGACCGCCTGGTGGTGCTCGATGACGACGACGGTGTTGCCGGCGTCGACCAGCCGGTCCAGCAGGGCGAGCAGTTGGTCCACGTCGGCCAGGTGCAGGCCGGTGGTCGGCTCGTCCAGGACGTACGTGCTCCCGCTGTCGGCCATGCGGATGGCCAGCTTGAGCCGCTGCCGCTCGCCGCCGGAGAGCGTGTTGAGCGGCTGGCCCAGGGTGAGGTAGCCGAGCCCGACGTCGACCAGCCGGTCGAGGATCGCCCGGGCGGGGCCGCCGGGGAAGAAGTCCCGGGCCTCCGTGGCCGGCATCGCGAGCACCTCGCTGATGTTCTTCCCGCGCAGGCGGTAGGTGAGCACCTCGTCGGTGAAGCGCCGCCCCTCGCACCGCTCGCAGACCGAGGCGACGCCGGCCATCATCGCCAGGTCGGTGTAGACCAGGCCGATGCCCTTGCAGGTGGGGCAGGCGCCTTCGGAGTTGGCGCTGAACAGCGCGGCCTTGACCCCGTTGGCCTTGGCGAAGGCGGCGCGGATCGGGTCCAGCAGGCCGGTGTAGGTGGCCGGGTTGCTGCGCCGGGAACCTCGGATCGGCGATTGGTCGACGACCACCACGCCGTCGCGGCGGTGCAGCGAGCCGTGGATGAGTGAGCTCTTGCCGGAGCCGGCCACCCCGGTCACCACGGTCAGCACCCCGAGCGGGATGTCGACGTCGACGTCGCGCAGGTTGTGCAGGTCGGCGTTGCGGATCGACAGCTGGCCGGATGGCCGGCGCACGTGCTCGCGCAGGCGTACCCGGTGGTCGAGGTGCCGGCCGGTGAGGGTGTCGGAGCGGCGCAGGCCGGCGACGTCACCGGTGAAGCAGATCCGGCCGCCGGCCGTGCCGGCCCCGGGCCCGAGGTCGACCACGTGGTCGGCGATGGCGATCGTCTCGGGCTTGTGCTCGACGACCAGCACCGTGTTGCCCTTGTCGCGCAGGCGCAGCAGCAGGTCGTTCATCCGGGCGATGTCGTGCGGGTGCAGGCCGACCGTCGGTTCGTCGAAGACGTACGTGACGTCGGAGAGGCTGGAGCCGAGGTGCCGGACCATCTTCACCCGCTGCGCCTCGCCGCCGGAGAGGGTGGCGGACTCGCGGTCCAGGCTGAGGTAACCCAGGCCGATCTCGACCAGCGAGTCGAGCAGGTCGCGCAGGTTGCCGGTCAGCGGGGCGACCGACGGGTCGTCGATGGCGCGGACGAACCCGGCCAGGTCGCTGATCTGCATGGCCGAGCACTCCGCGATGTTGCGCCCGGCGATCCGGGAGGAGAGCGCCGCCTGGTTGAGCCGGGCCCCGCCGCAGTCGGCGCAGGTGGTGAAGGTGACCGCCCGGTCGACGAAGGCGCGGATGTGCGGCTGCATCGACTCGCGGTCCTTGGCCAGGTAGAGCCGGCGCACCTTGACCGCCAGGCCCTCGTACGTCCAGTTGTTGCTGCCCACCTTGATCTTCGTGGAGGGTTTGTGGAGGAAGTCCTCCCACTGCTGCGGCGTGTAGTCCTGGAGCTTCGTGTCGGGGTCGAACAGACCGGAGTGGACGATGGTCTGCCAGTACCACGAGTCGACGGCGAAGTTGGGCACCTTGATCGCGCCGTCGTTGAGCGAGCGTTCCACGTCGACGAGTTCGTCGACGTCGAGGTCGGAGACCCGCCCGAGGCCCTCGCAGGCCGGGCACATGCCCTCGGCCAGGTTGAAGCTGAACGCGCCGGCCCCGCCCACGTGCGGGGTGCCGAGCCGGCTGAAGACGATGCGCAGCATCGCGTACGCGTCGGTGGCGGTGCCGACGGTGGAGCGCGAGTTCGCGCCCATCCGCTCCTGGTCGACGACGATGGCCGCGCTGAGGTTGCGCAGCGAGTCGACGTCGGGGCGGCTCACGTTCGGCATGAACGACTGGAGGAAGGCGCTGTAGGTCTCGTTGATCAGGCGCTGCGACTCGGCGGCGATGGTCCCGAAGACCAGGGAGGACTTGCCGGAGCCGGAGACCCCGGTGAAGACGGTCAGCCGGCGCTTGGGGATGTCGACCGAGACGGAGGCGAGGTTGTTCTCCCGGGCGCCGCGCACCTCGATCATGTCGTGGCTGTCGGCGGCGGACCGTGCTGGCTGCTGCATGCGAACCCTTCGCGAGATCGTGGGCGGAGTCCCGCCCGGGTACATCTACGGGGGCCAGGCCGCCTTCAATCGTCTCATTGAATCGTCCGTGGAGGGTTTCACCTCCTCCACCAGCCAGGGCCGCCCGCAGTAGGCGGCAAAGTCTCAAACCACGTGTAGACCGGTAGGGTGGCCCGGTGGTGGATACGGGACGACGGGCCGGACGGTGGCGGGGGGCGGAGGTCGCGGCGACCGCGGGCATCTCCGTCCAGCAGGTGCGCAACTACGTCGACCTCGGCGTGCTGCCGCCGGTCGAGCGCACCCCCGCCGGCTACCGCGTCTTCACCGGCGACCACGTGCGGGCGCTGGCGGTGGTCCGGCGGATGGCCGAGGGGCACGGCTGGGCGCGTACCCGGGAGGTCATGGCCGCGGTGCACCGGGGCGACCTGGCGGCGGCGCTGGCGGCGCTCGACGCCGGCCACGCCGAGCTGGACCGGGAGCGGGCCGACATCCGGCGGGTGCTCGGCGCGTTCGAGACCGTGGTGACCAGCCCGGCCGCCGTCCTGCCGGCGCCCCGGCGCGGGGCCCGCATCAGCGAGGTCGCCGACCTGGTCGGCGTCCGCACCTCGCAGCTACGGCTGTGGGAGCAGCGCGGCCTGCTCCGGCCGGTCCGCGAGCGCGGCACCGGCTACCGGGTGTACGACGCGGCCGAGCTGCGCGCCGCGCAGGTCGTGGCGCTGCTGCGCCGGGGCGCGTACCCGTTCGACATCGTCGCGGCCGTGCTCGGCGAGATGCGTACCACCGGCAGTGCCCAGCGGGTCCACGCGGAGCTGGCCAAGCGGGAGCAGGAGCTGCACCGGCGCAGCCTGCGACGGCTGCACGCCTCGGCCGCGCTGTACGACTATCTGCGCCACCGCGACCCGGCCCTGCCCGGATGACTCAGCGCAGCACCAGCAGGTCGAGGTGGTCGACGACCGGGCCCGTCGCCGTGGCGGCCGCGGCCCGGAGCCGGGCCAGCCCCGCGGCGTACTCCTCGTCGGTGATCAACTGGAGCAGGGTGTGGGCCCGGCGGTCCAGGTCTGCGGCGCACTCGGCCAGCGACGCCGCCGTGATCTGCGCGACAGGCTCGACGGTGCTGACGGTGAACCCGGCCGTGGCGAACGCGGAGCGCACCCGTGCCAGGTCCGGATAGGTCTCGAGGACGCGGACCGCCTCCGGGAACCAGCGGAACAGCGTGATCCGCTGGTGCCGGCCGGGAAACGGCGAGCGGATCAGCACGGGCGCGCCCGGCCGGAGCACCCGGCGCAGCTCCCGTGCCGCCGCGTCGAGGTCGGGGATGTGGTGCACCATCGTGGACAGCCACGCGGCGTCGGCCACGGAGTCGCGCAGCGGCAGCGCGACCGCGTCGCCGGCGAGCAGCGGCCGGTGGCTGGCGCGGGAGCGCATCGCCCCGGCGGGCTCCACCCCCACCACCCGGGCGCCGAACCACTCGGTGAAGGCGGTGGCCCAGGCGCCGGTGCCGGCCCCGAGGTCGAGCAGCGTGGTGCCGGTACGCGGCCGAAGGTGTTGCTGCACCGCGTGCCGCCACCGGTCCAGGCCGCTGCGCGGCAGCTCCCGGGTCGCGGCGAAGGCCGCCGCGTCGGCGTCGTCGTAGGAGATCAGAGCCACGGCCATCACCTCGCCACCGTCGCCGGGCGGTCCGGGCGATCGTTCCCCGGTTCTAGTCGGTGGGCGCTGCCGGAGGCAACGGCTTGTGAGCCAACCGACGCGGTGCGTCCCGCCCCGTGGGAGTCCTCCCGTCGACGCGGGTTGTCGGGGCCCGGCAGCGCCCCGCCCCCGCCGGGATCAGAGCGCCACCGCCGCCAGCACCAGCAGGGCGCACGCCGTCTCGACCAGCCCCACCCGCATCGGCGCGACCCGGCGCCCGGCGAGCAGCACCGCCCGGGCCAGCAGCACCGCGAAGACCACGGCGACCGGCACCGGTGCCCAGAGCGCGGCGGCGACCGCGACGACGGCGTGGTACGTCCACGACACCCACCGGTACCGGACGCTGTCCCGCTCCCGGATCATCGTCTTGACGTGCACGACGGTGCCGACGAGGTAGCCCAGTGCCACGACCGTCACCCCGGCCACGTTGGTCCACGGCACCTCGGCGACCGTGGCGACGACGAGACCGAGCAGGCCGCACTGCGCCACGAAGGCGAGGTCGTTGACGAACGCCCGGTCGCGGCGCCGGCGCGCGTAGCCGGCGTTGACGGCCGCGAGGGCCACGAAGATCGGGGCGTAGGCGAGTGTCGCGGGCCGGGCCACCAGCACCGGGGTGCCGAGCGCGACGGTGGCGAGCCCGTACCCGACGAGGTGCGGTCGTACCCGGCGGATCCGCCCGGTCTTGACCGCCTGCAACCCGAAGTACGACAGCGGGTATCCGGCGAGCGCGGCCCCGAGCAGGGGAAGGTGCAGCGGGTGCGGACCGGTGACGGTCAGTGCCGCCAGGAAGGGCAGCAGCAGCATCGCCCAGGCGCCGTGCTGCGGCGGCACCCAGCCCGGCGACCGGCCCCGGCCCGGAGCGTGGCCGGGGGCGCCCACGGCGGGGCGTCCGACCGGACGGTGACGACGGGCCGGGACGGTGCTCACGGCCGTGGCGTCACGGTGAGCAGGACGGCGGCGTCCGTGACGGCGTGCAGCGCGTGCCGCAGCGGCGGAATGACCACGAGGTCGCCGGCGTCGCCCTCCCAGGACTCGTCCCCGGCCACCAGGCGCACCCGCCCCACGAGCACCTGCAGCGTCGCCTCGCCCGGGCTGTCGTGCTCGTCGAGGGACCGGCCGCCGCGCAGGGCGAGCAGGGTCTGCCGCAGGCGGCGGTCCCGGCCCGCGTGCAGGGAGCGTGCGCTGCGTCCGCTGTCGGCCTCCCGCGCGGCGGCGAGCTGCTCGTCGGCGAGGCGGGTCAGCGAGAGGGCTTCCATGGTCGTCCCTTCGTCGGTGTCGGGCGGCCCGCGGAGCGGAGGCGCCGCCTGCGGCGGCGCCCGGCACGCAAACCGGAAGATCGGTTACCGCTTTCAGTCTCCAGCTTCCGTCCCGGCCGGGCCCGGCGGCAGGGCCGATGGTCCCGGAACCGGTGGGTCCGCACCGCGGAAACGGTCGGGTGGGGGTGAGACGGCCACGCCTCCGACCCGTCCCGGGCCCCCGGGCCTGGAGAACCCCGCCCGCGCCCCGAACCCCGCCGACTAGGGTGCGGTGCATGAAGGTTCGGCTGCTGGCGGCCACGGCGACCGCCGTCCTCCTCGGCACCGGCGCTCCCGTCCCCGCGGCGGCCGGCCCGGCCGGTCCCGTCGCCCCCGTGCCCTCGGCGCCGGGCGTCGTCGCGCCCGCGACCTCCGCGCCGGGCGTCGTCGCGTCCCCGCCCGGCGTGGCGCCGTCCGCGCCCGGGACCGTCGGGTCCGCGCCCGGCGCCGTCGGTTCCGCGCCCTGCCCGAAGGCGCCCGCGCCCAGGGTGTCCCGGCCGCCGCGTCCGTCACCGCCGCCGGCCGTGCCGGAGGAGCGGGCCGTGGGCGGCCAGGCGCTCGACACCGCCGGTCTGGTCGTCCCGGCGGGGGCCGCGCGCCCGCCGGCGGTCACCGCGACCTCGTGGCTGGTCGCCGACCTGGACACCGGCCAGGTGCTGGGCGGCTGCGGCCCGCACGAGTACGGCACCCCGGCCAGCGTGCAGAAGCTGCTGCTGGCGGCCACCATGCTGCCCCGCCTCGACCCGCAGCAGGTCGTCACCGTCACCGACGGGGACATGGACATCGAACCTGGCTCCTCGGCCGTCGGGCTGGTCGCCGGCGGACGGTACCGGATCGAGACCGTCTGGCTCGGGCTGCTGCTCCAGTCCGGTAACGAGGCGGCCAACGTGCTGGCCCGCCTCGGCGGCGGGCCGGACGGAATGGCCGGCGGCGTGCGGGCGATGAACGAGGAGGCGCACCGCCTCGGCGCCCTCCAGACCCACGCGGTGACCCCCTCCGGTCTCGACGGACGGGGCCAGTTCACCAGCGCGTACGACCTGGCGCTGGTCGCCCGGGCCTGCTTCGCCGACCCGACGTTCCGCCGGTACGCGCTGACCGAGACGCACCGCATCCCCGCCCAGCCGGCGCAGCGCACCAAGGGTTTCGAGATCCAGAACGAGAACCAGCTCGTCTACCGCTACCCGGGCGCGCTCGGCGGCAAGACCGGCTTCACCGACCTGGCCCGGCACACCTACGTCGGGGCGGCCCAGCGCAACGGGCGGCGGCTGGTGGTCACGCTGCTCGGCGCCGAGCCGCAGCCCGCGCGGGGCTGGGAGCAGGGCGCCGCCCTGCTCGACTGGGGCTTCACGCTGCCGCGGGGCTCCGCCGTCGGCCGGCTGGTCGAGCCCGGGGAACTGACCGCCCCGGCGACCCCCTCGCCACCCGCGCTCGCCGCCACCGTCGACCCGCGCCCGGCCGCGGCCAGCGGCCCGCTCGAGGACGGGCTGATCGCCCGGTGGCCCGTGGCCGCGCTCGCGGCGGGGGCGGTCGCGCTGCTGGGGGCGGCGCTGCTCTGGCGCCGCCGGGCGGCCCGGCGCCGGTACGGCGGGGCCCCTTCCTGACCTCGGCCGGGCGGGGCGGATCGACAAGCGACGACGGGATCCATAGACTCCGGTCTTTCCAGCGTCACGAGTCCAGGAGGATCCCCGTGTCGAGCGAACCCCGACCGCACCCCGTCCCGCCGTCGATCGAGGCGCCCCGCCGGCCGGCCCGTACGCTGTCCCGCTTCGCCGGGGTGGCCCTGGTCGCGGGCGCGCTGGTCACCGGTGGCGGCGCCGCAGCGGTCGCCGCGCCCGGCGGAGCCCCGGCCGACGCTGCCGTTTCCCGGATCACGCCCGGCCCGTGCGCCTACACGGAGACGCCCGAGGACCCCGCCGCCAGGCCGGTCCCGCTGCCGCCCGACCCGAGGCGCACCCCTGACCGGGGCAGCGTGCGCGTCACGCTGCGCACCAACCAGGGGCCGATCGGGCTGACCCTCGACCGGGAGGCGGCCCCCTGCACCGTGCAGAGCTTCCTGCACCTGGTGCGCCACCGCTTCTACGACCGGACCTCCTGCCACCGGCTCACCGCGTACCCGACGCTGAAGGTGCTCCAGTGCGGTGACCCGTCCGGCACCGGCTCCGGCGGCCCCGGCTACCGCTACGCCGACGAGCTGCCCACCGACCTGCCGCCCGCGCCGACCGACCCGACCGGCGTACGCCGGCTCTACGCCCGGGGCACCCTCGCCATGGCGAACGCGGGCCCCGACACCAACGGCAGCCAGTTCTTCCTGGTCCAGGGGGATTCGGCGCTGCGCCCGAACTACACGGTCTTCGGCTCGGTCGACGCCGCCGGGCTCGCCACCCTCGACCGCATCGCCGCCGGCGGCATCGCCCCGACCGTCGAGGATCCCGCGCCGGTCGACGGCGCGCCCGCCCTGCCGGTGGACATCCGCCGCGCGGTCCGGCACCACCACCCGCACCACTGAGCCGAAGGCCCGGTGGCCCCGCCGGCCGCGGCGCCGTTCCGGTACGTCAGGCCGGTGGCGATCCCCCGGAACTTCCGGAACGCTGTCGGGAGCGCCGCGGCCGGACGGCGAGCCGTGCGGCGGCGCTCACGACCGGCGCGGCGGCGCCGTGCTGTCCCGGACGACCAGGTTGGTGGCGAGTTCCACCCGGGGGGAGTCGATGCCCTCGCCCTGCGCCAGCCGCAGCACGGTCCGGGCGGCCAGACGACCCATCTCCACCAGCGGTTGCCGGACGGTGGTCAGCGGCGGTGAGGCCCAGCGGGCCTCGGGCAGGTCGTCGAAGCCCACGACGCTGACGTCGTCGGGGATCCGCAGCCCGCGGCGGCGGACGGCCTCGTAGACGCCGAAGGCCATCTGGTCGCTGGCCGCGAAGATGGCCGTCGGCGGGTCGTCGAGGCCGAGCAGCGCCGTCCCGGCGGCGAAGCCCGAGGCGTGGTAGAAGTCGCCGGGGTGCACCAGGCGGTCCTCCACCGGCACCCCGGCCGCCTCCAGCCCGGCCCGGTGGCCGTCCAGGCGGGCCCGGCTGCACAGCAGGTGCGTCGGCCCGGCGACGAAGCCGATGCGCCGGTGCCCGAGCGACAGCAGGTGCTCGGTCGCGGCGAGCCCGCCGGCCCAGTTGGTGGCGCCGACGGTGGGCACGTCGGTGGCGGGCACGCCGGCCGGGTCGACGACGACCACGGGCACGTTGAGGCGGCGCAGCTGCGCGTGCAGCGGTGGGCTCAGGTGCGAGGTCACGAAGATGACGCCGTCGGTGGCGCGGGCCCGCAGGTTCTGCAACCACTGCCGGGCGGCGGTCGACTGGCGGTGGATCGCGGAGACCACCGTGCCGACGCCCGCGCCGTGCCCGACGTCCTCGACGCCCCGGATGATCTCGACCGCCCAGGGGCTGTCCAGGTCGTTGAAGACCAGGTCGACCAGGCCGACGCGGCTGACCGTGCGGCTGCCGCGGCGCTGGTAGCCGTGCTGGCGCAGCAGCTCCTCCACCCGCTCGCGGGTGCCGGGAGCCACGTCCGAGCGCCCGTTGAGCACCCGCGACACGGTCGGCACCGAGACCCCGGCCTCCCGCGCGATTGCGGTGATGGTGATCCTGCGCCCGTCGTCGCCGTCCACCCGCGTCTCCTTCACCGGTCGGAAGACCGACCGTACCCGTGACCACCGAAAAACGTCCGGAACGGCGGGGCCGCTCCACCGGCCCATCTTGCCCCACGATCGGGGGTTGACGACACGGCAGGTCGGTTCTAGCGTTCGGACGAGTTACGGAAGTATTCCGGAAACTTGTCGGACACCTTTCGGTCGTCGCGCCGGCGGCGACGTCCCCCACCACACCCCCACCACGAGAGGTCGATCATGACTGTACGCACGCGGCTCGCCCGGGCCGTCGCGCTCGCCGCCGCCCTGGCGCTGGCGTTGCCACTGACCGCCTGCGGTGACGGTGACTCGGCCGCCGGGCCGGACGAGATCCGCATCCTGGTGTACGGCGACGCCACCAACAAGGTCGAGAAACAGCTCGTCGATACGTTCAACAAGACGTCGAAGGTCAAGGCGGTGCTGGACACCATCCCCGGCGCCGACTACCAGACCAAGCTCCAGACCATCATCAACACCAAGCAGGCGCCGGACGTCTTCTTCAACTGGGGCGGCGGCAGCATCACCCCGTTCGTCAAGGCCGACCTGTTGCTGCCGCTGGACGACATGATCGCCAAGGACCCGGGGCTGAAGGCGAACTTCCTGCCGTCGGTCTTCAACACCGCGATGGTCGACGGCAAGGCGTACGGGGTGCCGATGCGCGGCACCCAGCCGGTGCTGCTGTTCCACAACAAGAAGGTCCTCGCCGACGCCGGCATCACCCCGCCGAAGACGTGGGACGACCTGCTGGCGGCCGTGAAGACGCTCAAGGGCAAGGGGATCACGCCGATCGCCCTCGGCGGGGGCGACCAGTGGCCGACCCAGATGTGGTACCAGTACCTCTACGACCGGGTGGCCGGCCCCGAGCTGTTCGCCAAGGCGCTCGGCGGCGACAAGAGCGCCTGGGAGAGCCCGGAGAGCCGCCGCGCCCTGGAGCTGCTGCGGCAGCTGACCGACGCGGGCGCGTTCGGCACCAACTTCGACTCGGTCAAGTTCACCGACGGCGGCTCGCCCGCACTGCTGTCCAGCGGCAAGGCCGGCTTCGAGCTGATGGGCTCGTGGAACTACTCGACCCACCACGACGCCAACCCGACCTTCGCCGCCGAGGGCCTCGGCTGGAGCGCCTTCCCGAGCGTCCCGGGCGGCAAGGGCGACCCGCGCAACGTGGTCGGCAACACCAACAACTTCTACTCGGTGCTGAAGAAGACCCGGCACCCGGAGGCGGTGGCCGAGTTCCTCAAGCTCCAGTACTCCGACGAGTTCGTCCAGGCGCAGCTGTCCATCGGCAACCTGCCGACCACCACCAACACCGAGAAGTTCCTCGACGGCGCCACCAACCCGGACTACCTGAAGTACCAGTTCACCCTGGTCAAGGAGGCCCCGAACTTCCAGCTCTCCTGGGACCAGGCGTACCCGCCGGCCGCCACCACGACCATCCACCAGGCCGTGCAGCAGTACTGCAACGGCCGGCTGGACGCCGCCGGCTTCATCAAGGCGATGCAGTCCCTCCAGGCGGGCTGAGCGCGACCATGTCCACCACCACCCTCGCCGCCTCCACCGCGACGGAGCAGCGACGGGCCCGACGACGCCCGGGCGGCCCCACCCTCAGCCGCCCGGGCTTCGCCTGGGCGCTGCCCGCCACCCTGTTCTTCGGGCTCTTCGCGCTCGCCCCGCTGGTCCTCGTGGTCGTGCTCAGCTTCACCAGCTGGGCGGGCCTCGGCTCGCCGGAGTTCGTCGGGCTGGACAACTGGCAGCGGCTGGCCCGCGACCCAGTGATGATCAACAGCCTGTGGCTGAGCGTCCTGCTCACCGCCCTCGGCGTGCTGGTGCAGACGCCGCTGAGCCTGCTGATCGGCGTGTGGGCGGCCGGGCCGCAGCGCAACCGGGCCGTGCTCTCCGCCATCTTCTTCCTGCCGCTGCTGCTGTCGGCGACCGCCGTGTCGGTGCTGTGGCGGGCGCTGCTCGACCCGAACTTCGGCGTGCCCGGCCAGGCCCCGTGGCTGTTCGGCGACGGCAACCTCTTCGGCAGCCGGACGGGCGCGATCGCCGTGCTGGTCTTCGTCGGTAGTTGGCAGTTCATCCCGTTCCACGCGCTGATCTACCAGGGCGCGGCCCGCGCCGTACCGGCGGTGCTCTACCAGGCCGCCGAGGTCGACGGCGCCGGCCGGTGGGAGCAGTTCCGCCACGTCACCCTGCCACAGCTGCGCAACGCCATGATCACCTCCGTGGTCCTCATGGTCGTCGGCGGCCTGACCACGTTCGACACCGTGCTGATCCTCACCCAGGGCGGGCCGGGCACCGACACCACCATCACCGCCTACCACATGTACGAGCAGGCTTTCCGCAGCTTCGACTTCGGCGCCGGCGCGGCCATCGCCCTGCTCCTCGTCGTCGTCGCCACCGTCATCTCGCTGATCGTGGTCCGGGTCTCCGGCTACGACAAGATGCGCTCCACGATGGAGGGCCTGTGAAGCGGCACCGCCCCAACTGGCTGGCCGGCATCGGCGCCCTGGCCTGGCTCCTCGTGGTCGGCCTGCCGATCTACGTCATGCTGGCGACCACCGTGCAGACCCGCGAGGGCTACGGCCGCAACGGCCCGCTCGCCCCGCCCGACACCTTCACCCTCGACAACTACACCGGCGCCTTCGACGAGGGCTTCGGCCGCTACCTGTTCAACACCCTCGTGGTGACGGTGAGCGTGGTGGCCATCGTGCTGCTGCTCGTGCCGCCGCTGGCGTACGCCATCGTGCGCAGCCGCAGCCGGCTCACCTCCGGCGTGTTCCGGCTGTTCCTGCTGGGCCTGGCGATCCCGGCGCAGGCGGTCATCGTGCCGATCTTCTACCTGATCAGCAAAGCAGGGCTCTACGACAACCTCGTCGGCGTCATCCTGCCCACCGCCGCGTTCTCGCTGCCGGTGTGCGCGCTGATCCTCAGCGGCGTCATGCGGGACATCACCCCCGACCTGTACGAGGCGATGGCCATCGACGGCGCCAGCCCGGCGCGGGTCTTCGCCCAGCTGGTGCTACCGCTGTCGCGCGGCGGGATCGCCACGATCGCGGTCTTCTCCGCCCTCCAGGCGTGGAACGGCTTCCTGTTCCCGCTGATCCTCACCCAGTCCGACTCCACCAAGGTGATCACCCTCGGCCTCTACAACTTCCAGACGCAGTACGGGATCAACATTCCCGGCCTGCTCGCCGCGGTCGTGCTGTCGATGGTGCCCGTCCTGCTCGTCTATCTGTTCGCCCGGCGGGCCCTGGTGCAGGGGCTGATGGGCGTCGGAGGAAAGTGACCGACAACGTGACCCTCGACATCGCCCCCGGCACCGCGATCTGGACCGACCCGACCCTCGACCTCGCGACCCGGGTGGACGCCCTGGTCGCCGCGATGACCCTGCCGGAGAAGGTGGCCCAGCTCTACGGCGTCTGGGTCGGCGCCGCCGCCGACGGGGGAGAGGTCGCGCCGTACCAGCACGACATGGAGGAACCGGTCGACCTGGACGACCTGCTGGACGTCGGCCTCGGCCAGCTGACCCGGCCGTTCGGGACCGCGCCCGTCGATCCCGCCCTCGGCGCGCTGTCGCTGCTGCGGACCCAGCAGCGCGTCGCCGCCGCCAACCGGTTCGGCATTCCGGCGATGGCGCACGAGGAGTGCCTGGCCGGCTTCGCCGCCTGGGGTGCCACCGCGTATCCCGTGCCGCTGTCCTGGGGCGCCACCTTCGATCCGGAGCTGATCGGACGGATGGCCGCGGCCATCGGCGCCGACCTGCGCCGCGTCGGGGTGCACCAGGGGCTGGCCCCGGTGCTCGACGTGGTGCGCGACGCGCGCTGGGGGCGGGTGGAGGAGACGATCGGCGAGGACCCCTACCTGGTCGGCACCATCGCCACCGCGTACGTGCGGGGCCTGGAGTCCGCCGGCGTGGTGGCGACGCTGAAGCACTTCGCCGGCTACTCCGCCTCCCGGGGCGGGCGCAACCTGGCGCCGGTGGCGATGGGCCCCCGCGAGCGCGCCGACGTGATCATCCCGCCGTTCGAGATGGCGGTACGCGAGGGCGGCGCGCGGTCGGTGATGCACGCCTACACCGACACCGACGGGATGCCCTCGGCGGCCGACGAGGAGCTGCTGACCGGCCTGCTCCGCGACGCCTGGGGTTTCCCGGGCACCGTCGTGGCCGACTACTTCGGCATCGCCTTCCTGCACACCCTGCACGGGGTGGCCGGCAGCTGGGCCGAGGCGGCGGCCGAGGCCCTGGCAGCCGGCGTGGACGTCGAGCTGCCGACGGTGAAGACGTTCGGCGAGCCGCTGCGCGAGGCGCTCGCGGCCGGCGCGGTACCGGAGGCGCTGATCGACCGGGCGGTCCGTCGGGTGCTGACGCAGAAGGCGCAGCTCGGTCTCCTCGACGCCGACTGGAGCCCGGTGCCGGCCGCGCTGGCCGGCGCCGACCTGTCCGACCCGGAGGCGCTGCGCGGCACCGTCGACCTGGACCCGCCCGCCAACCGGGCGCTGGCCCGCGAGGTGGCCGAGCGCTCCGTGGTGCTGCTGGCCAACGACGGCACCCTGCCCCTGCGCCGGCCGGCCCGCATCGCGCTGGTCGGCCCACAGGCCGAGAGCCCCACGGCGGTGCTGGGCTGCTACTCGTTCCCCGCCCACGTCGGCTCCCGGCATCCCGAGGTGCCCGTCGGCATCGCGCTGCCCACCCTGGCGGCGGCGCTGCGCGCCGAGTTCCCCGGCAGCGTCGTGGTCACCGTGGCCGGCGTCTCCGTCGACGGCGACGACACCGCCGGGGTGCCGGCGGCCGTCGCGGCGGCGCGGGACGCGGACGTGGTCGTCGCCGCGCTCGGCGACCGGGCGGGACTGTTCGGCCGGGGCACCAGCGGCGAGGGCTGCGACGCCGAGTCGCTGGCCCTGCCCGGGGCGCAGCAGCACCTGCTCGACGCGCTGCTGGACACCGGTACGCCCGTGGTGGTGACGCTGCTCGCCGGGCGGCCCTACGCGCTGGGCCGGGCGGTGACCGACGCGGCGGCGATCGTGCAGTCGTTCTTCCCCGGCGAGGAGGGCACCCCGGCCATCGCCGGCGTGCTCAGCGGCCGGGTCGCACCGCAGGGGCGGCTGCCGGTCAGCGTGCCCCGGGGGCCGGGCGCGCAGCCGACCACCTACCTGTCGGCCCGGCTGGGCCAGGCCAGCGACGTCTCCAACGTCGACCCGACGCCGGCGTTCGGCTTCGGGCACGGCCTGGGCTACACCACGTTCGACTGGTCGGGCCTGGTCGTCGACGAGCCGCTCGCGGCGACCGACGGTGAGCTGCGGCTGCACTTCACGGTGCGCAACACCGGCTCCCGGTGGGGCAGCGAGGTGGTGCAGGTGTACGCCCACGACCCGGTGGCCTCGGTGGTCCAGCCGGTGCAGCGGCTGGTCGGTTACCTGCGGGTGCCGCTGGAGGCGGGCGCGGCCTGCCGGGTCGACCTGGCCGTGCCGGCCGACCTGTTCGCCTTCACGGGGCGCGACGGGCGGCGCGTCGTGGAGCCGGGGGAGCTGGAGCTGCGGCTGGCGGCGTCCAGCACGGACCACCGGCTCGTGGCGGCGGTCGCGCTGCGTGGTCCGGCCCGGCACGTCGACCACACCCGGCGGCTGCACCCCCGGTTCGCCGTCACGCCGTCGGCCGGCTGAGCGGTGGTCCTCACCGACCTGCCCGAGGAGCAGCTGCGGGCGTACCGGGGCGGGGTGCGGGAGCCGGCGGACTTCGACCGGTTCTGGGCGGACACGATCGCCGAGTCGCGGGAGTGCGGCTGGCCGGTGCGCGCCGAGCCGGTGCCCACCGGGCTGGCCACGATCGACGTGCTCGACGTGACCTTTCCCGGGTTCGCCGGGCAGCCGGTGCGGGCCTGGCTGCGGCTGCCGCGCGGCGCCGGGTCGCCCCTGCCCACCGTCGTGCAGTACGCCGGCTACGGCGGCGGCCGGGGCCACCCGCTGGAGAACCTGCTGTGGGCCTCGGCCGGGTTCGCGCACCTGCAGATGGACACCCGGGGGCAGGGGGCGGGCTGGGCCCGGGGGGACACCCCGGATCCGGCCGCCGCCGGCCCCGAGGCGCCCGGGGTGGCCACCCGTGGCGTGACGGACCCCCGCACGTACTACTACCGGCGGTTCCTCACCGACGCGGTGCGGGCGGTGGACGCCGTCCGGACCCTGCCGGCGGTCGATCCGGCGCGGGTCGCGGTCCTCGGGCACAGCCAGGGCGGCGGGGCGGCGCTCGCCGTCGCCGCGTTGACGCCCGACCTGCGGGCCGTCGTGGCCGGCGTGCCCTTCCTGTGTGACATCCCGCGCGCGATCGTGCTCACCGACGCGCAGCCGTACCGGGAGATCCGCGACTATCTGGCCGTCCACCGGCACGCCGAGGAACGGGTGCTGGCCACCCTGGCCTACGTCGACGGGGTGAACTTCGCCCGCCGGTGCCACCTGCCGGCCCGCTTCTCCGTCGCGCTGATGGACGAGATCGTGCCGCCGTCGACGGTCTTCGCCGCCGTCAACGCCTGTCGGGGGCCGACGGAGCTGTCGGTCTGGCGGTACAACGGTCACGAGGCCGGCGGGATCGACGACGACGAGGCGGCGGTGCGCTTCCTGCGCGTACACCTCTCGCCGGACCGGGCGCCCGACGGCCCGTAGCCTGATAGAACGGGGGGTGTGGCCAGGCCAGTCCGGATCCGCCGGCGAGCCCCGCGCGCCGCGACCGCCCGCCGCCGGGCGGTGGCCGTGGCCGTGGCCGTCGTGATCGTGGCGCTCGCGCCCGGCTGCACCCGACCCGCGCCGTCACCGTCACCACCGGCCGCGCCGTCACCGTCACCACCGGCCGCGCCGCCGCCGGCGCCGGCGTCCTCAGCGCCGCCGGCGCCGACGTCCCCGGCGTCCGCACCCGCCGCGATGTCGCCCGGGCCGGGCCTCGTCGTCCTCACCGACGTCGACCCGCGCATCCGGACCGACATCCGGTACGCCACCGCCCACAACTTCGTCGGGCGACCGGTCGCCGGCTACCCCGAACCGCTCTGCCTGCTCACCCGCCGGGCCGCCGAGGCGCTGCGCCGGGTGCAGGACGCCGCCCTCGCCCGGGCCCGCAGCCTGAAGGTGTACGACTGCTACCGCCCCCAGCGGGCCGCCGACGACTTCGTCGAGTGGGCCCGGCAGCCCGGCGAGCAGCGGATGAAGGCGGAGTTCTATCCCCGGGTGGCGAAGTCCGAGCTGTTCGACGAGGGGTACGTCGGTGCGCCCACCGCCCACAGCCGGGGCAGCACGCTGGACCTGACCCTGGTCGACGTGCCGACCCCCACCCAGCCCCCGTACGCCCCGGGCCAACCCCTGGTCTCCTGCACCGCGGCGAAGGGGCAGCGGTTCCCGGACAACGGCGTCGACATGGGCACGGGCTTCGACTGCTTCGACCCGCTCGCGCACACCGACTCACCCCGGATCACCGGCGTGGCCCGGGACAACCGGCGGCTGCTGCGGCAGCTGATGACCGACGGCGGCTTCGTCAACTACGACCGCGAGTGGTGGCACTACCGCTACCGCGACGAGCCCTGGCCGGACACGTACTTCGACCTGCCGGTGGCCCGCTCCTCGGCCGAACCCGTCGGCGGCTGACGCAGCCGACCTGGCCAGCGCAGCCGACCCGGCTGGCGCTCCCGACCCGGCGTCGCGCTCACTTGAAGGCGGCGTGGCCGGTCAGCACCTGTCCGATGATCAGCTGATGCACCTCGGACGTGCCCTCGTAGGTGAGCACGGATTCGAGGTTGGCCGAGTGCCGGATGACCGGGTAGTCGAGGGTGATCCCCGCCGCGCCCAGGATGGCGCGGCACTCGCGGGCGATGGCGATGGCCTCCCGCACGCTGTTGAGCTTGCCCAGGCTGATCTGCCGGTGGTCGAGCGTGCCGGCGTCCTTCAGCGCGCCGATCTGCAACGCCAGCAGCATCCCCTTGCCCAGCTCCAGCCCCATGTCGGCGAGCTTGAGCTGGGTGGCCTGGTACGCGGCGAGCGGCTTGTCGAAGATCTGCCGGCTGCGGGCGTACGCGATCGTCGTCTCCAGGCAGTCGTGGGCCGCGCCCAGCGCCCCGAAGACGATGCCGAAGCGGGCCTCGTTGAGACACGTCAGCGGCCCGGACAGGCCGGCGGCCTCCGGCAGCATCGCGTCGGCGGGCAGCCGCACGTCGTCGAGGACGAGTTCCGAGGTCACCGAGGCGCGCAGGGAGAGCTTGCGGGTGATCTCCGGGGCGGTGAAGCCGGGGGTGCCGGCCGGAACGAGGAAGCCGCGTACGCCCCCGTCGGTGCGCGCCCACACCACGGCGACATCCGCGACGGAGCCGTTGGTGATCCACATCTTGGTGCCGTCGAGCACCCAGTCGTCCCCGTCGCGGCGGGCCCGGGTCCGCATGCCGGCCGGGTCGGAGCCGAAGTCCGGTTCGGTCAGGCCGAAGCAGCCGATCGCCTCGCCGGCGGCCATCCGGGGCAGCCACTGCTGCTTCTGCTCCTCGGAGCCGAAGCGCCAGATGGCGTACATGGCGAGCGATCCCTGCACCGACACCAGGGAGCGCAGCCCCGAGTCGCCCGCCTCCAGCTCGAAGCAGGCCAGCCCGTACGCGACGGCGGAGGTGCCGGCGCAGCCGTAGCCGCTCAGGTGCATGCCGAGCACGCCGAGTTCACCGAGTTCGCGGGCGAGGTCCCGCACGGGCAGGCGGCCCTGCTCGTACCAGGTGGCGATCTCCGGGCGGATCCGTCGGTCGACGAAGCCGCGTACGGCGGCCTGGAGGTCTCGGGTGTCGTCGTCGATCAGGGCGTCGACGCCGAAGTACGCGAGCGTGGTCGCGGGGGTGGACAGGGTCACGGTTCGTTTCCTTCCGGGGCTTGCAGGTGCGCGATCACGCTACGCGCGACGGCGACGGCCATCGCGTCCAGCGCGTCGCGGGTCATCGCCGCCATGTGCGGGGTGGCGAAGACCCTCGGATGGTGCAGGAGTGGATCGTCGGGGCGGGGCGGCTCGGGCGCGAAGACGTCCACCGCGTAGCCCCGCAGCCGCCCGGCGTCGAGCGCGGCGAGTACGGCCCCGCTGTCCACGACCCCGGCCCGCGCGGTGTTGACCAGCAGGGCGTCCGGCCGCATCCGGGCGAGCGCGGCGGCGTCGACGAGTCCGGTGGTCTGCGGGGTCTGCGGCACGTGCAGGCTCACCACGTCGGCCTCGCACAGCAGCTCGTCCAGCGCGACGAGGCGTACTCCCGGGGGTGGGGTGGCCGTCGCGACGTCGTACCCGATCACGTTCATGCCCAGTCCCCGGGCGCGGGTCGCGACGCCCCGGCCGATCGCGCCGAGCCCGACCAGGCCCAGGGTGCGGCCGGCCAGCATGGTCCCGGTCAGCCCGGCCGCGACGACCGCGGACGGCAGCGACCGGCCGGCGGGCAAGGCGCCCCGGGTCAACGACGCGGCGGCCGTCGGCGCCTGCCGGGCGAGGGCGAGGGCGGCCAGGATGACGAACTCGGCCACCGATTCGGCGTTGGCGCCCGGCGTGCCGACCACCCGGATGCCCAGGCGGTCGGCCGCGGCGAGGTCGATGCCGTCCAGCCCGGCGCCGTGTCGGCCGACGATCCTGAGCCGCCGACCGGCTTCGAGCATGCCGGCCGTCACCGGAGAGGAGCGCACCACGAGGGCGTCGGCGCAGGTCAGTGGCCCGGCGGCGAGTGCCGCCGGGTCGGTGGCGTGGGCGACGTGTACCTCGCCCGCCGCCCGCAGCAGCGCCATGCCGGCCTCGGCGATCGGCTCGGTGAGCAGGATCTTCGGTGTCATGGCGTCCTCACCAGCCGGTGTAACAGGTCACCGGCACGGAGTAGAAGTCCCGCGCGTAGCCGCCCTGCTCTCGGGGCCCGTGGTTGGAGGCGCCGGTGCCGCCGAAGGGCAGGTGCAGCTCGGTGCCGGCGGTGGGCAGGTTGACCGAGACGATGCCGGCGCGGGCGTCGCGCTTGAACCGTTCGGCCGCCGACAGCGACGTGGTCACGATGCCGGCCGAGAGCCCGTAGTCGGTGTCGCCGGCGACGCTGATCGCCTCGTCGAGGTCGTCGACCCTGATGACGCAGGAGACCGGACCGAAGATCTCCTCCCGGGCCAACCGCATGTCGTTGCGCGCGTCGGCGAAGAGGGTGGGCCGCATGAACTGCCCCTCGTCCGGGTGGTGCGTCCCGCCGGCCACCACGGTCGCGCCTTCCTCGCGTCCGATCCGGACGTAGTCGAGGTTCTGGGCGAGCTGTTCGGGGCTCACCACCGGGCCCAGGTCACTGAGGGGGTCGAGTGGGTCGCCGACCCGCAGTGCACCGGCCGCCGCGGCCAGCGCCTCGACGAACCGGTCGTGGATGCCCGCCTGCACGATCAGCCGGCTCGACGCCGTGCAGCGCTGGCCGCTGCTGTAGAAGCTGCCGTCCAGGGCGCAGCGCACCGCGACCTCCAGGTCGGCGTCGTCGAGCACCACGAGTGGGTTCTTGCCGCCCATCTCCAGCTGGAACCGCTTGTTGCCGTGGGCGAGGCATTGCTGCGCCACGTGGCGGCCGGTGCCGGTGCCCCCGGTGAAGGAGACGCCGTCGATCCCGGTCGAGGTCAGCAGTTCCTCGCCGACCACCCGGCCGGCGCCCATGACGAGGTTGAACACGCCGGGCGGCAGCGCGGACCCGGCGATGATCCGGGCCAGCTCCCCGGCGGAGGCGGTGACCAGTTCGGCCGGCTTGAGCACGACCGCGTTGCCGTAGGCGAGCGCGGGCGCGACCTTCCACGCCGGGATGGCGAGCGGGTAGTTCCAGGGCGTGATGATGCCGACCACGCCCAGCGGTCGGCGCCGGACCTCGGCGTGGACGTTGGGGCGGGTGGAGGAGTAGACCTCGCCCTGCGGTTGCAGCAACTGGTGGGCGTAGTAGCGGAAGGTCTGACCGGCCCGGGTGACCTCTCCGCGCGCCTCGCTGAGCAGCTTGCCCTCCTCCCGCGAGAGCAGGACCGCGAGCTCCTCGGTGCGTCGCAGGATGGTGGTGCCGATGTGGTCCAGGATCTCCATCCGGGACCCGACGGACTGCCTGGCCCAGCCGGGCTGGGCACGGCGGGCGGCCTCGATCGCCGCGCGGGCGGTGTCCCGGCCGGCCACGGCGTACTCGCTGACGACCTCGCCGGGGCGCGCGGGGTTGCCGTTCGGCCGGCGTTCCCCGTCGACCCACTGCCCGTCGACGAGATTGAGATGCACGGTCGTGCTCACCGGCCACCGGCCGCGGCGGCGAGGGGCTGGTCCAGCGGACCGGGTTCCTCCGGGAAGTGGCAGGCGACCTGGTGGCCGCTGCCGGCAGCCGTGGTGAGCACCGGCTCCTGCGCCGCGCAGATCTCCTGCGCCTTCCAGCACCGGGTGCGGAAGCGGCATCCGCTGGGCGGGCTGAGCGGGCTCGGCACGTCTCCGGTGAGGATGACGCGCTGGCGTTCGGTCTCGACCAGCGGATCGGGGATCGGCACCGCCGACAGCAACGCCTTGGTGTAGGGGTGCTGCGGCCGGCGGTACATGTCCTCGCACTCGCCCACCTCGACGACGGTGCCGAGGTACATCACGGCGATGCGGTCGCAGAGGTGCCGCACGACGGCCAGGTCGTGGGCGATGAACATCATCGTCAGGCCCAGGTCCTCCTGCAACTGTTCGAGCAGGTTGACGATCTGGGCCTGGACCGAGACGTCCAGTGCGGAGACCGGCTCGTCGGCGACGATGAAGTCCGGGTTGCTGACCAGCGCCCGCGCGATGCCGACCCGTTGCCGCTGGCCGCCGGAGAACTCGTGCGGGTAGCGACTGTGCCACTGTTCGCTGAGCCCGACCAGCTGCATGGTGTCCACCGCCTTGGCCCGTCGTCCGGCGGCGGAGAGATCCGCGTGTACCAGCAACGGCTCCTCGATGAGTTCGCCGATGGTCATGCGCGGGTTCAACGACGCGTACGGGTCCTGGAAGATCATCTGCATCCGGCGGCGCATCGCCCGCATCCGGCCCCGGCTCAGGGTGGTCAGCTCGGTGCCGTCGAAGGTCACCGTCCCGCTGGTGGGCTTGAGGAGCTGGAGGATGGCCCGCCCGGTGGTGGACTTGCCGCAGCCGGACTCGCCCACCACACCGATGATCTCGCCGCGCCGGACGTCGAGATCCACTCCGGACACGGCACGCAGGCGGGCCGGTCGCAGCTTGCCACGCGCGGGCACCTTGAAGTCGACCGCCAGGTCGCGCACCCGCAGCAGGGCGTGCTCCGGAGCGGTGACGGGGGATTCGGTCATCGGCTCTCCTCGGTCGAGAGGTAGGGGTGCCGGTCCTCGGTGGAGAGCCAGCCGCCCTCGCTTTCGGGTCGCATGCCCCAGCAGCGGGTCAGCTGGCCCCGGTCCGGCGTCTCCCACGTCGTGATGAGGTCGGGTGCGCCGCCGTGGCAGGTGTCCCGCACGTGCGCGCAGCGGGGCGCGAACCGGCAGCCGGGGGGCATCTCCGACAGCTCCGGCGGGCGGCCGGCGATCGGGCGGAGCTTGCCGCCCCGGACGAGGTCCAGCCGGGGCACCGACCCCAGCAGCCCCCAGGTGTAGGGCATCTGCGGGCGGTGGAACAGGTCGACCGTCTCGGCCCGCTCCACGATCTGCCCGGCATACATCACGTTGACCCGCTCCGCCATGCCGGCCACGACCCCGAGGTCGTGGGTGATGAGCAGGACGGCGGTGCGGGTCTCCCTCGCCAACTCCCGCAGCAGCTCCAGGATCTGCGCCTGGATGGTGACGTCGAGTGCGGTGGTGATCTCGTCGGCGAGGATCAGCCGGGGTTGGCAGGAGAGGGCCATCGCGATCATCACGCGTTGCCGCATGCCGCCGGAGAGTTGGTGCGGATAGGAGCTCAGCCGGGTCTCCGCGGCCGGGATACGCACCATCTCCAGCAGCTCGACGGCGCGCGCCCGCGCGGCCCGGCGACCGAGTCCAAGGTGGAGCTCCAGGGTCTCGGTGAGTTGCTTCCCCACGGTCAGCACCGGGTTCAGCGAGGTCATCGGGTCCTGGAAGATCATCGAGATGCCCTTGCCGCGGACGGCCCGCAGTTCGCGAGGGCGTAGGCGCACCAGGTCCCTTCCTTCGAAGAGCACCTGTCCGCCGGTCACCTGACCGGCCGGCGGCACGATCAGGCCCATGATGGACTGCGCGGTGGCCGACTTTCCGCAGCCGGACTCGCCCACCAGTGCCACCGTCTCGCCCGCGTCGACGGTGAAGGAGACCCCGTCGACTGCCGTCACCGAACCCCGTGCCGCACGGAATTCGGTGCGCAGGTCCCGCACCTCCAACAAGGCCATCGAACCCACCCCGCAATCTGGACGTCTCAACGTCGCCATTCGTCAACCAGGAGTGTTGCACAGACGATGTTCGTCGTCTAGGCTCCCGGCAGCGACGAATACCGCCACCAAGTGAAGTTGGAGCAACGTTGGCATCCAAGGGCTCGATCGAAAAAGATCGCAGCATCATCCGGGAACTCGTCCAGGACCCGAGGCAGACGAACGTGGCGCTTGCCGCCAAGGTCGGCCTGTCCGAGGGGTCGGTCCGACGACGGATGGAACGACTGGTCGCGGACGGGCAGTTGCAGTTCGCCGCGATCCCCAGCGCCGCTTTCATGGGTCGTCCGGTGCACACACTCTTCGAGATCCAGAGCGCGCCGGGCAGCACCGAACAGCTCATCGACAAGCTCGCCGGCATGCCCGAGATCGCGTACGTCTACCACGTGACCGGGCAGTTCGACGTCATCGCCGTCGGCTACTTCGCCTCCAGCAATGCCATGCGGCGGTTCTGGACGGAGCGGCTGGGCCACCTCGACGGGGTGATGGAGAGCCGCTCGGTGATGGTGCTACGGGTCGCCAAGCGAGCGCACGAGTGGGCCCGCGACATCGCGGTCACCGGCGACGAGGACTCCGCCTGGGACACAGGCTCGGATCCTGGCATGCCCGGTTCTGAAGTCTGACCAGACCGAGAGAGGCAAGACATGCTGCGCATCACGCTGATCCGCCTTATATCGGTTATTCCGGTCCTGCTCGGGATCTCGGTGATCTCCTTCCTGGTGATCCGCATGATCCCCGGCGACGTGATCAGCTCGATCATGGGTCAGGACTTCGGCGACCCCGCGATCGAGGCGGAGATGCGCCGCTACTTCGGGCTCGACATGCCCGTCTACGAGCAGTTCGTGAGGTGGCTGGGCGCCCTCCTCCAGGGCGACCTCGGCACCTCGATGCGTACCGGCCAGCCGGTGCTCGAAGAGATCATGCAGCGCTTCCCGTCCACGCTGCTGCTGGCGGTGTCGGCGCTGCTGGTCTCGATCCTCATCTCGATCCCGCTCGGTGTGCTCAGCGCCACCAAGCGCAACGGTCTGCTCGACGCCAGCACCCGGGTCGCCTCGCTGATCGGGCTGTCGCTGCCGAACTTCTGGCTCGGCATCCTGTTGGTGTACATCTTCTCGGTCTCGCTGGGCTGGTTGCCGTCACAGGGCGCGGGGGAGGGTGAGGGCTTCCTGGGCAGCCTGAAGTACCTCATCCTCCCCTCGGTCACCCTGGGCGCCAGCCTCGCCGCGATCAGCATGCGGATGACCCGGTCCAGCATGCTGGAGGTGCTCAACCAGGACTACGTCCGCACCGCCCGCGCCAAGGGGCTGGGCGAACGCGGGGTCATGGTCCGGCACGCCCTGCGCAACTCGCTGATCCCGGTGGTGACGGTGCTGGGCATCCAGGCCGGGGCGCTGCTGGGCGGCACGGTCATCGTGGAGCAGGTCTTCGCGTGGCCGGGGCTCGGCACGATGGTCATCCGCGGGATCAGCCAGCGTGACTATCCCGTCGTCCAGGGAACCCTGCTCTTCCTGGCCTTCTTCTACGTCGTGGTCAACCTCCTCGTCGACCTGCTCTACACCTACCTGGATCCGAGGTTGCGCAGTGGTCACTGAAGCCGCTCCCGGCCGCCAACGTCGCGGCAAGCAGCAGGAAGGCGCCTCCCCGAAGCCCACCGGGCGCCGCAGCGGCCACCTGCTGAGACTGATGACGCGGGACAAGGTAGGCCTGGTCGGGCTGGTCATCGTGGTGCTGATGATCGCGGCCGCGGCGTTGGCCCCGCTGATCTCCCCCTACGACCCGACCGCGATGTCCGACCAGCGGCTCGCCCCGCCCGGCGGCGACTTCCCGCTCGGCGCCGACGAGGCCGGGCGCGACCTGCTCAGCCGGGCGCTCTACGGCGCGCGCACCTCGCTGACGGTGAGCCTGATCGTGGTGACCTGTGCCGGGGCCATCGGCGTCCTGCTGGGGCTGCTTGCCGGCTTCTACCGGGGCGTACTCGACGCGATCATCACCCCGGCGACGGACATCATGTTCTCCTTCCCCACCCTGCTGCTGGCCCTCGCGGTCGTGGCCGCCCGCGGACCGGGCACGGAGAACCTCGTCCTGGCCCTGGTCATCGTCTTCATCCCCAGCTTCGCCCGGATCGTGCGCGGCACCGCGATGTCGGTGCGCCGGGAGCCGTACGTGGAGTCGGGGCAGGCGGTCGGGCTGAGCAACACCCGGCTCATCCTCAAGTACATCCTGCCCAACTCGATCGCTCCGATCGCGGTGCAGTTCACCACGAGCATCGCCTACGCGATCCTGATCGAGGCGTCCCTGGGCTACCTCGGGCTCGGTGTGCAGCCGCCCCAACCGTCCTGGGGCTCGATGCTCTCCAACGGCAAGTCCTTCATGGAGATGTCCATCTGGCCGTCGGTCGTACCCGGGGTCTGCATCATGATCGCCGTCCTCGGTTTCAACCTCCTGGGCGACACCCTTCGCGACGTACTGGACCCGCGGCTGCGGGGCCGCTCCAGTCGCTGACCCGCAAGGAGCACAACCGCGTGGAATCCATCGACGAGCACCTGGTCCGCCGCCTCACCGAGTGGTCCGCGGGACAGCCGCTGCCCGAGGAGACCTCCCCGGACGTCGACATCGACCCCGGCCTGCTGGTGGACTACCTCGACGCCCAGATCCAGAGCCGGCACCTCGACCTCGCGCTGCGGTGGTTGCAGACCCGGCAGGAGGGGTTCTACACGATCGGTTCCAGCGGACACGAGAGCAACGCCGCCGTCGCGCTGGCGCTGCGCCCGACCGATCCCGCCCTGCTGCACTACCGCTCCGGCGCCTTCTACGCGGCGCGGGCCGGTCAGGTCGCCGGCTCCACGCCGATCGCGGACGTGCTGCACTCGGCGGCGGCGTCCCGGCGGGACCCGATCTCGGGTGGCCGGCACAAGGTCTTCGGTCACCGGGGCCTGAACATCATTCCGCAGACGTCGACGATCGCCTCCCACCTGCCCCGGGCCATGGGCCTGGCGTTCGCGCTCGACCGGGGCGTCACCGACACCGGTTACCCGGCCGACGCCGTGGTGGTGTGCAGCTTCGGCGACGCCTCGGCCAACCACTCGACGGCGGCCGGAGCCCTGAACGCGGTGGGCTACAGCGCCCACCAGGGAATCCCGGTGCCGCTGCTGTTCGTCTGCGAGGACAACGGCATCGGCATCAGCACCCGCTCCCCGCGGGGCTGGGTGCGGCGGATGCTGTCGGCCCTGCCCGGCATCCACTACGCGTACGCCGACGGCGCCGATCCCGCCGGCCTGCTGGCGACGGCGGCCGAGGTGGCGCACCAGGTGCGTACCCGACGTCAGCCCGCCGTGCTGCACCTGAGCACCGTACGGTTCATGGGCCACGCCGGTTCCGACGCCGAGCTGGCCTACCGGACCCGCGCGGAGATCCTCGCCGACCACGCCCGCGACCCGATCCTGGCGACCGCGGCCCTGCTCGCGCGGCGGCGGATCCTCAGCCCGGCCGAGACCCTCACCCGCTACGAGCACTCCCGCAAGCAGGTGATGGACCAGGCTGGGCTGATACCGGGCCGGGTCGGGCGGCTGGACGACCCGGCGGCGGTGACCGCACCACTGACCGCCCGCCGGGTGGGCCGGGTCGGCGCCGCCGCGCGCCGCACCGGCGCCGGGCGGGAGAGGGCGTTCGGCGGCAGGCCCCCCGAGTCCCGTGGCCCGCTCACCCTGGCCCAGTCGATCAACGCCGCCCTGCACGACGCGCTGCTGACCTGGCCGCAGGCCCAGGTCTTCGGCGAGGACGTGGCGCGTAAGGGCGGCGTCTACGGCGTCACGCGGGGGCTGCGGAAGGCCTTCGGGGCCAACCGCGTCTTCGACACGCTCCTCGACGAACAGACCGTCCTCGGGGTCGCGCTCGGCGGGGCCCTGGCCGGCACCCTGCCGATCCCGGAGATCCAGTACCTGGCATACCTGCACAACGCCGAGGACCAGCTGCGCGGCGAGGCGGCCTCACTGCGCTTCTTTTCCGACGGGCAGTACTCCAACGGCATGGTCGTGCGGATCGCCGGCCTGGCCTACCAGAAGGGGTTCGGCGGGCACTTCCACAACGACAACTCGGTGGCGGTGCTGCGGGACATCCCCGGCCTGGCCTTCGCGGTCGCGTCACACCCGGCCACCGCCCCCGCCCTGCTGCGCCAGTGTCTCGCCCTGGCCGAACAGGAGGGGCGGGTGTGTGTCTTCCTGGAACCGATCGCGCTCTACCACCGGCGTGACCTGCACACCGACGGCGACGGCGGCTGGCTCGCCGACTATCCGGAGCCGGCGGACTGGGCGGCGACGGAGAACCCGCTGGGCCAGGTGCGGACGGTGTGCGAGGGCACGGACCTGGCGATGGTCACCTTCGGCAACGGCGTCCCGATGAGCCTGCGGGTGGCCGGGACGCTGGCCCGGGAACGCCAGGTCAGCAGCCGGGTGATCGACCTGCAGTGGCTGGCGCCGCTGCCGGCCGCGAGCCTGCGCGCCGCGCTCGCCGGGATCCCCCGGGTCCTCGTCGTCGACGAGAGCCGCACCAGCGGCGGCGTCTCGGAGGCGGTGGTGGCCGCCCTGGTCGACGGCGGCTTCACCGGCCGCATCTCCCGCGTCAACAGCGTCGACAGCTACATCCCCCTGGGCCCGGCCGCCGACCAGGTGCTGCTGGGCGAGGACGACGTGCTGGCGGCGGCCCGCTCGTTGCTCGGGTGATCCCGACTCCGACGGCAGGACGCCGGCGGCCCACCCGATCGACCGGGTGGGCCGCCGACGTGTCTGCGGACGCGTACGGCGTGCCCGCACTGTCGAGCTGAGTCGTCCACGACATCAGGCGCCACGTCCGCCCGGACGCCGGGCGCGCAGCGGCCGGGCACGACATCAGGGCGGCGGCGCACCCGGTGTCCGGGTGCGCCGCCGCCTCTCGACGTGGGTCGGGTCGGTCAGTACCCCAGCTCCGGCTGACGCTTCGTGCCGGTCAGCGGCTCACCGGCCAGGTACAGGTCGAAGTTGGCGCAGAAGTCCGCGTAGAGCCGTTGCAGGTTGCCCGAACCCCGGAACGACGTGTGCGGGGTGGCCGTCGTGCGGGGCAGGCTCCACAACCGGTGGTCCGGAGGCAGCGGCTCCTCCTCGAACACGTCGAGCACGGCACCGGCGATCCGGTCCTGCCGCATGGCGTCGACGAGCGCGTCCTCGACGATCAGCGCACCCCGCCCGACGTTGACCAGGAGGCCGGTCTCCCGCATCGCCGCGAAGTGCGCGGCGTCGAAGAAGTACCGGTTCTCCTCGGTCAGCGGCATGGCCAGCACCACGGAGTCGGCCTCGGGCAGCAACGCGAGGCGGTCGGCGAACGACTCCACCCGGTCGAAGCCCTCGGCGGGCTTACCCGCACGGTTGACCCCGATCACCGTGACGCCCAGGGCCCGGGCACGCCAGGCCACCTCACGCCCGATCCCGCCGGTGCCGAAGACCAGCATGGTGCTGCCGATCAGGTCGCGGCCGACGATCCGCACCCACTCGCGGCGCTCCTGCGCCTCGCGCAGCTCGGGAAACGCCCGCTGGTGCAGGAGCACCGCACCGATGATGTACTCGGCGATCGGCACGTTGTACGAGTTCCCGGACCGGGTGTAGATCAGTCCCTCGTCGAGGCGGCGGCGCATGATGTCGCCGCCCACCCAGTCGAAGCCGGCGGCGGTGATCTGGATCCAGCGCAGCCCGTCGCACTTGCTGAGCAGCTCGTCGAAGGTGTCCTCGTTCATCGCGCTGCGCAGGATCACCTCGGCGTCGAGGTACTCCTCACGTACCGGTTCGTCCTCCGCCACCGGCGTGAACCGGCACTGCGGATACCGCTCGCGCAGCTGCGGTAGCAGCTCGGCCAGGTTCGGCGTGATCAGGACGTGGGGTCCCCGGGTGGCGACGGTCATGACGACTCCTGCGCCTGCTTCTTCCGCTCGTTGTAGGTCAGGCCGCCCTTGGCCCAGTTGTCGTACGAGACCTCGTAGAGCAGGACGTGGGTGTTCTCGCGCGGGGAGCCGTACTTGACCAGCACGTCGGTCAGCTCGGCGATGATCGCGTTCTTGGTCTCCTGGTCACGCTTGCCGATCTCGGCACGGATGATTGCCATCGTCAGTTCTCCTCTGTCGTCGCCGCTGCGGCGAAGTCGGGATTGTTGGCGTACTCGGCCTTGACCGCGAGGTAGGCGAAGGCGTGCGTGACGCCGGTCCGCAGCACGCCGTCGAAGACCTCACGGGCCTTCTCGATGTCGCCCTCGTGGTAGTACCAGTTGCCCAGACCGTAACCCTGGGTGACGGTCTTCAGGCCGTTGCCGTCGCACATCGCCCACAGCTGCTCCGGGGTGATGTCGCCGGTGTAGAGCTGCATCCGGCCCTCGTACCCGACCAGGTGGTCCTCCTGGACCAGGCTGATCTTGCGGAACCGGTCGAGCACCTCCTCGGCCTCGGCCGGTCGGCCGAGCCGGCGCAGCGCCATGTACTGCCAGTCCTGCGAGGCCACGATGCCCTCCTGGTGCCGCGAGGACTCCTCGGCCGCGCGGAAGCTGGGCAGGCAGCCCTCGAAGTCACCGCTCAGGTACTGGGCGACCCCGAGGTGGTACCAGATGCCGGCGTGCAGCGTCGTGTTGTACCGGCCGAGGGCCTCCGGGTCCTGGGCGGCCATGGTGTCGGTGAGGTGCTGCGGGCGCACCTGCTCGGGCCTGCCGAGGATCAGGCTGACGACGTCCTTCTCCACCTCGGGCTGGTACATCTCGTACTCGTCCTCGACGCCGGGCAGCTGGTCGGCCGCGGCGCGCAGGTCGGCGACGGCACCGGCGTAGTCGCCGATCGAGATGCGTCGGTGTCCCCGGAAGCGCAGCAGGCGTGCGCTGCCCGGCTCCAGCTCCAGCGCCTCGGTCAGCAGTGCCACCGCCTCGCCGTGCTTGTTGAGGTAGCCCTTGAGCCGGGCGGCGATGACATAGCGGTCGGTCAGCGGTACGGACGTCATGGGCCTGCCTTTCGTCGTCTTCGCGGGTGGTGGCGGGGGCGCCGGGAGGCCGGCGTCCCCGCCACGGCCGTCAGCGGTCGAGCCAGATGTGCCGGTAGAAGCGGTACGTCGGTGTCGGGTCGCCCTGGTATCCCATGACGTCCTTCTGCACCACGTCGAAGTCCGCGTTCAGGAAGGTCATGGCCACCGGCCCGCGCTCGGCCAGGATCTTCTCGGCCTGCTGGTAGAGCGCGGCGCGCTTGTCCTTGTCCATCTCCGAGCGGGCCTGCACGACGAGGCTCTCGTACTCCTTGTCGGACCAGTTGCCGTAGTTCAGGCCGCCGCCGGGGAGGAAGCTGGCGGTGAACCGCTCGTCCGGGTCGTAGGTCAGACCGAAGCCGGACTGGTACATGTCGAAGTCCGCGGACTTCGTCTTCGTGTCGGCGATGGTCGACTCGACCGACTCGATGGTCACCTTGATGCCGATCTTGGCGAGCTGCTGCTGCTCCACCTCGGCCGAGCGCACCTGGAAGGCCGAGGTGGCGATGACCATGAGCTTGGCCTCGAAGCCGTTCGGGAACCCCGCCTCGGCCAGCAGCGCCTTGGCCTTCTCGACGTCGGCCTTGCCGTAGATCGGCTCCTTCACCGCGCCGAACCGGTCCGGCGGCAGGTAGCCCGCGTTGAGCGCGGTCCCGAAGCCGGAGTTGGCCACGTTGAGGATCTCCTGGCGGTCGAGCGCGAGGTAGATGGCCTGCCGGACCTTGACGTTGTCGTAGGGGGCCTTGGAGGTGTTGAGCCGCAGGTGCAGCGAGAGCGACCCGGATCCGCCGTACCACTTGAGCTTCTCGTCGCGCTTGAGCGCGTCGATGAACTCGGGCGCCGGACGCCAGAGGAAGTCGACGGTGCCACTGCGGACCGCCGCGGCGCGGGCGTTGTCGTCCGGGTTGAAGGTGAAGTCCATCCCGTCGAGGTAGGGAACGCCCTGCTCCCAGTACTGGGCGTGCTTGTCGAGCTTGATGGCCTGGCCGGTGACCCGCGAGGCCATCTTGAACGGGCCGCTGCCGCCGTCGACGCTGCCGTTGAGGCCGCCCGCCTCGGCCACCGTGCGGTCCACGATCGACGAGGCGGCGGTGGAGAGCAGGGTCAGGATGGCGGCGTTCGGCTTGGCCAGCTTCATCTCGACGGTACGCTCGTCGAGCGCCGTGACCGAGCTGATGCCCTCGTAGCTACGGGCCCGTGGCGCCCGGGTCGCCGGGTCCTTGATCCGCTCGATCGAGTACTTCACGTCCGCCGCGGTCACCTTGCGCCCGCTGTGGAAGACCGCGTTGTCGCGCAGCTTGAACGTCACCGTCAGCCCGTCGGTGCTCTGCGTCCACGACTCCGCGATCGCCGGCTTGATCTCGCCCCGGTACGACTGCACCAGCGACTCGTAGATCTGCTCGTTGATGACGAAGGCCGAGGTCTCCGACATGCGGTGCGGGTCGAGTTCGTTGGCGTCCAGCCGGATCATGATCCGGAGCCGACCGCCGGACTTCGGGGTGCCTGCCGGCTGCGACTCGTCCTGGAGGCGGACGCTGCCGCTCAGGCCGTCGTTGGAGCTGCTGCCGCTGTTCTTGGACGGAGGCTCACCGCCTCCGCAGCCGGCGGCGAGCGCCGAGATGACGCCCACTGCCAGCACCTTGGTCAAAACACGAGTACGCATTGGTCTCCTTGGCTGGTGTCACGATCAGCACTTACAGGTCAGGCCGGCTTCCACGTCTGTCCGTAGACCCGGAGCCAGTTGCCGCCGAGGATCTTGGTCACGTCCGCGGGCGAGAAGCCGCCCTTCAGGAGCGCCTCGGTGAAGTTGGGGAAGTCCGCGGCGTCGTCCATCCCGATCGCCCGGCGCTCGGTCCAGCCGAAGTCACCGAGGAGGTTCTGGTGCTCCTTGGACTTCGACTGCGCGATGGACTTCAGCTGCGCGATCCGCATCGGTTCCGTCCACGTCTCGTCGTAGTCGGTGGCGATCGCGACGTGGTCGATGCCGGCCACCTCCACCACGCGGCTGACGTGCTCGACGAAGCGGGCCAGATCCGGACGCCGGGACGGGGCCTCCGGGTAGTACAGGAACCCTGACAAGGTGGTGATGCCCATGACGCCGCCCTGCTCGCCGAGGCTGCGCAGGTAGCCGTCGGACTTGGCGCGAATGTGCGGCGACATCGCGTCGCAGAAGGAATGGGTGACGACGACCGGCTTGGCGGACGCCTCCATCGCGTCCAGGCCGGTGCGCTCGCCACAGTGCGAGACGTCGACCAGGATGCCCAGCTCGTCCATCGCCTGGACGAAGCGGCGACCCCGGTGCGTCAGGCCCGAGTCGGTCTCCTCGCCGCAGCCGGCGCCGAGCAGGTTCTGCCGCTGGTAGGTCAGCTGCAGGATGCGGACGCCGAGATCGTAGAAGGTGCCGAGCAGGTCGAGGTCGACGCCGATCATCTCGGTGTCCTGCGGGCCGAAGATGACGGCCTCCTTGCCCTCGGCCTTGGCCCGCTCGATGTCGGCGACGGTCAGTGCGAGCAGCACCTCGTCGGAGTGTTCGTCGATCCACCTGCGGCACCGGTTCACCTCCCGCAGGGCGGTGACCGTGTCCGCGTACGGCCTGGTGACCGTGTGGTTGACAGCGGTTACGCCGCCTCGCCGGATCCGGTCGAGGTGGGCGTCGCTGAGCTCGATGACCGTGCTCCCGTCCACCACGGTGGCGGCGGCGTGCAGCTCGGTCGCCTGGTTGGCGGGAATTTCCGTGACGGCAGTGTTCACATCATCTCCAGGATCATCGGAAGATGGTGAGACCCTACGAGTGCCGCCGGTTCATGTCCATAGATCCTGGCTAACTCGTCAAATATTGGTGCCTGAGCGACGAATTTCGTCGAATTTACGGATCGCGACTCGCCACAGAGGAGCATCGCGGAACAAAACGGACAGTTTCCTGCTGGCCGCCGGGATCCTGCACGTCCTGCGGGTTGAGACGGCGGGAAGCCCGCGCGCCAGCCGGGCGACCGTCGCACGTGCCGTCAGGTGAGGGGGAGTGGGCTGTGTCGCCCTGCCCCATGGACGGGGCAGGGCGGCCGTCCCGGACTCCCGGTGGCGCGGCGGCACCCGCCCGTGACGATTGGTCTCATCGACGGGGCAGCTCGACAGCGCGGACACGGCCGCCCCCCCGAGGACCCGCGCCAGCGGCGCCACCCGCGCCGGGCCGCCCGGCCACCGGCACCGGCGCTCAGCTGGCGCCCGGGGCCGGTCGGGTCAGCCGCCGGCGCGCAGCGGCAACCAGGCCAGCACGTCCTGGATCTTCGCGTCCCAGTACGCCCAGTCGTGCGCACCGGGGGAGAAGTCCACGGTGAGCGGGACACCGCGCTCGCGGGCCGCCGTCACGAAGGTCAGGTTGTCCTCGTACAGGAAGTCCTCGGTGCCGCAGGCGACGCGCAGCGCGGGCAGGTCGGCGCCCGCCGCCGCGTCGAGCAGGGCGAGGGTGTCGTCGTCGGTGCCGGTCACCGGGCGGTCGCCGAAGACGGTGTGCCAGACGCCGGGGTCGAGGGGCGCGGTCGGATGGTGGCGGCGGGTGGCCACGTCGAGCGCCCCGGAGAGGCTCGCCGCTGCGGCGAACCGGCCCGGGTCGCGCAGCGCCCACTTCAGCGCCCCGTAGCCGCCCATCGAGAGCCCGGCGACGAAGGTGTCCTCCCGACGCGCCGAGAGCCGGAAGAACCCGTGGCACAGCCGGGGCAGCTCGTCGGTGAGGAAGGTCCAGTACCGGTTGCCGTGCTCCTCGTCGCTGTAGAAGCTGCGCCCGACCTGGGGCATCACCACGGCCAGGCCGAGCGGCGCCACGTACCGCTCGATCGAGGTGCGGCGCAGCCAGATCGTGTCGTCGTCGGACAGCCCGTGCAGCAGGTAGAGCACGGGCGGGTCGCCCTGCGGGGCGGCACCGGACATGCCGACCTGCGAGGAGGTGTGCTGCGGCAGGATCACGGTCATGGAGGTGCCGAGGCCGAGCACCTCGGAGTGGAAGTCGACACGCATCAGGGCCACGGTCGTCGACCGTAGCCGATCCTCACGTCCAGTAGAGGACCCGGCAGGCCGGCAGCCGGGCGGCCAGCTCGCGGTCGAACCAGGTGCGCAGCTCGGCCATCGTGTCGCGCGGGTACACGTACTTCACCGCGCCGAACCTGCCGTACCTGCGGCTGCGGGCGGACTCGTCCATCTCCAGCCTCGTGCGCGGGTACCAGCCGAGCAGCACCTCCTTGCTGCCCGGGGTGAACCGGTGGGTGATCAGCTCGGCGGTCAGGTCGAGCCCCGGCACCCCGGCGACCGCGCCCGCGACCGCGTCGAGCAGCTCGCCGTAGTGCTCCCGCCAGCCGGGCAGCGGCATGATCGGCGCGACGGTCAACCCCACCGGGTAGCCGTCGAGGGCGAGCCGGCGCAGCGCCGCCAGCCGGTGCGGCACCGACGCCGTGCCGCCCTCCATCCGCTCGCTGACCGGGCGGCAGTTGACGCTGAACCGGACCCGGGTGCGCCCGGCGTGCGGCAGCCCCACGAACGTGTCCACGTCGGCGTACTTGGTGGTCCAGCGCAGTTGCACCGGGGCGTCCCAGCCGGCGAAGTGCTCCACCGCCCGGCGCCAGCTGCCGGTGAGGTGCTCCAGGGCCAGCGGGTCGGTGTAGCAGGACGCCTCGAAGGTGGTGCCCTCGGCGGCCCGCCCGGCGCTGCGGCTGGTCACGGTGCCCCGCCCGGCGTAGTCGGCCAGGCTGGCGAGGATGTCGTCCAGGTCGGCGTACACGCGCGTCACCGGTGGCCCCGACAGCGAGCCGGCGAGGTAGCAGTACTGGCAGTGGGCCGGGCAGCCCTCCGCCAGGTCGAAGCGCCAGTCCGCGCTGGGCGCGATGGGTTGCAGCTTCCGGCGCGACGGCGGGCTGACCACGAGCGCCATGGTCGCCTTCGCCCGCGCGTACGTCTCCCGCTCGGTGGCCCCGCGGACGCCGGTGAGCCGGTTGGCGCGCAGCCGCTCGACCTCGATGCCCAGGGCCTCGACCCGCCGGGCGATCCGTCGGCCGTGCGGGTGGTCCAGCGCGGCCGGCGTGGCGACCACCCGGCGCGGCGTCCACCGCCGGGCCGGCCGCGCCGGCGGCGCCAGCCCGGCCAGGTCGCGGGTCGGCACGCGCTCGCCGCTGGCGTCGTGCGGCGCGGGCGGTACGTCGACGGCCAGCGGCTCGTCGACGTCCACCGGCTCGGCCTCCGGCCTCATCCGCGCCGGTTACCCGTCCCGCGCGCCGGCAACCCCGGGGCGGTCAGCCGCGCGTCGGCGCCCCGCCCGGCCCGGCGGCGGCCCCACCGGGTCCCGGCGGTGGCGCCAGGCGGGCGTCGAGGGCGTCGAGGTCGGGGACGAACCACACGTGGCCGGAGCGGTTCGACTCGTGCACGAGGGCGCGCAGGGCCGAACTGGCCGCGAGGTGCGGGCCGATGTCGCCCACGACGGCCAGGCGCAGCCGGTAGTTGACGAACTTCTGCATGACCTCGCCGGCGAAGCGGGTGCCGAGGGAGAAGAAGGAGGCGTCGAGGCGGCTCACCGGCACGGCAACCACCTGGGCGCCGAGGAAGGCCGAGCCGATCAGGTCCAGCGCGTCCTGCTCGGTGGTCACCGGCGGCCCGTCCGGGTCGCACACCAGCACCGGCACCCCGGCCCGCTCCTGGATGACGTCAGGCACCGCCGGCCTCCCCCGTGAGCAGGACGTTGTCGCCGTCGAGCACGGCGTCGACCAGGTGCAGCACCTCGGCGGTGGCCGAGGCTCCGCCCAGGATCACGATCTTCATGCGGTTCCGCTCCTCGTCGTGGACGGTCTGGATGCGCAGCGGGTGCGCGGGGTGGTGGGTGGTGTTCGCCGCGGCCAGGACGAGCGTGGCCAGCCGGTCGGCCGCGGCCCGGTCGACGCCGTCGATCTGCAAAATGCTCGACACCTCCACCGCCGTGCCGCCGACGGGACGGGCGAGGGCCGGCCGACCGGTCAGCGCGTCGAGGTCGGCGCGGGCGATCCGGTACTGCTTGCCGATCCGCACCGCCCTGAGCCGACCGGCGCGGATGTAGCCCCGCACGGTGCGCACGTGCAGGCCCAGCCGCTCGGCCACCTGCTCGACCGAGTACATTTCCTCACTCATCGTTCCCTACTCTAGTGCAGACAGGGAAGGATGGGGAAGCAGCCGTGACGCGGACGTCGTGCCCGCCACCCGGTGCGCGTAGACGGGTGGAACGCGAATATCCATTGCGGCCACCGTCCCGCCCCGCCTACCGTCATCGGCGCAAGGTCAAGTGGACGACCCAGGGGAGTACGCCGTGTCGCAGCGCGCCCGCACCGACGCCGTGTGGCCGACGCCGCGCGGTGGTGCCCCGCTAGTCGCGGGCACACGATCCTGTGGGCGGCGCCGTCCCGAACAGGGGCGGCAACGGGGGTGGCGGCGCGTCTAGCGCCGGCGCGTACGCGCAGCCGCCCACCCCACCGGGGCCGGGCGGCTTTTTCGTCCCCCCGATCGCCGTCCACCCCCGTCCCGGCCGCGCCCCGGCGACGTCACCCGATCCCTCCCGGTCCCGCCGCGACGGCGGCGACCAGCCCTCGACACGAGGAGACGACGATGAGCTACACCCCGCTCGCGGGCACCCGCGCGCCGGTCCGGGTCTGGACCGACCCGTACGGCATCGAGCCGCAGGCCGCCCAGCAACTGCGCAACATCGGCGCCCTCCCGTGGGTGGAGGGCGTCGCGGTCATGCCCGACGTGCACTTCGGCAAGGGCGCCACGGTCGGCTCGGTCATCGCGATGCGGCAGGCCGTCTCGCCGGCGGCGGTCGGCGTCGACATCGGCTGCGGCATGTCCGCGGTGCGCACCTC
Organism: Micromonospora reichwaldensis; assembly: GCF_031845925.1. Lineage (NCBI taxonomy): Bacteria > Bacillati > Actinomycetota > Actinomycetes > Micromonosporales > Micromonosporaceae > Micromonospora > Micromonospora reichwaldensis. The sequence continues at coordinate 108,246 of NZ_JAVRFL010000007.1, read as the reverse complement.
GCTCACCGCCGCCGACCTCCCGGACGACCTGGCCGGGCTGCGCTCGGCGATCGAGGCCACGATCCCGGTCGGGTTCAACCAGCGGGAGAAGCCGGTCGACCCGCGCCGGGTGCGGGGCCTGGAGCAGGCCGGCTGGGACGACTTCTGGCGCCGGTTCGCCGGCCTCGACCGGAGGGTGGCGCAGTTGGAGACGCGGGCCCAGCGGCAGATGGGCACGCTCGGCGGAGGCAACCACTTCATCGAGGTCTGCCTGGAGCAGGGCGGCGCCGACGAGGGACGGGTGTGGCTCATGCTGCACTCCGGCTCGCGCAACATCGGCAAGGAGTTGGCGGAGCGGCACATCGCGGTCGCCCGGCGGCTGCCGCACAACACCGACCTGCCCGACCGCGACCTCGCGGTGTTCCTCGCCGGCACGCCGGAGATGGACGCCTACCGCCGGGACCTGTGGTGGGCGCAGGAGTACGCGCGGCGCAACCGGGCGGTCATGCTCGCCCTGCTCTGCGGGGTGGTACGGGAGCAGTTCCCGCACGTCGGCTACGACGAGCCGATCAGCTGCCACCACAACTACGTGGCGGAGGAGAGCTACGACGGCGTCGACGTGCTGGTCACCCGCAAGGGGGCGATCCGGGCCGGTCGGGGGGACCTGGGCATCATCCCGGGATCGATGGGCACCGGCTCGTACGTCGTGCGGGGCAAGGGGAACCCGGACGCGTACTGCTCCGCCTCGCACGGGGCGGGGCGGCGGATGTCGCGGGCGCAGGCGAAGCGCACGTACAGCACCGCCGACCTGGCCGCGCAGACGGCCGGCGTGGAGTGCCGCAAGGACGCCGGGGTGGTCGACGAGATCCCCGGGGCGTACAAGGACATCACCCAGGTGATGGCGCAGCAGGAGGACCTGGTCGAGGTGGTGGCGCACCTCAAGCAGGTGGTCTGCGTGAAGGGATGACCGCCGACCGGCGCCCCGGAGGGGTGGGCGCCGGTCGCCCACCCCGGCGGCCCGGCCGGCGCACAATGGGGGATCCCCCCGTCCGGGGCGGGCCGCGATCGATACCCGTAGAGTCGCGCCGTGATCGAGATCGACGTGCAGGTGGACCTGTTCCACCCGGCGGACCGGGTGTGGCACGCATTGACGGATCGCGCTCTGCTCGCCCGCTGGTTCACCGAGGTCGAGCCGATGGCCGGGTCGCGCGGCCGGCTGCTGCTGTTCACCGCCGGTCTGCCCGGGTTCGACGCCGCCGTCGACGCGGAGGTGACCGACCGGCGGGAGCCGGAGCTGATCGCGTTGCGGTGCCTCGAGGGCGGCCGGCGGAGCCGGCTGGCCTGTGCCGTCGCCCCCACCGCCGAGGGGTGCCGGCTGTCGGTCCGCGAGGTGCTGGAGCACGGCAGCTGGAACGACGAGCAGCGCGAGCGCCGTGAGGAGTCCTACCGGCAGGCGTTGACGGGGCGCCTGCCGGCGATCCTCGACTGGCTGGCCTTCCGGCAGGTCGACCTGAGTCGGGGTGAGCCCGGGATGACCGCCGAGATGCCGGTGACCGAGGTAGTCGGCGACGAGCCGGCGCCGGCCGCCCGGCGCCGCCGCTGGCCGCTGCTGGTCGCGGGGCTGACCGGCGTCGTGCTGGCCGCCGGGGCGGCGGCGTGGGCGGTCCTACCCGCCGAGCCGGACCCGGTCGCCGGCCCGGTCGCGACGCCGTCGCCGACCGCCACGGCCACCCCGAGTCGTACGCCGCGGGCGACCCCCTCCGCCCGCCCCACGCGCAGCGCCACGCCGACCCCGTCCCGCCCGAGCCGGACGCCGTCGGCGACCCCCTCGGCGACGCCCTCGCGCACGCCCACCTCGATCGCGCCGCCGGCCCCCGCCATGACCGCCCGCTACCGGACCGTGTCGACGAGGCTGCTCGGCTTCACCGGCGAGGTGGTCGTCGACAACTCCGGCAGCGCGGCGGTGGACGGCTGGACGGTGGTCGTCACGCTGGCCGAGGGCGGCTCCCTGACCGACGTCAGCGGGGCGGAGCACCGGCGCGACGGGCAGGTCGTCACCTTCACCGGGCCGCCCGTGCCGCCCGGCCGCTCGCGGACCTTCACGTTCGCCGTGCGCGACGTCGACCAGCTCACCAGGGCGCCCGAGGACTGCTCGCTGGGCGAGAACCCCTGCGCGGGCCTCTGACGCCGTCGCGCGTACCCGGGGCACGGGGCCGCGCTGTTAGGATGGGCGCGAGTGATCGGGACAGGGAGACCAGACGTGGCGGGTGACGACGACATCTCCGGGTGACACCGGAAGTGCCCGGACAGCGGCAGGCGTTCGACCGCCGCCGTGGCCGTGGTCCGTCGTCTTCGAATCCCGTCTCCAGGGCGCCCGGCGCGCCCACGTCACCCCGAGGGTCCCCGCATGTCCGACGCGTACATCATCTGTTCCCGCCTCTCCTTCTCCTGGCCGGACGACACCCCGGTCTTCGAGGGGCTGTCCTGCACGGTCGGTGCCGGCCGCACCGGCCTCGTCGCGCCCAACGGCGCCGGCAAGACCACGCTGCTCAAGCTGATCGCCGGCGAATACCAGCCGACCGACGGCTCCGTGACCGTCGACGGGGTGCTCGGCTATCTCCCGCAGAGCCTTCCGCTGGCCGGCGACCTGACCGTGGCCGAGGTCATGGGGATCGCCCCGGTGCTCGGGGCGCTGCACGCCATCGAGGCCGGGGACGCCGACGAGGAGCACTTCACCACGATCGGCAACGACTGGGACATCGAGGAGCGCACCCGCGCCCAACTGGACCGGCTCGGCCTCGACGACGTGTCCCTCGACCGGCCCCTGCACACCCTCAGCGGCGGTCAGGTCGTCTCCCTCGGCCTGGCGGCGCAACTGCTGCGGCGGCCCGACATCCTGCTCCTCGACGAGCCCACCAACAACCTGGACCTCGACGCCCGCCGCAAGCTGTACGCCGTGCTGGAGGACTGGAACGGTTGCCTGCTGCTGGTCAGCCACGACCGGGCGCTGCTGGACCGGATGGACCGCATCCTCGAACTCGACCGGAGCGAGGTCCGCTCCTACGGCGGCAACTTCACCGCGTACGAGGAGGCGGTGCGCGCCGAGCGGGAGGTCGCGGAGAAGAACGTCCGCCACGCCGAGCAGGAGGTCAAGCGGGAGAAGCGGGAGATGCAGCAGGCGCGCGAACGGGCCGAGCGCCGGGCCGGCAACGCCGCCCGCAACCTGAAGAGCGCCGGGCTGCCGAAGATCTTCGCCGGCACCATGAAGCGGGGCGCCCAGGAGTCGGCGGGCCGGTCGAACGAGACGCACGCCGCGCGGGTCGGCGACGCCAAGGCCCGGCTCGACGAGGCGGGCCGTGCCCTACGCGAGGAACAGCGGATCACGCTGGAACTGCCCGGCACCAGCCTTCCGGCCGGTCGCACGGTCTTCCACGGCGAGGGGATGCAGGTCCGCTACGGCGGGCGCGCCCTGTTCGCCGGTGACGGCGTCGACCTCACGATCCGGGGGCCCGAACGGATCGCGCTCACCGGTCCGAACGGCGCCGGCAAGTCCACCCTGCTGCGCGTGGTCAGCGGCGACGTGCAGCCGGAGGGCGGCCGGACCAGGCGGGCCGACGGCCGGATCGCCTACCTCTCCCAGCGGCTGGACCTGCTGGACCTCGACCGCACGGTCGCGGAGAGCCTCGCCGCGTACGCGCCCGCGATGCCGGAGGCGCAGCGGATGACCCTGCTCGCCCGCTTCCTGTTCCGGGGTTCCCGCGCCCACCTCCCGGTCGGGGCGCTTTCCGGCGGCGAGCGGCTCCGCGCCACCCTGGCCTGCGTGCTGTTCGCCGAACCGGCACCGCAGTTGCTCCTGCTCGACGAGCCGACCAACAACCTGGACCTGGTCAGCGTCGGCCAGCTGGAGAGCGCGCTCGACGCGTACGAGGGGGCGTTCGTGGTGATCAGCCACGATGAACGGTTCCTCGCGGCGATCGGCGTGGACCGCTGGCTGCGGCTCGCCGACGGCCGGCTGCGGGAGACCGGCGCCCCCGCCGGCCTCGCGCCGGAGTCGTGACCGGGGGCCGTCAAGGTCTCCGAGTGGGCGGGTTCCTTCCTCATCTCGGCGACCCGCTCGTCGAGGAAGGCGTGCAGCCGGTCACCCCTGGGTCGGGTGGCACCCGACGTGGCACGATGCGGGGTGATACCCGAGCAGGGGAGGCGGCAGTGTCGATGCCCGTTGCCGAGCTGAGTGAGCTGCGACGTCGTCTGTCGCGGGTGGTCCTCGTCCATGTCGCGCTCTCGGTCGGGTTCGCGCTGCTCGCGGCGGGCGGTGTGTCGTCGCCCGCCGGGCGGGCGGGGGCGTTCGCCGTGCCGTGGCTGGTGATCGGGGCCGCCGGCGCGCTCGGTGCGCTGCTCATCGCCGCCGCCGCGTGGCAGCTGCGCGCGGGCCTCACGGCGGGACGGTCGCCGGGGAGCCGGTGGGCCGTGCGGTGGGAGGCGTCGGCCCGCCTGGGCATGGCGATCGCGGCGGCGGTGGCGCTTGCCGCCGGCGTCGCCGTGGCGCCGGCCGGGTCGGAGCGGGGATTCGTGATCGGGGTGGACGCGGCCCTCGCCGGCGCGCTCGCGCTGTTCGCGCTGGCGGCCGGCGACGTTCGCCGGGCCGCCCGTTCGGTGGAGCGGGCCGCCGCGTCGCCGGTATGACGATTCCGTTATGCCGCATATCGGCGGCCCCGGCTCTAGCATTCACGTACATCGATGACTGGCGGTGGCACGCCGCCGGACAACCCAGGGAGTGCGTGTATGTTCCGACGACAACTGCTGCACGCGGCGACCGCCGCGCTGGCGGCGGTGCTGGCCGCAACCGGAATGCAGGTTGCCACCGGCGCGAGCGCGTCCGCCGACACGGGCGCGTCCGCCGCCCGGACCGTCTACTACGACGCGAGCCGGGCCGGCGAGTTCCGCACCAACTTCGACCAGGCCGCAGCCATCTGGAACAGCCGGGTCAGCAACGTCCAGCTGGTCGCCCGTACGCCGGGCAATGTCACCATCTACGTCGACAGCGGCTGGCCGCGCGCGCAGGTCACCAGCCTCGGCGCGGGCCGGGTCTGGATGGGCTGGACCGCCGTCAACCAGGGCTACAACCGCACCCGCATCGCCACCCACGAGCTCGGCCACATCCTCGGCCTGCCCGACCGGCGTACCGGGCTCTGCTCCGACCTGATGTCGGGCAGCAGCGCGCCGGTCTCCTGCACCAACGCGTACCCGAGCGCCGCCGAGGCGTCCCGGGTGAACCAGCTCTTCGCCGGTGGTCTCGCCGCGTCGGAGGTGCCCACCGGCACCTTCACGTGGAACGACACCGACGACATCTCGCCGCAGGTGGTCAACGGCCGGCCGGCGAGCGAGAACTACCCGTGGATGGTGTACGTCTCCGGCTGCACCGGCACGCTGATCAAGGCCAACTGGGCGGTCACCGCCAAGCACTGCGGGACCCCCTCCTCGGTGCGGGTCGGCAGCATCTACCGCAACAGCGGCGGCACCGTCGTCCCGGTCGTCCGGGCGGTCAACCACCCGAGCGTCGACGTGAAGCTGCTCCAGCTGTCCAGCTCGGTCAGCTACGCCCCGGCGCCGATCCCGACCACCTCAGGCGCGGTCGGCACCGCCACGCGGATCATCGGCTGGGGTCAGACCTGTGCCCCCCGGGGCTGCGGTAGCGCCCCCACCGTCGCGCACGAGCTGGACACCTCGATCGTCTCGGACAGCCGCTGCCTCGGCATCAACGGCCCGTACGAGATCTGCACCAACAACACCAACGGCAACGCGGGCGCCTGCTACGGCGACTCGGGCGGCCCCCAGGTGCGCCGGATCAACGGGGCCTGGGCCCTGATCGGCGCCACCAGCCGGGCCGGCAACAACAACTCCACCTGCGCCACCGGCCCGTCCATCTACGTGGACCTGCCGTCCATCCGCACCTGGATCAACACCCAGGTCGGCGGCCTGCCGGCCTGACCCCACCCCGGTACGGGGGGCGCCGCGTGCGGCGTCCCCCGTAGCGTCGTCGCCCCGGTCGTACCGCCGGGGCGTCACGCGGCGACCACCCGGAGTGCGGTACGGTGCCTGGCACATCGACCCCCTCTCGAGGTGAACCATGCGTGTCGTGGCCGCGCTCGCTCTGACCCTGGCGCTCGCTCCCGCGCCGACGCCGACGGCCTCCGGCGGGCCGGTCGGTGACCTGCTCGGCGGCGTCGGGCAGGTCGTCGACGACCTGCTCAAGGGGGGCGGCCGGGCCACCCCGGGGACCTCCCCGACGCCCGTGCCGTCCAGCTCGGCGGCGCCCGCCCCGTCCCCGGCCGGCCCGTCGGCCGCGCCGGCTCTCCCGGCGGCGCCGGGCCGGTCCGCGCCCGCGTCCAGCCCCGGGGGTGCGTCCGCGCCCGCACCCGCCGGTGACCGGCCTGCCGGGCGACCGGCCGACCGGGAGGCCGAGGCGCCGGGCGCACCCGGGCAGGGTGCCGCCTCCGACGCCCCCTCGACGGTCGCGGCCCCGCCACGCGAGGGCGAGGGGGGAGCGGACCGGTGGCTGGTCTACGGCCTGGCGCTGGGCGTCCTGGCGGTGCCCGTGCTGTTCGTCCTGCACCGACGGCGCCGGCCCGCCGCCGCGGCCACCGGCCTGGCCGGCCCGGCCAGCCCGCCGACCCCCGCCCCCGGGCCGGACGACGAGCCCGTGGCCGACAACGTGACCCACCTGCCGACGGAACTGAACGCGATCTACGAACTCGGCCGGCTCGACGAGCGGCTCAGCCAGGAGCGCAACCGCCGGTCCTGAGCCGGGTACGGGTGGCGGCGGTGGACACCACGCTGGGCGGGACCGGGCAGGGCGGGCGAGCCCGCGGCACGGCACGACGAAAGGGCCGGCCCCATGTGGTGGGGCCGGCCCTTGTCGTTGTCGCTGGGTGGTGTGTGTCGCTGTAGTGCGGTGGTGTGCCGTTGTTGGGTCAGGCGGTGTAGCCGCGGGTGGCGATCCAGTCGGCGAGGTTGTCGACGCTCATCCGGTAGGAGGCCTGGTTGGGGTTGGCGGAGTCGGCGATGGTGACGGTGTTGCCGTTGTCGCGGTAGCCGACGACGCTGATGTAGTGCCCGCCTTCGAAGGAGTGGGTGGTGCCGTCGGTGTCGGTGGCGGTGCCGGCGATGTTGGCGACGATGGCGTGGCCTTCGTCGATGGCGGTGACGATGTCGGCGCGCAGCTTGTCGGTCTGCTTGTCGTCGGCCTTGGCGTCGGGGATCTCGACGGACTGGTAGGCGTCCTTGCCGGTTTCCTTGTTCAGGATGGGGGTGATGTCGTTGATGGAGTTGGTGCCGGCTTCGGTGGTGCCCATGCGTTGGGCCATGCCGTCGACGTCGATGTTCTTGCCCTGCACGCTGAGGGCGTTGCGGGCGGCGGCGGGGCCGCAGTAGTAGAAGTTGGGCTGTGCCTCGTAGCGCACGCCCAGTTCGCGCTCGCCACCCTTGCGGTCCTGGGCGACCGTGGCCGACACCGGGGTGGTGGGGGCGGCGAGGGCGGTGGTGACGGGGCCGGCGATGGCGCCGCCGGTGAAGGCGAGGCCGGCAGCGGTCAGGGCGGTCTTACGCAGGATGTCGGTACGCATGATGGCAGCACCTTTCGATCGGGGGCACGCGACACACCAGAGGGGGGTGGGTGCGCCACGGTTGAGGAAAGGTCGAGATCTTCGGGGGCCTGCGGCCGGCGGGGCCGGCCGGGCTCGTCCCGGGGGATGCAACCGGTCGGGCCGGCCACACATTCCACGTCTCGCGGGCCCGTCCGGGTGCGGCGGTCGCCTGCTCGGTGGCCCCGGGGATGTAACCACCGTGGGCGGCCGGTCATTCCGCCGGCCCGGCGCCCGGGTCGGGCGGAGGTACTCGGTGGTCCGGGGGATGTAACCACCCCGGCCCGGCCCGCATTCCGCCGACCACGAGGCCAGCGAACGACCACCGGGCCGGCACCCCGGCCCATGCCCACCCGACCCGTGACGCCCACCTCCGCCGCCGTCCGGGGGCACGGTGGAACACCATGGGTGTCACCGGGGCCGCGAGACACCTATGGTGTTCCACCGGTGACCGGGTCGCCGGCGTCCCTGCTCTCGGATCCGTCCGCTGCGCCTCCCGCCGGCCACTAACCGATCTTGGGAGGAAGGGGCCCCGCCACGGGCCGAATCTGCCAAGGTCTCCGCAGCCGCCGTTGAAGCGTCCGCGCGCGCGGGGCGTCCGGTTCAAGCCCGGCGTCCGGATGGGCCCCGTCGCAGGGTACGCAAACGGGACATACGCCGCATGGGCCGACGCGGTGACGGCAGGCGCGAGAGGTCCCGACCGTGCGGGGTCAGGCGGTGGGCGGCAGGCGACGTTCGATGGTGACGGTGGTGCCTTCGGCGGTGGAGACCAGTCGCACGTCGCCGTACGCGTTCATCAGCGTGGCACCCCGCCCCCGGTCCATGGCCGGACGACGGTCCCGCCAGGTGCCGAAGTCGCGCACCGAGATCCGTACCGTGCCGTCAGCCACCCGCAGTCGCACCCGCACCTCGGGGCGGGTGGGGCGTTGGGCGTGCTCGACGGCGTTGTTGACCGCCTCGGAGGCGGCCAGCAGGAGGTCGGCCACGGTGTCCGGATCGACGTCCAGGTCCTCCAGCGAGGCCCGCACGTCCCGGCGCATCGCGGCGGCGGAGGTGGGCTGTGAGGGGTACGTCCAGCCCGTGTCCAGCGCGGCCGGCTGCTCGGGAGCCGGCCGCCGGCCCCCGTTGTGGGCGTGCTCCCCGTTCCCGTCGACCGACGGATCGACGCCCGGCGCGGCAGGCGGGCCGCTCACCGGACCGCCACCCACGTCCACGGGACCGCCACCCGAGGTCGGTGCCCTGGCCGGGGCGGGGCCGTCCGCCCCACGTGCCGTGTCGCCGGGGCCGCCCGCGTCGTCCCGGTGGTGCCGCCGGGTGCGGGCGCCGTGCAGGGCGGACCGGACCCGGGCGAGCAGCTCGGCGGCGGCGAAGGGCTTGACGACGTAGTCGTCGGCACCCAGGTCGAGCCCCTCCACGCTGGCGTCGCCGCCGGCGCGCGCCGAGAGCACCACCACCGGCAGCGTGCGGGTGCCGGACTGCCCGCGCAGCCGACGGAGCAGCTCGAAGCCGTCGATCCCGGGCATCATCACGTCGGTGAGCACCAGGTCGGGCGGTTCCCGGCGGATCGCCTCCAGGGCCTGCCGGCCGTCGCCGACCGTTTCCACCCGCCAGCCCTGCTCGCCCAGCAACCGGGCCAGGTACGCGCGCATGTCGGCGTTGTCGTCGGCGACGAGGATCCGCGCGTGCCGCAGTGCGTCCGCGGCACCGTACGCCGGCACCGGCGGCCCGGCCGGCGCGGACGCCCCCGCCTGCGCGGGGTCGGCCAGCCAGCCGACCGCCTCCTGGACGGCGGCCCGGGCCGCGTCCCCGGCCCCGGCCAGGTCCGTGGCCGGACCGGCGCGCCGCCCCGCAGCGGACCAGGGCAGCGCCACGGTGAACGTCGTTCCCGTCCCGATCCGGCTGTCCACCCGCACGTCGCCGCCTTCGAGGCGGGCCAGCTCGCGGACCAGGGCGAGCCCGATCCCGGTGCCCTCGTGGCTGCGCGACCGGGTGCCCTGCACCCGGTGGAAGCGTTCGAAGAGCCGGGGCAGATCCTCCTCGGCGATACCGATGCCCGTGTCGGCGACGGTCAGTCGTACCCCGTCGTCGTCGGCGGTCAGCCCGACCCGGATCTGGCCGACGAAGGTGTACTTCAGCGCGTTCGACAGCAGGTTGGTGACGATGCGTTCCCAGTTGACCGGGTCGACGGAGACCGCGCGGGGCAGTGGCGGGCAATCGACCTCCAGGCGCAGCCCGGCGCGTTCGACGGCTGCCCGGAAGACGCTCGCCAGCTCGGTGGTGAGCCCGGCCAGGTCGACCTCGCGAGCCTGGCTGTGTGCCTGCCCGGCCTCGAGGCTGGAGAAGGTGAGCAGGCTGTTGACGAGGGTGAGCAGCCGGGTGGCGTTGCGCCAGGCGGTGTCGACCCGTTCCCGCTGCGTCGTTGGCAGGGGATGCTCGTTGTCGTTGAGGGCGTCGGCCAGCGGGCCGAGCATCAGCGTCAGCGGGGTCCGGAACTCGTGGCTGACGTTGGTGAAGAAGCCGGTCTTGACCCGGTCCAGCTCGGCGAGCGCCTCGGCCCGCCGGCGCTCCTCCTCGTACGCCTGCGCGTTGCGTACGGCGACGGCCACCTGCTGGGCCAGCAGCGCGTGGAACGACCGGTACGCCTCGTCCAGCCCCCGGCTCGGGCTGACCCCGAGCAGCAGCACCCCGAGGGGCTGGCCCGCCTCGGCGGACGGCAGTGGCAGGGCGCGGGCGGTGCCGACCGGGTCGCCCCACGGCCCGGCGGGCAGGGCGAGTCGCCGCTCGACGCCGGCCACGTCGGTCGTCGTGCCGCCGGCAGCGGCCGCCAGCCCCCACTCGTGCTCCTCGCCCGCCGGCAGCGTGGCGGGCAGGGCCGCGGCCACGGGCTCCCCGCCGACGTGGGCGGCGCGGCGCAGCAGCGCGTCCTCGCGCAGGTAGATCGCGGCGAAGGGGACGTCCAGCGGGTGCCCGCCGATGGCCTCGGCGAGCCGGGCGCAGGTGCTCTCCACGTCGACGGTACGCCCGCCGCCGCCGACGGACAGGTCACGCAGCAGGCGCAGCCGGCGCTCACCGACGACCTGCTCGGTGACCTCGCTGCACACGGTGAGCACCCCCACCGTGCGTCCCTCGTCGTCGCGGGCAGGGGCGTGCGAGACGCTGAAGTACGCCTCCTCGCGGTAGCCGGCGCGGTCGAGCAGCAGTCGCAGGGCCGGCACCCAGCTGGCGACCCCGGTCGCCATCGCCTCGTCGATCAGGGGGCCCAGCACGTCCCAGCCCTCGGCCAGGGTGACCCGCACGTCGCCGCCGAGCGCGTCGGGGTGTTTGTCGCCGATCAGGGCGGAGTACGCGTCGTTGTACAGCTGGGTGAAGCGGTCCCCCCATAGCAGCAGCATCGGGTAGCGGGAGGAGAGGACCATCCGGACGGCGGCGCGCAGGCTCTGCGGCCAGCCGTCGACCGGGCCGAGCGGGGTGGCGGCCCAGTCGAGGCGCGCCATCAGCCGCCCGGTCCCACCGCCGTCGGCGAACAGGTCCCCCGTGGGCCGTGTCACCCTCGGTCGCACCTCATCGCAGCCCTCACTTCCGGGCCCCGACGACCCTTGCTGGTGTTACCCGCACATCCTGGCACCCAGCTTCAGCTGCACGTCCGCCGGCACCCCAGCGCGTGTCTGTACCCAGGCCTGCGCATCTCCACACCTCGACCCGGCAGATTGGGTCGGCAGGGGCGGGGCGGGGTCAGCCCTCGGCCGCCCGGCGGCGCAGCAGCTCGACCGCCTCGTCGACCAGGCCGCCTTCGGTGAGCAGCGTGAGCAGCAGCGGCAGGTGCCGCCAGTCGCCGCCGTCGACCGCCTGCCGCAGCAGGCCGACCGCCTCGTCGTGCCGGCCCCGGGCGGCCAACAGCACGGCCAGTTCGTCGCGGGCGCGCGGATCGCCCTGCTCGGCGGCGATCCGCCAGTACCGTTCGGCCTCGTCGGTGCGGCCCTCCCCGGCGAGCAGCGCGGCGAGCCGGGCGGCGGCGTGCCAGTCGCCGTGCTCGGCACGGATCCGCAGCTCCTCCGTCCGCCCCCGGTCCGCCAACAGGTCGACCAGGACGCTGCCCGCCCCGTTCGCGCCGGCCCGGTCGAGATCGCGCAGGTAGCCGGTCGGGTCGGGCACCGCCACCAGCCCGGCGGACTCCGGGCCGAAGAAGCGGCTGCCGCCGAACTCCCGCCGGAGCTGGTCGTCGAGGTCGTCGGCGAGCGCGATCATGGCCCGCAGGGCCAGCAGCAGATGGGTGGGCGCGAAGTCCTGCCCGAAGACGGGGATGGACGCCCAGACCGTGTCGCCGGTGCAGTAGACGCGCCCGACCACGAGCCCGTTGGTGAGGTCGGAGAGCCGCCGGTACAGGGACTCGGTCGGGTCGACGCCGGTGAGCAGCGGAGAGAACACGTCGACCAGCGGCGGGTCGTCCTGCGCCCGTACGAAGATCATGGCCGAGCCGGCGCGGATGCCGACGTCGCCGTCGGCGTCGACGCGCAACTGGTCCGTGGTGACGCCGAGGAGGCCGGCGAGCACAGCCCGGACCTGGTGGGTCAGCTTCCCTCCGTCGTCGTCCTCGGCGTCGGGGAGCGGGCCGGCGCTGCGGGCGGCGACCGGCCGGGCGGCCAGCGCGGCGGCGAGCCGCGTCCGGGCCGTTACGGGAACGGCCGTGGCGGTGGTGGCCGGGCGGGCGGCCAGCGCGGCGACGAACCTGCCGAGCAGGTTCTCACGCGGCGTCATCGTGCTCGCCGCCCGTGCCGTCCCGGCCGCTGTCGGCCGGTCGTTCCGTCACCCGGACCTGGTCGAACATCTTGGCGATCACCAGTGGCGCCGCGACCCCGAAGGTGAAGCTGGCGAAGGCCGTGGTGGCCAGGCCACCCGCCCCGGCCGCGGCGGCGAGGCCGGTGCCGGCCACGGTCCTGAGCAGCACCGCGAACACGACGATCGGGGCGTCCCGCCGGTCCCGCCACGGCCACTGCCACCGGCCCCCGGACTCGCTGGTCGGGCGCATCATCCCGGAGAGGTTCAGCGCCTCGGCCACCGCGCTGCCGACCAGTCCCCACATCGCGGCCATCCATAGAGACACATCCCTACCGTACTGACCGCCCGCCGCGGCGGGCGCACCAGCCCTCGGCTTCTCCGGCGGCCACGTCGACGCCAACTGCGACGGTAGGGCGCGGGGGCAACGCGACGCCAGCCGACGTTCCGCGGTCCCGTCGTCTCGCCGTCGGCGACGGCTCGTATCCTTTCCGCGAACCTTCAGTGGGCTTTCGAGGATGAAAGGACACGGTGTGAGCAACCGGGCCGAGACGTTGGAGTTCCAGGCCGAGGCGCGTCAGCTGCTCCAGCTGATGGTCCACTCGATCTATTCGAACAAGGACGTCTTCCTGCGTGAACTGATCTCGAACGCCTCGGACGCGCTGGACAAGCTGCGCCTGGCGTCGATGGTCGACAAGGAGCTGGAGGTCGACACCTCCGACCTGCACATCGAGATCGAGGTCGACAAGGCGGCGCGCACGCTGACCGTCCGGGACAACGGCATCGGCATGTCCCGCGACGAGGTCGTGCAGGTGATCGGCACGATCGCCAAGTCCGGGACAGCCGAGCTGCTGCGCAAGCTGCGCGAATCCTCCGACGCCGGGGCGCGGCAGGAGCTGATCGGCCAGTTCGGCGTGGGCTTCTACGCGGCGTTCATGGTCGCCGACCGGGTGGAGCTGGTGACCCGCCGGGCGGGGGAGAGCGGCGGCACCCGGTGGGAGTCGGCCGGTGAGGGCACGTACTCCGTCGAGTCGGTCGAGGAGACGCCGCAGGGCACGTCGGTGACCCTGCACCTCAAGCCGGCCGACGACGAGGACAACCTGCACGACTACACCGCCGATTGGACGATCCGCGAGATCGTCAAGCGGTACTCGGACTTCATCGCCTGGCCGATCCGGATGACCGTCGAGCGCCCCGGCGAGGGCGACGAGACCAGCACCGAGACCCAGACGCTCAACTCGATGAAGGCGCTCTGGGCCCGCTCCCGCGACGAGGTCGACGAGGCCGAGTACAAGGAGTTCTACAAGCACGTCAGCCACGACTGGGCCGACCCGCTGGACATCGTGCACATGCGGGGCGAGGGCACCTTCGAGTACGAGGCCCTGCTGTTCATCCCGTCGCACGCGCCGCTGGACCTGTTCGCCCCGCAGGGCCGCCGCGGCGTGCAGCTCTACGTCAAGCGCGTCTTCATCATGGACGACTGCGAAGCGCTCATGCCAAACTACCTGCGCTTCGTCAAGGGCGTCGTGGACGCGCACGACCTGTCGCTGAACATCTCCCGGGAGATCCTCCAGCAGGACCGGCAGATCCAGGTCGTCCGCCGCCGGCTGGTCAAGAAGATCCTGTCCACCGTCAAGGACATGAAGGCCAACCACGCCGAGCGTTACCGGACCTTCTGGACGGAGTTCGGGGCCGCCGTCAAGGAGGGCCTGATCGACGACACGGAGAACCGGGACACGCTCCTGGAGATCCTGTCGGTCGCCTCCACCCACGATCCGGCCGAGCCCACCGACCTCGCCGGCTACGTCGGCCGGATGAAGGACGGGCAGAGCGACATCTACTACGCCACCGGCGACTCGCGCACGATGATCGAGAACTCGCCGCACATGGAGGCGTTCCGCGCCAAGGGCTACGAGGTGCTGCTGCTCACCGACCCGGTCGACGAGGTGTGGATCGAGCGCGTCGGCCAGTACGACGGCCGGACGCTGCGCTCCATCGCCAAGGGCCAGGTGGACCTGGACACCGAGGAGGAGAAGAAGGAGGCCGAGGCCGAGCGCGAGCAGCAGCGCAAGGACTTCGCCGACCTGCTCACCTGGATGGGCGCCACCCTCGCCGACTCCGTCAAGGAGGTCCGCCTCTCCTCCCGGCTGACCACCTCGCCCGCCTGCGTCGTCGGCGACGCCCACGACATCACCCCGACGCTGGAGAAGATGTACCGGGCGATGGGGCACGAGGTGCCGACGGTCAAGCGGATCCTGGAGCTCAACCCCGGGCACCCGCTGGTCACCGGCCTGCGCAAGGCGCACGAGCAGGGCGGCACGGAGGAGTCGCTGAAGGAGACCGCCGAGCTGCTCCACGGCCTGGCGCTGCTCGCCGAGGGCGGGGAACTGGCCGACCCGTCCCGGTTCACCCGCGTGCTCGCCGACCGGCTCGCCCGGACCCTCTAGCCGCACGCACGGGCCGGCCGGCGGGGGTGCCGCCAGCCGGCCCGTGACCGGTCGGCTCCCACACCGGGCCGTCCCCCGGACCGCCGGGGTGGGCCGCCCCGCGCGTCGTCCTGCTCGGCGCCCCCGCCGCCCGCGTCGCGCCGCCCGCATGGACCCGAACCGTCCGCCGGAATCTGCGCGCTCCTGCCCGGAAAACTCCTGCGGGTAATCGGTCGGCCGTTCACGGAACGTGTCGTGAATCGTGTTCCCGGTGCGCGTACGAACGCCGGCCTTTCACGGCCTGATCCTCGGTCGATGTCGCACCGCCATTCCGCCCGGCCGTGCGGGACACGCGGGGCCGTGTCGCGAGGGAGTCCCCGCTGCCGGCCGCCGCGTCGGCTACCGTGTTCAACGTCGCCACCAGCGGGCAAGGAACATCCCGCAACTTGCAGGACGGCGTGGTGCACGCGCGGCCGAAGGCGTGGAAATTGCGCATCGGCGCATTGAAGAACGCCGATATTGACTTGCTCTCGGAATGAGCGCACCGTGAAGCGTGCGGCGGTAACCGGAGCCCCGGGAGTCGTTCGGCAATTCCGTTCGTGGCCATGGCGCTCGAGGAGGCGGTCATGCGATTGGATCCGTTCGCGGGGGCATATCTGACCGACCCGGCGCAGGTGTGGCGGCGGCTCCTCGACGAGCCCGAGGGGGTGCGCCACGACCCGGACCTGGGGCTGTGGCTGATCACCCGGCACGCCGACGTGCGCCGCGCGCTGGGTGACGCGGAGGCCTTCGGCAACGCACTCACCCTCGCTCCGATCTACGACGTCTGCCCCGAGGCGATGGAGTTCATCGCCCGCATCGACGCGCCGCCCACCACCGCCGCCGCGGACCCCCCGGTGCACCCCCGGACCCGTCGGGCCCTGCGGGTGACCTTCGCCAACACCGCCGAACGCGTCGAGCGCCGGTACGGCGCGATCGTCCAGCGCCGGGTCGACGAACTGGTGTCCCGGCTCGTCGACCGCGCCGACGGGCGGGCGGACCTCGTCGGCGAGTTCACCACCGAACTGCCCCTGCTGGTCCTGCTCGACATCCTCGGCGTACCGGAGGAGGACGTCGGGCGGGTCAGGGCCTGGGGGGACGGCCAGATCGCGTTGCTCTGGGGGCAGCCGGACCCGGCCGAGCAGGTCCGGCTGGCCCGGGACCTGTGGGAGTTCTGGCGCTACTGCGAGCGGTTGGTCGGCGCCCGACTCGGCGGTGGCCGGCACGGCGACGACTACGTCAGCCAACTGCTGGCGTACCGCGACGGCGACGACGAGGTGCTCACGGTGGCCGAGGTGTCGAGCATCGTGTTCAACCTCCTGGTCGCCGGGCACGAGACCACGGCCGGGCTGCTCGCCCACGCGCTCGACCAGGCGCTGTCGGGCCCGGGCCGGTGGCGGGAACTCGGCGAGGACCCGCGCCGGATACCCGCGTTCCTGACCGAGACGCTGCGTTTCGCGCCCGCCATCGACGGTTGGCTGCGGGTGACCCGCCGACCCGTCACCCTGGACGGCGTCACCATTCCGGCGGGTGAGCGCTGCCTGCTGCTGATCGGCGCCGCCAACCGGGATCCGGCGGTGTTCGCCCGGCCGGAACAATTCGATCCGCACCGGTCCGACAGGGACGGGCACCTGTCGTTCGGGCACGGGCCGCACTTCTGTATCGGCGCGGCGCTGGCCCGGCTGGAGGCGGAAATGGCGCTGACCCGGCTCTGCCGAGCGGTTCCCGGACTGCGCCTGGCCCCCGGCCACCGCCGCTCGTACAAGGTCAACATCGCCTTCCGCGCGCACCGGAGCCTGCCGGTGGTCCTCGACACGACGGTGCCGTCCGGTGCTCCGGCGGCGCCCGTCGCCGGGTGACCAGCCGTCTCGTGGCGGCGCCGGTCCTGTTCTGCGGGCGGGTGCGTCGGAGCGTGCCGTGCGGCGTCCGACCGGCTGCGCGCGGACCCGTGGGGTCGCCGCGGCCCGGCCGGCGGCCCCCGGCAGGCGACTACGCTCCGAAGTCACGTCTTCACACCCGTCGACCGATGGGTTAAGAATTGTCCCCTGCGAATGCCCATTCATCGCCCAATGTCTATTGACGCCGATGCCGATGCCGGCCGGTCGGCGTCGCGAAGGTGAACACATGGATCGCACGCCCCCGTCGAGCGCCCTCCGCTCCGGTGCCATCCACCGGTTCCGCTCCGAACTGCGCACCTGGCGCACCCGTCAGGGGTTGACCCAGCGGGCGCTCGCGGAGCGGGTGCGGTTCAGCCGCGAGACGGTCGCCGCGGTCGAGTCCGGTCGCCGGTACGGCAGCCACGAGTTCGCCGTCCGCTGCGACGAGGTGCTCGGCACCGGCGGTTGCCTGGCGGCGCTGTGGCCGCAGGTCGCGGCGGAGCAGTTGGCGGCGGACGGCCGCCGCGGTCCCCGGTTCGGAACGGTGGCAGGGCCCGACCCGGCCCCCGCGCCGCCGGCCGCGCGGCGGGACGCGCGCGACCCGGAGGCGGTCGTGGCGGCGATCGACGAGCTGCGGGAGCTGATCGGCCAGGTGCTCGGTGGGCCGCCGGAGGCCGACCTCCCGCCGCAGCCGTCAGGCGGGCGGCCCGGGCGCTCCTGACCTGCGCGGGATCGGAGTCGCGAGGCGGGACGGGCGCTGCTGACGCTGGGTACAGATGCCGGTACGGGCCGTTTGTACCACCGTCAGGTCTTCTCTGCGGGCGCTCGGTCCGGCGGAATGAGACGTGCAAACGGCAAGGTGCGCATTGGCCGTCTTGGATGAGTCGCGGGAGTCAGTCTTGGCGTCGAGCACGAGGTCCCACGCGGCCCGACCCTACCCGACCGGCCGCCGCGGCTGGAAGATCGGCACCCGGATGCGCCTCATCGTGGCGGCCCCGCTGGTCGCCGTGATGGGATTCGCCGGCCTCGCCCTGACCGAGAGCGTCCGCCAGACGACCCGCGCGAGCGATCTCGGACTCCTGGCACACCTCGGCGCCGACGCGGGCGACCTGGCCCACCGGCTGCAACGCGAGCGCGTCGTCGCCGCCGACCTGCTCAGCCGGGGCGCGGCCGAGCAGCAGGAGGCCTTCGCGGACGCCACCGGGAGCACCGACGACGCCGTCGCCCGCTACCGCCGGCAGCGGGCCCTTGTGCCTCCCGGCCCCGCCGCCGGGCAGACCGCGCTCCAACGGATCGACCTGGCGCTGGAGGGCCTGGCGCCGCTGCGCGCCCAGGTGCGTACGGCGGCGCACGCCTCGGTGTCGGCGATGACCTTCAGCTACCGGATCGTGATCGCCGACCTGCTCAGCCTTCGGGAGAGCGTCACCCTCGGCGCGGTCAACGCCCGGATCACGGACGGCATGCGGGCCTCGGCGGCGCTGTCCAAGGCGGCCGAGGCGGCCGGCCAGCAGCAGGTAGCCGTCCTGCGCGCGGTGGCGGCCGACCAGTTGACCCCCGCCATGCAGCAGGACATCACCGCCGCCCGGTCCGGCTTCACCGAGTCCAGCCTGTCCTTCCTGGCCCTCGCCCGGCCCGCCTGGCGGGGCTGGTGGGAGCAGGCGGGCAGCGGCCAGGACGCCCTGCTGCTGCAACGGCTGCAGGACGAGGTGTCGAGGACCCGGGCGGGAAGCCGGTTGCGGCTGGACCCCGGCGCCTGGGTCGCCGCGACCCAGCAGTGGTCCGTCCGCCTGGCCGAGCTGCGTCAACGGGTCGACGCGGCGGTGCTCGACGACATCCGGTCCGCCCACGCCGACCAGCGGCGGCGCACGGCATTCGAGGCGGCTGCCGTGGCCGTGGCCCTGCTGCTCACCGCGCTGGTCACCTGGGCGGTGGCCCGGCAGATCACGCGGCGCCTGCGCCGGCTACGGGACGCCGCGAACGCCGTCGCCTTCGAACGGCTGCCGCAGGTGGTGGCCCGGCTCCAGCAACCGGACAGCTCGTCGGTCGACCCGGACGAGCTGGCCCGCCAACAGTCCGCGGAGGCCCTGGAGCCGTCGCGCGGCGACGAGATCGGCGAGCTGGGGGAGGCGTTCGCGGCCGTGCACCGGGCGGCCGTGCGTACGGCGGCCGAGCAGGCGGTCATGCGGGCCAACACGGCCGACATCTTCATCCACCTCAGTCGCCGGGAGCAGCGGCTGGTCGACGCGGTGCTGGCGCAGGTCGACAAGGTCGAACGGGACGAGACCGACCCCGAACGGCTGGACCAGCTCTACACGCTGGACAACCTGGCCACCCGGATGGGACGGATCAACGCCAGCCTGCTGGTGCTGGGCGGGGTGGGGGTCGGGCGGGTACGCCAGCACGACGTGCCCCTGCAACAGGTGCTCCAGGCCGCGCAGAGCCAGATCGAGCACTACGCCAGGATCCGCCTCGGCATGGTCGACGGCGACGTCGCCGTCGCGGCCGACGCCGTCGACGAGGTCGTGCACCTGCTGGCCGAGCTGATGGACAACGCCACCGGCTACTCCGCGCCGGGCACCGAGGCGTGGGTGACCGGCCGCAGCCTCGGCGACCGGGTGATCGTGCAGGTCAGCGACGAGGGTGTGGGGCTGTCCCCGCAGCGTCGGCAACAGCTCAACGACCTGCTGGCCCGCCCGCCCGCCATCGACGTCGCGGCCGTACGGGCGATGGGGCTGGTCGTGGTGGGACAGCTCGCCGCCCGGCTGGGCGCGGCCGTCCAGCTCCGTCCGGGCCCCCGGCGCGGCACCATCGCCGAGGCGGCGTTCCCGGGGGCGATCATCCGACCGCTGCCGCCGGAGGAGTTCCTGCTCGCGCCCGGCAGGACGTCGCGGCGCGCGGCGCGGACCACCCTCGCGCCGCCGGCGTACGCCACGGCCCCGCAGCCGTGGGCCGGGAGCGAGGCGCAGCCGTGGGCGGGCGGGCCGGCGCCCGAGCGGGCGCTGCCGGTGGCGCCGGTCTTCCGGCCCGCACCGGCGCCGGCCGGCGCAGGTGACGAGCCCACCCAGGAACTCGTCATCTTCGAGGAGGTCAACCACTGGTTCCAGGCCGGCCACGACGACGCCACGAACGCGGGGCCGTGGGCCAGCCCCGCCGACGAGGCCTGGCGGACCGCTGCCCGGGCCGACGCGCCCGAGGTCGTCGCCACCACCACGTCCGGCCTGCCACGGCGTCAGCCGCGACAGCACCTCGTCCCGGGCGGCGTCACCGTGCCGCAGCAGCGCTCCGCGCACCGCGACCCGACCCAGGTGGCCACCGCGATGGCCGCGTACGCGCGGGGCGTCGCGGGCCGCCGGACCAACCTGATCACCAACTGACCCGACAGGGAGAGCACGTGACCGACCAACAGGATCTCGGCTGGCTGCTGGACGCCTTCGCCGAGCGCGCCACCGAGGTCAGCCATGCGATCGCGATCTCCAGCGACGGCCTGATGGTGGCCGCCACGAGGGGCCTCCCGCCGGACCGGGCGGACCAGCTCGCGGCGACCGGCAGCGGGCTGGTGAGCCTGCTCCGCGGCGCGGCGGCCTTCTTCGACGCCGGCGCGGTGATCTCCAACGTGACCCAGCTCGAGGGCGGCTTCATGTTCTCGATGGCCTTCAACGACGGCGCGTCCCTGCTCGTGCTCGCCGACCCGCAGTGCGACGTCGGCAAGGTCTCCTACGAGATGACCGAGCTGGCGAACCGCATCGGCGACGCGCTGACCCCGGCGGCGCGGGCGGCACTGAGCCGCAGCCGCTGACACCCCCGGCACCCCACGCCGGAACCCCCATCCCTCCTGGAGAAGACATGTCGCTGACCATCCCCCGGCGCAGCCGTGCCCGCACCGCGGCCCTGCTCGCCCTCGTCCTGTTCGCCGCGACCGCCTGTGCCGACGGCGGGCGGGGCGCCGGCGCCGCCGGATCGATCAAGATCGGCCTGCTGGCGTCGCTGTCCGGCACCTACCAGGCGGTCGGCAAGGAGATCCGCGCCGGCTTCGAGCTCTACCTGGCCACCCACGACGGCAGGCTCGGCGGGCGGCAGGTGGAACTCGTCGTCGCCGACGAGGGCAACGGCGCCGCGACCGCGGTGCCCGCCGCGACGAAACTGCTCAAGCAGGACCGGGTGGCCGCGCTCACCGGGATCGTCGGCGGTGGCTCGGTGGCCGCCGTCTATCCGTTGCTCAACGAGACGAAGGTGCCGTTCGTCGGCTCGAACGGTCGCCCGGAACTCAAGGACGTGTCCCGGATCTGGCACACCTCGTACCTCTCCGACGAGCCGGGGGAGGCGATCGCCCGGCACGTGCGCGACAACGTCGACGGCAGCGTCTACGCCATCGGCCCGGACTACCAGGGCGGCTGGGACGAACTGCGCGGCTTCACCGACGCCTTCGTCAAGGAGGGCGGCAGGCTCGCCAACCCCGACGGCAAGACCACCTTCACCCCGTTCCCGACGACCACCAACTTCACCCCGTACTTCGCCCGGATCAAGGCCTCCGGCGCGGACGCCGTCTACACGTTCTACGCCGGTAGCGCGGCCGTCGACTTCGTCAAGCAGTACGCGCAGTCGGAGATCAGCGACCTGCCGCTCTACGCCGCCGGGTTCCTGACCGAGGGCGGGGTGCTCGACGCCCAGGGCGAGGCAGCCCGCGACGTCTACTCGGTGCTGAACTACTCGCCGGACCTGGACAACGCCGAGAACCGCGCCTTCGTGGCCGCCTGGAAGGCGAAGAACGACGGCTCCCCGACCACGTACGCCATGGCCTCCTACGACGCCGCGGCCGTCCTGGACCGGGCCATCGAGGCGGCCGGGGACGACCCGAGCCCGGAGAGCATCAACGCGGCCATCGCCCAGCTGGGCCAGATCGCCAGCCCGCGCGGCACCTGGCAGTTCTCGCCGAGCACGCACGCACCCGTGCAGAAGTGGTACCTGCGCCAGGTGCGCCAGGACGGCCGGGCGCTGTCCAACACCGTCGTGGGTGACCTCGCCACCGTCGGCGGGTGAACGGCGTGGCGGTCGACATCCGGATCGACCCGTACCTGGTCCCGGCCCTGGACGGGGTGGCCTACGGGCTGCTGGTCTTCGTCGCCGCGGCGGGACTGGTGCTCTGCTTCGGCGTCGCCGGCATCCTGAACCTGGCGCACGGCACCCTGTACGCGATCGGCGGGTACACCGCCGCCGCGCTGCTGGACGGCGGCTGGCCGAGCCTGGTGCTGGCGCTGGCCGTCGGGACCGTCGCCGCCACCTCCGCCGGCGCGCTGGTCGCCGGCCTGCTCACCCGGCTCGCCGCGCGCAGCCACCTCACCCAGGCGCTGCTCACCTTCGGGGTGGCGCTGGCCGGGGGCAGCCTGCTCGTGGCGGCGTTCGGGCCGGACGACCCGCCGGTGCGGGTGCCGGCGGCGCTGGACGGGTCGGTGGTCGTGGCCGGGCACCGCTACGCGGCGTACCGCCTGGTCTTCATCGTCGTCGCGGCCGTGCTCGCCGGCCTGCTCCACCTCGCGGTGCGTCGCACCCGGGCCGGGATGCTGGTCCGCGCGGCCGTCGACGACGCCGAGATGGTATCCACCCTCGGCGTGAACCCCGCCTGGATCCGCGTCGGCGTGCTCGCCGCCGCCGGGGCGCTGGCCGGCGCCGCGGGCGTGCTCGGCGCGCCGATCATCGGTCCGGGGCCGGACACCGCCGACGCGGTGCTGCTGCTGTCGCTGGTCGTCGTCGTCCTCGGCGGGCTCGGGTCGATGACCGGCACGCTGCTCGCGGCCCTGGCGGTCGGGCAGATCCAGACCCTCGGGGTGGCGCTCGCCCCGTCGGCCGCCCCGTTCCTGCTCTTCGCCGCCATGGCCGCCGTCCTCGCGGTGCGGGCGCGGGGCCTGGCCACGACCCGGAGGACGTCGTGAGGGACGAGGCGGTACGCGCGCTGCGGCGCGGCGTCGCCGTGCTCGTCCTGGCCGGCCTGGTGCTGGCGCCGTGGGCGGTCGACGACTACACCGTGGCGCTGCTGGCCCGTACCCTCGCGCTGGGCCTGGTGGGGGTGAGCGTCGCGCTGCTCACCGGCGTGGCGGGGCTGCCCACCCTGGGGCAGACCGCGCCCTACGCGGCGGGCGCGTACGCCAGCGCGGTGGTCGGCAGCCGGCTCTCCGACGTGGCGGTGGTGCACCTGGTCGTCGCGGCGGCGGCCGGGGCGGCGCTGGCTGCGGCGACCGTCCCGCTCGTGGTGTACGCGCGCGGCGTGATCGTCCTGATGATCACCCTGGCGATCGGCGAGCTCGTGGTGACCGTCGTCGGGCGCTGGCGGTCGGTGACCGGCGGCACCGACGGGCTCGCCGGGGTGCCGCCGGTGCGTCCGCTGTGGGGGCTGCCGGTGCTGGCCACCGACCGGGCCCGCTACCTGTACGCCCTGGTGGTCGTCGCCGTGCTGGTCGGCGCGGTGCTGCTGGTCCTGCGCACCCGGGTCGGCCTGCTGCTGCGGGCCGGCCGGGACGACGAGGCGCGGCTGCGGGCCAGCGGCCACCGGGTGGCGGCCCACGTGGCGGCCGTGCACGTGGCCGCGGGGGCGGTCGCGGGCGCCGCGGGCTCCCTGCTGGTGGTCGCCCAGCAGTTCATCTCGCCGGCCGACTTCGGCTTCGACACCTCCGCCCTGCTGCTGCTCGGGGTGGTGGTCGGCGGCGTCGCGTCCGTGGGCGGCGCCCTGGTCGGCGCAGCGATCGTGATCGCCGGCCGGGACTGGCTGTTCGGCGTGCTCCCCGGGCACGCGCCCCTGGTGCTGGGGGTGGCGTTCGTCGTCACCGTCCACCTGCTGCCCCGCGACGGGCACCGGCCGGCGGGCGTGCGGGGCCGGCTCCTGCCGGGACTGCCGACGGGCCCCCCGGCCGAGGAACGGCCGGCGCCGACGGGGGCACGCGCATGACGCCGCTGCTGTCCGCCCGGGGCGTCACGGTCCGCTACGGCTCGCTGGCCGCGCTGGACGGGGTGGACCTGCGGATCGACCACGGCCAGCGGCACGCCCTGATCGGGCCCAACGGCGCCGGCAAGAGCACGCTGCTCGACGTGCTGGGCGGGGCGACCCCGGCGGGCGGCGGCCGGGTGCTCCTCGCCGGGCGGGACGTCACCCGGCTCGGCCCCGGCGCCCGGGCCCGGCGGGGCATCGGTCGGATCCACCAGCGTCCCGCCGTGTGGTCGAGCCTGACCGCCGCCGAGAACGTGGTGGTCGCCGCGTTGCCCCACGCGGTGCGGCCCGGCCGGTGGCGGCCCGGCGCGAGGCGGTGCGCCGCCGAGCGTACGGCGGGTGCGTGGCTGGAACGGCTGGGCCTGCGCGACGTCGGCGCGACTCCCGCCGGTCAGCTCGCCCACGGGCAGCGGCGGCAACTCGAGATCGCCATCGCCCTGGCCGGTCGCCCGCGGCTGCTGCTGCTCGACGAGCCGGCCGCCGGGCTGTCCGCCGTCGAGGTCGGCCGGCTGGTGGAGTTCCTGCGGGCCCTGCCGCGCGCCGTCGCGGTGCTGCTGGTCGAGCACCGGCTGGACCTGGTGTACGCGCTCTGCGACCAGGTGACCGTGCTCCGGGACGGCCGGACGGTCGCCACCGGGACGCCGGCCGAGATCCGCGCCTCCGGTCCGGTCCGGCAGGCCTACGCGGAGGGGGTGTCGTGATGTTGCGGACGGAGCGGCTCTGCGCCGGCTACGCCGGCGGGATCGTGCTGCACGAGGTCACCCTCGACGTGGCGGCCGGCGCCGTGCAGGCGGTCGTGGGCCGCAACGGCGCCGGCAAGAGCACCCTCGTGCACGCCGTCGCCGGGCTGGTGCGGCCCTGCGGGGGGCGGATCGAGGTCGACGGCGTGCACGTCGCCGGCCGGCAGCCGCACCGGATCGCCCGGTGCGGGGTCGGCCTCGTCCCGCAGGGCCGGCGGGTCTTCTCCCGGTTGACCGTGGCCGAGCACCTCGCCCTGGCGGCGGTGCCGTGGCGCGCCGCGACGCCGACGGGCGAGGGGTGGACCGTCGCGCGGGTCCTGGAGCTGCTGCCCCGGCTGGCGGCCCGGCTGCGCCATCGCGGCGACCAGCTCTCCGGCGGCGAGCAGCAGATGCTGGCGATCGCCCGGGCCCTGCTCGGCCAGCCCCGGGTGCTGCTGCTGGACGAGCCGTGCGAAGGGCTGGCCCCCGGCCTGGCCGCCCGGGTACGCGACCTCGTCGGCACCCTGGCCAGGACCGGGCTGGCCGTGCTCCTCGTCGAGCAGCAGCTCCAGCACGCCGTCGAGATCGCGGACCGGATCGCGGTGCTCGAGTACGGCCGGGTGGTCTACGACCGCCCGGCGGACGAGGCCCGGGCCGAGCCGGGCCGCCTGGCGGCGATGCTCAGCGTCGCCGCCGTCGCGGAGCTGCCGGCTCCCCGACCGGTACCCGGTTCCGGGCCGGTCCCGCGCACCTGACCCGACCGCCTACGACAGGAACGAGCGACGATGCCGACAGACATCCGTGACACCGAGTACACCTTCGACAACGGATCCCCCGAGGCGGTGCCCCAGCTGCGGGCGCTGGAGTCCTTCCTGGACCCGATCACCGCGGCCCGGATCGGCGCCCCGGTGCTCGCCCCGGGCCGCGTGTGCTGGGAGATCGGCGCCGGCGGGGGCTCGGTCGCCCGGAGCATGGCCGAGGCGGTCGGCCCGGCGGGACGCGTGCTGGCGACCGACATCGACGTCGCCCACCTCGCCCCCGCGGGCAACCTCGACGTCCGTCGGCACGACGTGCGCAGCGAGCCGCCGCCCGGCGACGCCTTCGACCTCATCCACGCCCGGCTGGTGCTGCTCCACCTGCCGGAGCGGCGGCGCGTGCTGGCCTCGCTGGCCGGCGCGCTGGCTCCGGGCGGGTGGCTGGTGGTCGAGGAGTTCGACTGCACGGCCCCGCTGCGCGTGCTGACCGCGCCGAGCGACGACGCGGCGAAGCTCTTCACCCACGTGACGGACGCGATGCTCGACGTCCTGCAGAGCCACGGCGCGGACCTGGCCTGGGCGCAGGACGTGCACGCCCACCTCGCGTCGGCGGGACTCATCGAGGTCGACACGGTCACCCACTCCGAGAGCTGGCCCGGTGGCTCGCTCGGCGCGTCGCTGTACGCGACGAACTCCCGGCAGTTGGCGCCGGAGCTGATCGAGGCGGGTGTGTCGCCCGGCCAGCTGGAGGCGTTCCGTCGGCTCCTGCGCGACCCCGGGTTCGTCGTGATGTCGTACCAGTTCGTGTCGACCCGGGGGCGGCGTCCGGCCCGGCGGTGAGGCGGTTCCCCTCGCCCGTACCGCCGCCGCGCCGGCGGGCCGGTCGGCGGGGCGCACGCCGAGGCGCCGCGCCGACCGGCCGTACCCGCGCCGTGGTCGGACAGAGCTGGCCGCGCCGGCGGGCCGGTCGGGCGTGGAAACCGCGCCGGCCGGGTACCACGGCGGTCATGGGTACGAGCAGCACGGTCGGCGACGCGCCGGCGACCGCCGTCCGGGTGGGCACGGTCGCGGTCGTCGCCCACCGCAAGAAGACCCTCGGCGGCGGCCTCGACGAGCTGCGCGCGGAGCTGGCGGGCGCGGGCGTCGAGGACCTCGTCTGGTACGAGGTGCCGAAGAGCCGCAAGGCGCCGAAGAAGGTCCGCAAGGCGCTGAAGAAGGGCGCCGAGCTGGTCTTCGTGTGGGGCGGCGACGGCATGGTGCAGCGCTGCGCCGACACCCTCGCCGGCTCCGGCGTCCCGATGGCGATCGTGCCCGCCGGCACCGCCAACCTCTTCGCCGCCAACCTGGGCGTACCGGAGGACCTCCCCGAGGCCGTCCGCATCGGCCTGCACGGCCGGCGCCGCTCCCTCGACCTGGGCCGGCTCAACGGCGAGCACTTCGCCGTGATGGCCGGTGCCGGCTTCGACGGCGACCTGATCCGCGAGGCGGACCGCACGCTGAAGGGCAAGCTCGGTCGCCTCGCCTACATGTGGACGGGGCTGCGGCACGTCCGGGGCGAACTGGTCGGCACGCGGATCACCGTCGACGGCGCGGAGTGGTTCGACGGCGACGCGAGCTGCGTGCTGTTCGGCAACGTCGGCACGATCACCGGCGGCATTCCGGCGTTCGACGACGCCCGCCCCGACGACGGCTGCCTGGAGATCGGCGTGTCGACCGCCGACGGCGCGGTGGACTGGGCGCGCACCCTCGGCCGGATGGCCGCCGGCCGCTCGGAGGAGTCGCCGTTCGTGCGGATCACCCGGGGCCGCAAGATCAAGGTCCGGCTCGCCGCGCCCCGCACGTACGAGCTGGACGGCGGCGCCCGGGGAGAGGTCACCAAGCTCAAGGTGCGGGTGGTGCCCGGGGCGCTGACGGTCTGCTGCCCCGGGCCCGTTCCCTGAGCGTCAGCGGAGGCCGTGGATCTCCACCTCGAAGACCCGGGCCAACCCGTCGGTCGGGCTGGGCTCGGTGAACACGAGCCGGACCTGTCGGATCCCGGTCGGCGCGCCGGCGAGGTCGACCCGGGCCGGGTTGGCGGTGTTCGCCCCGGCCGAACCGATGGTCGTCCAGGCCCCGTCGACCAGGGCCTCCACCCGGAACGCCCGCACCCGCAGGCTCTCCGAGCCGGCCACCCCGCTGTAGAGGTCGAGCCGCTGGAGCTGCGCCGGCCCGCCGAGATCCAGGGTGAGCGTCGGTGCCGGGTCGGCCGAGCCGGAGATCCAGCGGGCGCCCGTCCGGTCACCGTCCACCGCGTTGGCCGCGACGTTGCCGGAGAGCACCGAACTCGCCTGTACCGCAGCACCCCGGGCGAGGTTCTCCCCGGCCACGCCCACCCGCAGGG
The DNA here is from genome assembly GCF_031845925.1 of Micromonospora reichwaldensis. Lineage (NCBI taxonomy): Bacteria > Bacillati > Actinomycetota > Actinomycetes > Micromonosporales > Micromonosporaceae > Micromonospora > Micromonospora reichwaldensis. The sequence goes on along the minus strand of NZ_JAVRFL010000007.1, from coordinate 80,682 downwards.
TCTGCGTGATCTCCTGCCGGTGGTTGGCCCGGGTGAACGCGACGGTCAACCGGACCGTGCCGTCGGTCACCGCGTCGGCGGGGACCTGCACGCTCACCGCGACCGGCGTGGTGGCGCCCGCGGGCAGCCGGGTGGTCTCCGGCCGCGCCCGCACCTGCCAGCCGGGCGGCGCGTCGGCGGCGACCGTCAGGGCGGTGAGCGGGCCGGGGCCGTCGTTGCGTACCCGCAGCACGGCGCTCCCGGCCCGGCCGGGCAGCACCCGGACCTCCGGCGCGTCCAGCGCGACGTGGGCGCCGGCCGGGTCGGCCTTCCTGCCGGTCACCCCGACCCCCAGGTACGCCACCTCGATCTCGGGCACGGTCCGGCCGGTCGCCACGTCGGCGACGGTGGCGCCCCACCGGGTGTTGGCCACGTTGTCCGGCCGGTAGCCCCGGGTGCCCCGGATCACGATGCCGCTGCTGTCGCGCAGTCCCACCGCGTACGGGTACGGGCCCTGCACGGTGGCCACCCGGAAGAAGACCGTGTTGCCGAACAGGACGTCGTGCACGTCGTCCAGCTCGACGGCCTGGGACCGCCAGCCGTAGATGTGGTCCTCGGTCTGCAGCGCGTGCAACTGCCAGTTGCGGACGCGGCGCAGCACGACCTCGCGGTGCTCGTGGTGCTCGACGGAGACCTCGTACATCCGGCCGCGCACCGAGGTGTCCTCGACGAGGAACCCGTTGTCGGCCCAGCCGGCGACGCTCCAGATGTTGGCGAAGGTCCCGCCGCCGCCCTGCACCCAGAAGCTGTACTTGTGCCGGCCCCGGTACTGGTAGCCGGGATCACCGGCGCCGGGGTCGCCGGGCGCGGTCCGCTCCGGGTGCCACTTCACGAACTGGGTGGCGATGTCGGCGAGGTAGCTGCGCTCACCGGAGCGCCAGTGCACCTGCACCGAGCCCGCGGTCTGCTGCGCGGAGTCCAGGCCGAGGCCGGTGACCTGGTTCCGCCCACCGGGCGGGGTCTGGACCATCGCCTTCGGCCGGTCCGGGTCGGTGAATCCGGCGGCGCTCTCCGGCAGCTTCAGCCAGGTCTGGCGGGGATGCAGGCCGATCAGGTTGTTCTGTGGCCGCAGCCGCAGGGTGTTCCCGATCAGGTACTGCCCCATCGGCACGTAGACGGTGTCGTGCTCGTCGAGGGCCCGCTGGAAGATGGCGTGGTCGTCGCTGGTGCCGCTGCCGACCGTGACGCCCCTGGCGGCGGCGTACTCGACCACGTTGACCCAGCCGCCGGTGGCCGGTGGCAGGGGCGCGTCGGAGCGCAGCAGCCGGGCGAAGCTCGGCGGCGCGGCCGGTGTCGCGGAGACCAGGACGCCGTCGGTACGCCGCTCGGTGTCGCCGAGCGCGTCGTCGACCCGGAGTCCGAGCGTGGCGTCGCGCACCAGGTACGACGGGCCGGGGCCGACCCAGGTGCGTCCGCTGGGCACGGTGGTCAGCAGCGCACCGGTGCCGGTGACCCCGGTGTCGACCACGTTGAGCTGGTTCTGGGCGCGGATGAGTTCCGGCTCGCCGCCGCCCGCGACGGACTCGCTGTCGTTGAGGGTGATCGCCGCCCCGCTGATGTTCTCGAAGACCGAGTCCTGCACGTAGAGGCGCTGGGTCTGGTTCGGGGTGGCGACGATGCCGGCCGGCGAGTCGGCGAAGCGGTTGCGGATCAGGCTCAGCTTGCTGTCCGTGTGCAGCTTGACGGCCGCTTCGCGTTGACCGGTGAAGGTGGTGTCCAGCAGCGTGGTCTGCCAGCCGGGCGAGGCGGCGAAGGCCAGCATGCCGACCGTGCCGCCGTACACGTTGACCCGTTGGATCAGGTTGGCGTTGTGGTCGATCCCGGCGTAACCCGTACCCACGTGGATGTCGAGGTCCTGGAGGACGAACATCTGGGCGCCGCTGAAGCGTACGGCCACCGCGGCGGGGTTGCCGGGCCCGATCCGGATGTCCAGGTTGACCAGGCCGGTGCCGAAGGTGTCGTTGTTGCCGAAGCTGCGGGCCGCGCCGGGCTGGAAGGGCCGGCGCAGCGCGGCGAAGAGGAAGGACTGGTTGCCGTCCTGGAAGCCGGGGGTGGACTCGCCGAGGACGAACTCGGGCCGCGCGGCGCCGAACCCGATCAGGCGTACCGAGGCGTGCAGGTCCACCTGCCGGGAGAGGCGGTAACGCCCTTGCGGCACGAAGACCACGCCGCCGCCGTCGCCGACGGTGACGTTGCGTGCCCCGCCGACGATGTTGCCCAGCCAGTTCTCGCCGCCCCGGCGGGAGGCCTCGTCGATGGCGGCCTGCACCGAGGCCGTGTCGTCGCCGACGCCGTCGCCGTGCACCGGGAACTCTGCGCTGCCGAGGACGACCGCGGTCGGGTCGGTCGGCATGCTCCGGTAGACGGAGGTCGAGGCGGTCGGTGGGGTGGGGGCCGCCGCTGGCGGGGCGGCGACCGCTGGCGCCACGGCCGAGGCGGCCAGGAGGAGGGAACCGGCCAGCATGCCGACCCGTGCCCGGCCCGCTGGGGGTCGGCGGCCGGCTGCCCGCCGGGGTGGAGCTTGGATCATCGGTACGCCTTTCCTGCCCCTGTCGGGACCGGTCGGCGACCATGTGGTCATGCGCATAACCAGAATGTTTCCGCAGGCCCGAGCTGTCAAGAGCCGGGCCGCCAGAATATGAAACCCCCGCGTAACATTGACTTGCGGCGGCCGGCGGGCTGATCATTCACGGCAGCCCGCTCCCGAGACGTCGCCGTGTGCGATCGTGTGGTCATGCGCATGACCAGCCGGGGCGACGGCGCGGGAGCGGGCCCCCGGCGAGCGGCCGGGACACGGAGGTGACAAGGATGCCAGGCACCAACGGACGGGCCACCCAGGCCGACGTCGCCCGGCTCGCCGGGGTCAGCCAGGCGACCGTGTCACTGATCCTCAAGGGAGGCGACACGGGTCGCCGACGCGTCGGTGAGCAGACCCGTCAACGCGTGCTCGACGCCATCCGGATGACCGGGTACGTCGCGAACCCGGCCGCCCAACGCCTGGCCGGGGGGCGCACCCGGATCATCGGCGTCTTCACCTACGAGCCGGTCTTCCCGCGCGACAGCCGGGACTTCTACCACCCGTTCCTGGTGGGGGTCGAGGCGCAGGCCGAGGAGCTCGACTGCGACCTGCTCTTCTTCACCAGCACCCCGGCCCGGCAGGGGCGGCGCCTGCTCGGCGACGGTTCCCGCCGGCTCGGCGTCGCCGACGGCTGCGTCCTGCTCGGCCGCCACGACGACAAGCGTGACCTGGCGGACCTGCTCGGCCGCGACTTCCCGTTCGCCTTCATCGGTCGACGGGAGTCCGACGCCGGCATCGTGCCGTACGTCGGCGCCGACTACGTGACCGCCACCCGCGAGGTGGTCGAGCGGCTGTTCGCCCTCGGCCACGAACGGGTCGGCTTCCTCGGCGACCTGCGCCGGGACGAGCCGTCGGCCGACCGCGCGCAGGGCTACCAGCAGGCGGTACGCGCCGCCCGCAGCCGCCCGGTCGTGCTGGACGGCGCCGGGTTGACCGGCGGCGAGGCCCTCGACCTGCTCGACGACAACGGCCTCACCGCGGCGGTCGTCTGGCCGTCCGGGTTGGCCCCGCGGATCCGGGCGGCGGCGCTGGCCCGGGGGATGTCCGTTCCCGGGGACCTGTCGCTGGCCCAGCTCGGCGACGCCGAGGACGGCAGTCCCGGCGACATCGACTGGACCGGTTTCCGGATCCCCCGCGAGCAGATGGGCGCGGGGGCCGTGCGACTGCTCTTCGAACAGCTGGTCGGTCCCGCGCCGAGCGCCGACGCCCTGCAACGCAGCCTGCCCTGCGCCGTCGTGCCCGGGACCACCGCCGCGGCGCCGGCGGGCACCCGGCCACGCGCCGTCAGGTGAGCCGGGCGCCCGCCGGGGTGGCCGGCACCAGGCGACGGGTGAGCCACAGCGGCGAGGTGACCGCGTTGCCCATCACCACCGAGTGGGCGCCCGCCGCGAACGCCTGCCCGATCTGCTCGGCGCTGCGGTAGCGGCCCTCGGCGATCACCGGCACCGCCAGCAGGTCGGCGAGCCGGGCCACCAGCGTCAGGTCCGGCCCGTCGGTCGGCGGGCTGGCCGGGGTGTAGCCGGAGAGGGTGGTCGCGACGGCGTCCGCACCGGCCCGCACGGCGGCCACACCCTCCTCGACGGTGGAGACGTCGGCGAGGACCAGCGCGTCGCTCCGCTCCCGGACCGCCCGGACGGTGTCGGCGAAGCTGCGCCCGTCCGGACGGGGACGGTCGGTGGCGTCGACGGCGACGATGTGCGCCCCGGCCGCGGCCACGTCGAGCGCGTGCGCCGCCGTCGGGGTGATGAAGACCCCTTCGACGCCCTGCTTGTGCAGCCCGATGACCGGCACGTCGACGGCGGCGCGGATGGCCCGGACGTCGGCGGTGCCGTTGGCCCGGACGGCGACCGCGCCGCCCCGAACCACCGCCGCGGCCACCCGGGCCTGCACGTACGGGTCGCGCATCGGGTCGTCGGGGTCGTCGAGCACCGGCTGGCAGGAGACCACGAGGCCGCCGGCCAGCTCGTCGAACACACTCACGTTCTCGTCCTCTCGTCGGTGACCACGGCGGAGCTGCCGGCCGCCTGCCGGCCGGGGCCCGGGAGACCCGCCAGCCGGGCGGCGCCCACGACGACCGCGTCCGCGCCGAGCGCCGCCGGGAGCAGGGACACGTCCGCCCAGGCCGCGGGAAGTTCGGCGGTGAAGGCGGCGCGGGCGCCGGGGAACAGGGCGTCGGCCGCCCCGCCCGCGAGCACCACCGCCTGCGGATCGAGCAGGGCGACCAGCCCCGCGAGCGCCCGGCCGAGGGCCGTGGCGGCGCGGTCCACCACCTCCCGGGCGACCGGTTCACCGGCCGCCGCCCGCTCGGCCACGGCCCGCCCGGTGATCCGCTCACCGGTCTCGAGGGCGTACGCGCCGGACAGTCCCGTGCCCGAGGCGATGCCCTCCAGGTGCCCGTACCGGCCGCACCCGCAGCGCAGCCGCTCGGCGCCGGGAGCCGGGAGGTGCCCCACCTCGCCGGCGCCGCCCCGGGCGCCGGTGGAGATCCGGCCGTGCTGGAGCATCGCGCCGCCCAGGCCCGTGCCGACCGCGACCAGCACCAGGTCCCGCCGGTCCCGGCCCGCGCCGACCCAGCTCTCGCCGAGCACGGCGGCGTTCACGTCGTTGGTGACCCGGACCGGCCGGGCCAGCCGCGCGGCCAACTCGTCGGCGACGGGCGTGCCGGCCCAGCCGGGCAGGCTGTCGGTGGCGTACCGGATGGTGCCGGTGGCCGGATCGACCGTGCCGGCGGTGCCCACGCCGACCGGGCCGGCGCCGCCCGCGTCGAGCAGTTCCCGGACGAGCCCCGCGGCGGTGTCCAACACCGCCGCCGGCCCCGACCCGGCAGGGGTGGGCGCCAGGCGACGCCCGAGCACCTGCCCGTCGGGTCCGACCAGCGCCGCCGCCGTCTTGGTGCCGCCGATGTCGAGGCCCACCAGGGCCGCCGGCACCGTCATCCCTTGAGCCCGGTGTGCGCCAGGCCCTCGACGAACTGCTTCTGCGCGATGACGAAGACCACCAGGACCGGCAGCGCGGTCATCGACGCCGCGGCGAGCTGGACGTTCCACATCGGGCCGCCGTAGGCGTCGACGAACTGGGTGAGCGCCTGCGGCAGGGTGAACTTCTCCGGCGAGGAGAGGAACACGATCGGTTCCAGGTAGAGGTTCCAGCTGTGCAGGAAGGTGAAGATGGCGACCGCGCCCAGCGCGGGCCGGGACAGCGGCAGGGCGATCTTCCAGAAGGTGGCGAACCGACCCAGCCCGTCCACCCGGGCCGCCTCCTCCAACTCGCCGGGGAGGCTGATGAAGAACTGCCGCATGATGAAGGTCGCCAGCACGCTCGGCGCGCCGAGGATCGGCACCAGGATCAGCGGCCAGTGGGTGTCGACCAGGCCCAGCTTGAAGAACATCTGGAACAGCGGCACGATCGTCACCTCGCTCGGGATGAGCAGGCCGGCGAGGATCACCAGGAAGAGCACGTTCTGGCCACGGAAGCGGATCCGGGCGAAGGCGTACCCGGACAGCGCCGCCACCGCCAGGGTGCCGACGGTGACCACCAGCGCGATGTAGAGGCTGTTCAGGTACTGCTGACCGAACGGCTGCAACTCGAACACCCGCCGGTACGCGTCCAGCTCCGCGTCGACCGGCAGCAGTTTCGGCGGGAAGGCGAAGATGTCCGCCACCGGCTTCAGCGACGAGGTGACCATCCACCAGGTCGGGAAGACGAACGGGACCGCCAGGACCATCAGCACCCCGTAGAGCACCAGCTTGGTCCGGCGCGACAGCTCACGACTCATGGTGGACCCACCTCTTACGCATCTGCCACTGGAGCACGGTGAGCGCGAGCACGATGACGAACAGGACGATCGACAGGGTGGCGCCGTAACCGAAGTGGTGGAACTGGAACGCCTGCTGGTACAGGTAGTAGACGAGCACCGTGGTCGAGGTGCCGGGGCCGCCCTGGGTGAGCACCGCGATCTGCGCGAAGACCTGCAACGAGCCGACCACCGTGATGATCGACGTGAGCAGGATGGTCGGGCTGATCATCGGTACGGTGATCCGCCAGAACTGGCGCAGCCGGCTGGCCCCGTCCACCTCGGCGGCCTCGTACAGCTCGGCCGGCACGCCCTGGAGGGCGGCGAGGAAGAGCACCATGTTCAGGCCGACGTTCTTGAACACCTGCACCACGACGACCGAGAACATGGCGGTGCCCTCACCGCGCAGCCAGTTCGGCCCGTCCACGCCGACCGTGTCGAGCAGGCCGTTCACGCCGCCGTTGTCCTGCAGCAGGAATCCCCACACGATGGTCCAGGCGACCAGCGAGACGACCACGGGGGAGAAGAACAGGGTGCGGAACACGATCGTCCCGCGCAGCTTCTGGTTGAGCAGTACGGCGAGCAGCAGGGCCAGGCCGAGGTTGAACACCACGAGCCCGACCGAGAACAGGCCGGTGGCCCGCAGCACCGAGCCGAGGTTGGTGTCGTCGGCGAGGTTCGCGTAGTTCTCGGTGCCGACGAACTCGAACGTGCCGGCCAGCACGTTCCACTCGTGCAGGCTGTACCAGACCACCAGGATCAGCGGCAGGATCACGAAGACGACGCTGCCGAGCAGTTGGGGAGCGATGAACAGGTAACCGGTGAGCTGGTCGCGGCGGCGGCTGGTCCAGTACGGCCGCGACCGGTCCCGGGTGGGCGGGGCCTCGACCCCGCCCACCGTCGTGTCCGTCTGGGACATGGTCAGGCTGCCCTACTTCGCCAGCAGCGGCTGGATCTTGGTGCAGACACCTTCGAGGACGGCCTTGACGTCCGCGTCGGCCTTCCAGAGCGGGTCGAGCCCGGCGCGCACCTGCTGGCTCAGCTCGGCCTGCCCGGCGTGACTGGGCTTGACCACGCCGTTGGTGATGCCGTCGATGACGACCTTCTGCAACTGCTCGGGCTTGAGCGTCGGGTTCGTCTTGGCCAGCGTCTCCGCGGTGAGCTGCGACTGGCGCGGCGGCGGGAAGAACTGGGCCAGCTTGGCCGAGTTGGTGGGGTTCGTCAGGAAGGCGAGGAAGTCCGCCGCCGCGTCCGCGTTCTTGCTCTTCTTCATCACGCCGACGCCGGCCTGGCCGACCACCGAGTAGTTGCCCTTCGGCCCGGCCGGCAGCGGCACCAGGTCCCAGCCGAAGCCGTCCGGCTTCAGCAGCGAGGCGCGGGAGATCTGGGTGACCGTCATGGCGGCGTCACCGGCGAAGAAGTCGGCGGTCGTACCCGGGCCGGGCAGCGCCTTGCCGGTGAAGATCGCCTTGTGCAGGGTGGTCATCGCCTCGACCATCTCCGGGGCGGCGAAGCCGCAGGACTTGCCGTCCTCGCTCCACGCCTGGGCGCCCCAACCCGTCCAGAGGGTCGACAGGTTGTCCCAGCCCTTGTAGTCGAAGTCGCGGATCACCAGGCCGGCCTTGCCGGTCGCGCCGGCGGTGGCGCCGGCGACGGTCAGCGCGGTGTCCCAGTTCCACTGCCCGGCCGCGATCAGTTCGGCCGGGGTCTTCTGCCCGGCCTTCTTGAGCATGTCGGTGTTGACGAAGACGCCGAACGGCGAGGTGGAGAACGGGTACGCGTACAGCTTGCCCCCGTCCTGCCAGAGCTTGAGGGTGGCGGGGGAGATGTCGTCGTACTGGTAGCCCTCGGTCTTCTTGAGCTTCTCGTCCAGCGGCAGCAGCGCGCCGGAGGCGACGAAGTCGGGGGCCGAGTTCTCGAACACCCAGGCCAGGTCGGGCGCGTTGCCGCCGGCGATCTGGGTGGTCAGCGTCGTGGTGTAGTTCTCGAACGGCAGCGGGTCGAACTTGATGGACGCGACGTCCGGGTGGCTCTTGCGGTACTCGTCGGCGATCTCGTTGAACAGCTTGAGGTGCGCCTCGTTGGCCGACCAGACGGTCATCCGCAGGTTGGCGGGACCCTTGTCCGCGGCGTCGTCACCGCCGCCGCAGGCGGACAGCGCGAGGACGCCGGCCAGTGTCGCCGCGACACCGCGCACAGCCTTTCCCAATCTCATGATCTTCTCCTCTTCGGGGGTGTTCAGTAGCCCGCGACCTGGGGCCAGCGCATCTCCACGCCGGCCGCCGAGAGGCGGTCCTGGAAGTCGGCCAGCAGGCGGGGGGTGCCGCGGACCGCGCGCGGGGACTCGCCCCGGGCCAGACAGAAGTCGGCGAGCAGGCCGGCGACCTCGCCGACGTTCCACTCGACCGGGTGCAGCCGGTAGCTGCCGTTGGTGATGTGGGTGGTGCCGATGTTCTTGCCGGCCGGGAGCAGGTTCTCGACCCGCTGCGGGATCAGCGCGCCCAGCGGGATCTCGAACGGGCACGACCCGACGTCGATGTAGTTGTCGCCGCCGGTGGAGGGGTGCAGGTCGATGCGGTACATCCCGACGCCGATCGAGTCCGGGTAGGCGACCGCGCCGTGCTCGCCGCGCACGGCCAGCGACAGGTCCTGCTCGACGACCGTGTACTCGGCCCGGATGCGGCGCGACTCCCGGATGTAGGGCGCCTGCGCCAGGCCGTCGCGGCTGCCGGTCACGTCGCCGCGCAGGCGCAGGCCGGGGAAGCCGGTCCCGCCGTCCGGCCGGGGCGCCTCGGTCTGCATCCAGTAGAGCACCGAGTACGACAGCTCGCGGGCCTTGCTCAGGTGCCACGACGCGTTCGGCACGTCGATGACCGGACCCTCGAAGTAGTCGATCATCGGCCAGTTCACCAGCGTGATGTCGCTGTCGTACGCGCCGTCGGTGAAGTTGCGCCGGGCGGCGATGCGCCGGAACGTCCAGAGGTTGCCGTCGCCGGGGTTGAGCCGCTGGTCGGCGTTGACGGCCAGCGGGTCGTCGTCCGGGTTGGGCGTGAAGCTGCGCTCGACGATCTCCAGGGTGCGCGGGTGCGGCGACCGCCAGGACAGCAGCCGGTCGCCCCAGAAGTCGGGCTTGTAGTCGCGCCAGAAGTCGTAGTTCGCCGGCCGCTCGATGGTGTGGTCGCCGTCGACGTGGTCGAGGGCGAAGCAGACGGAGACGGCCTGCATGTTCATCGGCTGCGCCTCGGCCGGCGCGCTGGGCTCGCCGGTGTCGGCCTGCGACTCGAAGCCGGTGACGTACTCGGTGCCGGTCAGCGGCAGCAGCTCGCCGGTCTCCGTCGCGTCCAGGATGTACGGCGCGACGAGGTCGATCCGCTCGTCCCGGTCGCGGTGCGCGACGGTCACCCCGACCACCCGGTCCCCGTCGGTCTCCGCGGCGACCGGCCGGTACGGCTGGAGCACCGTCAGCCGGCCGGAGCCGAGGAACGGCGCCAGCATCTGCTCGATGACGGCGACGGCCACCCGGGGCTCGTGGCAGACCCGGCTCACCCAGCCGGCTCCCGGGTTGAGGTCGGTCCAGGCCCGCGACCGCTCGGTGAGCGGGTAGTGCCGGCGGTAGTAGTCACGGATCCCGGTGCGCAGGGCCCGGTAGCTCGCGGTGGCTCCGAACTGTTCGATCCAGGAGTGCTCGTCCGGCGGGACGGCCTGGCTGGTGAGCTGCCCGCCGAGCCAGTCGAACTCCTCGGTCAGGATGACCGACCGGCCGGCCCGGGCCGCGGCGAGCGCCGCCGCCACCCCGCCCAGCCCGCCCCCGACGACGAGGACGTCCGCACGCATCTGTACCACTTGCTTCCTTCCGGGTTGCACGGTCACCGCTCAGCTGCGGTGGACCGCCGATCAGGGGTGCCGAGGGTGTCGCCCTCGACGAGTTCGCAGGGCAGGAGCCGCTGCTGGACGCCGACGGCGCTGCCGTCGATGACGCTGGCGAGCACCTCGACCGACTGCCGGCCCATCTCCTCGCGGGGGATGCGGAATCCGGTGAACGCGAGGTCGGTGGGAACCGGGACCGTCGGGTCGCCGAGCGTCAGGATCGACAGGTCGCCGGGCACGCCCAGGCCGCGCCGCCGGCTGGCCAGCTCCAGCGCCACGGCGGTGGCGAAGTCCTCGACGAAGGCCACCGTGGTCCCGTCGGCCAGCAGGTCGTCGAGGATGACCTCGGCGTCCCGGGCGACGGTCGTCAGGTGGCGGGCGCTCTCCGCGGCCGTCGCGGCCGCGACGAACCCGCGCCGCCGGTCCGCCGAGGACTCCGCGGTCAGGTCCGTGTTCAGGTAGGCCAGGCGCCGGTGACCGCGGGCGAGGGCCAGAGCGACCAGCTCGCCCACCGCCGTCGCGTAGTCGGCACCGACGTACGGCACCGGGCCGCCGGCGTCGTCGCGACGGCCGACGGCGACGTACGGGAAGCCGTCGCGGTTGAGCCGGTGCAGCTCCGCGGCGTCGATCTCCCGCCCGAGCAGGATGCAGCCGTCGGCGAGGCGGAGCCGGTTGTCCTGGTGGAAGATGCGGCGCCGACCGTCGACCACCGGGGCGCTGGTGAACAGCAGCAGGTCGCAGCCGGCCCGTTCCGCGTACTCCTCGATGCCCAGCAGGAAGGGGTGGAAGAAGTCGCGGCTGCCGCTGGGGAAGGCGGGCTCGTAGGTGAAGACGCCGATGATCCGGTTGAACCGTGCGGCGAGCCGGCGGGCCACGGGATCGGCGGCGTACCCGGTCTCCGCGATGGTCCGCAGCACGCGGTCGCGGGTCTCGGGCGCGATGCGGACGTCGGCGTCGGCCCGGTTGTTGAGCACCAGCGACACGGTCGCCTGACTGACGCCAGCCAGCCGCGCGATGTCACGCTGCGTGACGCGTCGGGGTGTAGAGGGCACGACAGGTCCTTCCGGTGCGGCTAATGCGTATTAGCGCTCGGCGTTGGGGAGGAGCCTCGCGGGCCGACCGGGTGTGTGTCAAGGGGTGGACGCAGAGATTTCTCGGAGATGAAGTCCCTGGAGTAATGCGGATTAGCTCCGGGCGACCCGCCCCGCCCTCGCGGCCGGGTGGCTCCCGCCGGGCCCGGCGGGCCGCCCCGCCGGGGCTGGCTGCCGTCCTCTTGACAAGACCCGCCCGGGTCGAGCAGCATTCGAGAAGGATTGATGGTAATACGTATTAGCACTCGACCCGGGCGGCCTGCTCACCCTCGCGGTGAGCCAGCCGTCTCACGCAGCGTGACTTCGTGCCGCCCTGCGGCGTGCTGCGCGGCGTCCACAGTCGTCACCGGCGTACCCGTCCCCATCCCTGGGCTCCTCCGTCGACGGCCCCGTACGTCGACGGCCCGCCCGGGCGGTGGGGGAGCCCCACCATCCCCCGACAGAGCAGGAACAGCGATGACGAGAGCATCCGTCCGAGTGCCCGGTCGCGCCGCCGTGGCGGCAGCCGGCGCGGGCATGCTGGTGACCGCGCTGGCCGGTGCGGCTCCGGCCGCCGCCGATCCGGCCCCCGACTTCCCGCGCTTCACCTACGCGGGCACCGCGTTCGACAAGAGCGCCCTCACCTACAACCCGACAAACGAGTTCATCTTCCCGAGCGTCATCCGGGCCGCCGACTACTTCCCCAACCCGCTGGGCACCTACTACCTGTACTACGCGCCCCACGAGCGGCCCGGCGGGATCGCCCTGGCGTACGCGGACTCGATCAACGGTCCGTGGACCGAGTACCGGGCCAACCCGTTGATCGGCAACACCTGGCTGCCCCACTACTCCACGGTCAGCCACATCTCCTCCCCGCACGCCATCTGGGTGGAGGGGGAGCGCAAGCTGTTCCTCTACTTCCACGGCGAGAACTCGATCACCCGGTACGCCACCTCCGAGGACGGCATCCACTTCGACTACGGCGGGACGGCGATCAGCCGCGACGACAGCACCGGCGGGGAGACCTCCTACGCCCGGGTGTTCGAGCACGCCGTGCCGCGGCTGGGCGGTCGGTACCTGATGCTCTTCATGGACAACCCGACCGCCGCGCCGCCCGGGCCGAGCGGGCCGGTGTCCCGGCGGATCCGCTGGGCGGTCTCCCCGGACGCGCGGACCTGGACGATCCAGCCCGACCCGATCGTGACCCCGCAGGGCATCCAGGGCCCGAACGCCTCGGGCCCGTTCTTCCTGCGCTGGAACGGCCGCAACCTGGTGATCTTCCACGCGGCCGACGGCAACATGCACGCCGTGGACGTCGGCGAGAACTTCGACCGGGAGGTCCACCTCGGCGTCGTGCACGACTCGATGGTCGCCGCGCCCGACCTGGGGCGCTCGGCCGCGCCGACGTTCTACTTCGAGGGGCGCACCGCGCACATGTACTACGAGGCCGGCGGGCGGCTCACCGCGACGATCGGCCATGCCGTCGCCACCCTGGACCGGCCGGTGCCCACCCGCGACGTGGACTGCGTGGTGGACCGGCCGGTGCTGTGGCCGCCGAACCACCAGATGGTCGACGTCACCGTGACGGCGGACCTGCGCGACGGGGTCCTCGGCCCGTACGCGCTCAACCTGACGGCGGTGACCGGCGGCGACGCCGCGGACGTCAGCGGCTTCACCGTCGGCACCCCGGGCACCAGCGGCCGGCTGCGGGCCGAGCGCGACGGCGCCGGTGGGGACAGGGTCTACTCCCTGACGTACGCGGGGCACGACGAGATCGGCCGCCCGGTCGGCTGCACCGTGACGGTCACCGTGCCGCACGACCTGGGCCGCGACTGACGGACCAGGGGACCTGGGCGCCGGCCGTGCCGCACGGGCACGGCCGGCGCCCGTGCCTGGGCTCGCCGCCGCCGGTGCGGCCGGATACCGTACCCGCGGCGCGGGTCACCCCGCGTCGGGCCGTCGAGCGGTGGGAGGATCCGATGCGCCTGCACGTGGGGTGCGCGATGTGGACGCACAAGTCGTGGCAGGGGCGCTTTCTGGCGCATCCGCTGCCGGCCCACGAGCGGCTGCGCGCGTACGCCGGCTGGTGCACGGCGGTCGAGGGGAACACCACCTTCTACGCCACCCCGGCCCGGGAGACGGTCGCCTCCTGGGCGGAGCAGACCGGCCCCGACTTCCGGTTCGTGCCCAAGCTGCCGAAGGTCGTCACGCACGAGCGTCGGCTCACCGGCGCCGACGAGGAACTCCGGGCCTTCCTGCACGCCGTCGAACCCCTCGGCCCACGGGCCCACGCCCTCTGGATCCAGCTGCCGGGCTCGTTCGGCCCGGCCGACGTACCCGCGCTGGCCCGTTTCCTGCGCGGGCTGCCCGCCGCCCACCGGTACGCCGTGGAGGTCCGGCACCCGGCGTTCTTCGACGACCCCCGGGCGGCGCGGACGCTGGAGGAGGCGCTCGCCACCGTCGGCGCGGAGTGGGTGCCCTTCGACACGACCGCGTTCTTCCGCACCCCGCCGACCAGCGACGCGGAACGCGAGGCGTGGACCAGGAAGCCGCGTACCCCGCTGCGCACCCGCGCGCTGACCGACCGGCCGATCGTCCGCTACCTCGGCCGCGACGACCCCGCACGTACGGTCGAGGGCTGGCAGCCGTGGCTCGACGTGGTGACCGGGTGGCTGCGCGAGGGCCGATCACCGACGATCTTCGTGCACACCCCGGACAACGCCGACGCGCCCGAGCTCGCCCGCCGGTTCCACGACGAGGTGCGGGCGCGCCTGCCCGAGGTCGAGCCGCTGCCCGAGCCGGAGCCGGTCGGACCGTCGACGCTGTTCTGAACGGACCCGTCCCGCCTGCCACGGAAACCCTGCGGCGGTCACCTGAGGAGGCCCGATGCGGTCGCTGGCCGTACCACCGCTGTTCGCCGCGCTGGAGCCGGCCCGCACCGTGCTGATCGCCGGCGCGGGTGGTGGCTTCGACGTGTACGCCGCGATTCCCCTGGCCGTCGCGTTGCGCGACGCCGTCCGGACCGTACACCTGGCCAACCTCTCCTTCACCCGGCTCGAGCTGCTCGACCTGGACGCCTGGGCGGCGCAGGACGTCGCCGCCGTCACCCCGGACACCGCCGGTCCTGACGACTACTTCCCGGAACGGGCGCTGGCCCGCTGGCTCGCCGCCAACGACCAGCCGTGCACCGTCTACGCCTTCCCGCAGGTGGGCGTGGAGCCGCTGCGCGCCGCCTACCGGCATCTGGTCGACGCGCTCGGAGTGGACGCGGTGGTGCTGGTCGACGGGGGCACCGACATCCTCATGCGCGGCGACGAGGCCGGCCTGGGCACCCCCGTCGAGGACATGACGAGCCTCGCCGCGGTCGCCGGTCTGGACGTGCCGGTGAAGCTGGTGGTGTGCCTCGGGTTCGGCATCGACGCGTACCACGGGGTCAACCACACCCAGGTGCTGGAGAACATCGCGGCCCTCGACCGCGACGGCGCGTACCTCGGGGCACTGTCCATTCCGGGCAGCAGCCGGGAGGCGCGGCTGTACCGGGACGCGGTCGCGTACGGGCAGGCGGCCACGCCGCTGCGGCCCAGCATCGTGCACGGGCAGATCGCCGCCGCCATCCTCGGCGCCGACGGGGACGTGCACGTGACCCGCCGTACCCGGGGCAGCACCCTGTTCGTCAACCCGCTGATGGCGATCTACTTCAGCTTCGACCTCGACGGCCTGGCCCGCCGCTCGCTCTATCTCGACCGCCTGGAGCACACCGTCGGCATGCGACAGGTGGCCTCCCGGATCGAGGACTTCCGCGACGAGATCGAGCGGCGCACGCCCCGGGCCTTCCCGCACTGACGCGGCGGCTGCGCGGCCCGCCGACTCAGGCCCGGTCCGGCTGGTTCGGGTCGATCAGCACCTTGGTGTGCTCGCTGCGGCCCGAGTCGAGTTCGTCGAGGACGTCCTTCAGCGACGACAGCCCGAAGGTGCCCGTGTGCAGTGCCGCCACGTCGATGCGACGTGCGGCGATCGCGTGCATCGCGCCCACGAAGTCCTCGTGCTGGTAGGCCAGTGACCCGATCACCGTCAGCTCCCGGCTCTGCCAGTCGCCGTAGCTGACGCTCGAGTTCTCCAGCGGGTAGCCGAGCAGCGCGAGCGTCCCGCCCCGGCGCACGAGCTCCGCCGACGGCTGGAGCAGCGACGGAACGCCGCTGCACTCGTACACGACGTCGGCGCCCATGCCCGCGGTGAGCTCGTTGAGCGCGGCCGGCAGGTCGGCGGGCTCGACCACGTGGGCGAAGCCGAGCTTGCCGGCCAGCGTACGGCGCGCCGCGGAAGGCTCCGAGATGATCATCGGCCCCGCCCCGGCGTTGCGCGCGTGCTGGGCGGTGAGCAGCCCGATCGGGCCGGCGCCCTGGACCAGCGTGGTGCTGCCGTACTCCGCCGCCACCCGCCGCACGGCGTGGAAGGTGACCGTGGCCGGCTCCACGAGCGCCGCCTCCACCGCCGACAGGCCCTCCGGAACCGGGACGACCCGCCGCGCCGTCACCTGCACCCGGGTGGCGAAGGCGCCGTGCGGCGGTGCGTCGGCGTCGACCCCGTTGGCCTCGGCGAACACGGTGTCGCAGTGGCGGGCGTGCCCGGCGACGCACTGGCGGCAACGGCCGCACGCCGGCCCCACCGCGCCCACCACGCGCTGGCCGACCCGCAGCCCGTCCACGCCGGCGCCCACCGCCGAGACCGAACCGGTCCACTCGTGCCCGAAGACCGCCGGCGGCAGCATGTGCCCGTCGGTGTAACCGTGGACGTCCGTGCCGCAGATCCCCGTGTACGTGATGTCGACGGTCACGCGGCCGGGTCCGGGCTCGGTCGCGGACACCTCGCCCGCGCGGAGTTCGCGCGGACCGGCGACCGCGAGGTAGCGACCAGCAGACATACGGGATCCCCCTCGGCGACAGCTCCAGTCTCGCACCCGACCCGCGCCACGGGGCGTCTACCAGCAGATTCGCGCGGCGGGACGTCCCCGATCCGGCCGGGACCCCCGCCGCCGACGGTGGATCTTCGGCCCCGCGCCGAAACATACCTTCATTGCCGGCGGGTCAACATGTAGACAATCTTCCTCGTTCTGTCTATCGTCAGCACCACTTAGCGATGTCCTTCGATTTGAAAGAGGTCGTCAATGGTGCACATGAGACGATGGGCCGGCGTCGCCACAGCCCTGCTGGCGACGGAGCTCCTGGTCAGCGGCACCGCCGTGCACGCCGCCGTGCCCAAGCCGGAGCCGGTGCGGGTGAGCGTCGAGGACGCCGTCACCGCCAAGCTGCGCGCGCAGGTCCAGGCCGCGGAGGCGGAGCACGCCGAGACTTCCGCGGTGGCGCACCCGGAGAGCTCCGAGACCCGGGTGACCGTCACCCGCAGGAACGGCCCGTGGGCCTTCGGCACCGCCGTCGCCGTCACCACCCACGAGAAGGACGTCCATCCGACCGGCGCGATCTTCATCGCCCGTGCCGAGGCCGGCACGTGGCGGGTGAACTTCGACGGCGAGGCCGGGTTCAGCGAGCTGGCCGCCGAGTCGCCCCTGGTCAACAAGCAGGAGAAGGCGGTCTTCGCCCGCACCCCGAGCACCATGCAGGCGGGCGGCGACTATCGGACCGGGATGGCCCTGCCCTTCGCGGTGGGTCAGACGTGGACGCTGACCAGCGGCCCGCACGGCTGGGGCGGCTACGAGGCGCCGTACAGCTCGATCGACCTGGCCGGCGGCGACCAGGTGGTCCGGGCGGCGCGGGCCGGCACGGCGTACACGATGTGCACGGGGTGGATCCGGGTGATCCACGACCGGGGCTACTCGACCGACTACTACCACCTGTGGAGCAGCATCTCGGTCAACGGCGCCGCCGTCGGCCAGGGCGCGTACCTGGGCTACACGGGCACCGACGTCACCTGCGGCGGGGCGGCGTACGGTCGGCACGTCCACTTCGGGCTGCGGCAGAACAGCGCCTATGTCGGCATCGCCGGCCACAGCATCGGCAAGTGGGAGTTCGCCAACGGCGCTGCCGCCTACCAGGGCGGGGCGCGGCACGGCTCGGTCTGGGCCGGCGCCGGCGCCGGCCTCTACAACTACGGGGCGCTGGGCTTCAACCAGGCGGTGGTCGACGCCAACGGTGGGGGCTCGGTGAACAAGCGGTCCGGCCCCGGCACCGGCTACGCCGTGCGGGGATCGGTAGGCGACGGCGCCACGGTCACCGTCTCCTGCTCCGCCAACGGCACCTCCCACGCCGGGCGGTACGGCACCACCGCGCTGTGGAACCGGCTGAGCGACGGCACCTGGGTGTCCGACGCCTACCTGGCGAGCGGGGTGAACGGCCCGATCAACGGCTGGTGCTGACCGGCACCCGACCGAGCGTCGACGCAGGGGTCCCGCCATCTCGGCGGGGCCCCTGCCTCGTGGGCGGCCGGGTGTCGGGCGGGTCAGCCCGGGGCGCCGACGAGGAGAGACTCGTGGCGACTCCACAGCCACCGCAGGTACTGCTGGAGTTCCCCGAGGGTGGCGACCTGCTTTTCGTCCATGTAGGTGAGGATCCGTGTCACCTCCCCCGGCACGAGGTCGTAGGCGGTGGCCCCGGTCTCCGGGACGGGCGTGTCCGGGGAGACGGCCACGGGGACGGGGATGACGGGCAGGCGGAGGTCCTTCCTGTCCAGCGCCTTGAGGACCGTGAGGTAGGCGCGGGTCAGGTGGTAGGGGGAGACGACGAGCGCGAGGCTCGCGACGCCGAGGCCCTGCACCCGGTCGGCGATCCAGGCGGCCTGCCGGCCGGTGTGGGGGGCGGCGCCGGCCTGGAGAAAGACCCCCTCGGCGCGCCGGAGGCCGAGGCCGCGCAGGTGGTCGAGCGTGAGGTCGACGTACGTCTGCTCAGCCGGGTTCCCGTTCGTCACCAGGAGGTGACGCAGCCCCGGGTTCGCCTCCCAGTCGCGGATGGCGTGGCGGAGCCGCCACTCCTCGCCCTGGCCGGTGACCACGACGAGGGCGTCGACGTGGTCGGCGGCCGACCGGGGCAGCGTGAGGATCGCCGTGAGGGCCTTCAGCACGTCCAGGAACTGGCCGGCCGTGAAGCCGGCGAGGTCCTCCTCCCTGACGATCCGAGGGATTCCTCCGTCCGGGTTCGCCGCATGCTCCGCCCTCGTCCGCATCGGACGACGATACTGCGGGAGTCCCCGGCGTGACCTCGGAGAGCTTCGACGCGGCGGCCACCCCGACCGAGCCTGCCGCCGGCCCGCGCGGCAGACCGCACGGGGGAAGGTGCGCGCCCCCGCGTACGCCGTCAAGGATGTGAATCTCGCGCGAGCCGTGACCCTGGAGGGCGCTGGGATGAAGCCGTTCCGCATCGAGATTCCGCAGGCCGACATCGACGACCTGCGCCGACGACTGGCCGACACCCGGTGGCCGCACGAGCCGGGAGCGGACGGCTGGGAACGCGGCGTGCCGCAGTCCTACCTGCGGGAGCTGGCCGACTACTGGGGCAGCGGGTACGACTGGCGGGCGGCCGAGGCGCGGCTGAACGAGTACCCGCAGTTCGTCACGGAGATCGACGGCGCCACGGTGCACTTCCTGCACGTGCGTTCCCCGGAACCGGACGCGACGCCGCTCGTCCTCACCCACGGCTGGCCGGGCAGCTTCCTGGAGTACGTCGACCTCGTCGGGCCGCTGACCGATCCGCGCGCCCACGGGGGTGACCCCGCGGACGCCTTCCACGTGGTGATCCCGTCCCTGCCCGGGTACGGCTTCTCCGGTCCGCTCACCGGGACCGGCTGGGGCGTGCCGCGCATCGCCGGGGCGTGGGCCGAGCTGATGGACCGGCTCGGTTACGACCGCTACCTGGCGCAGGGCACCGACTTCGGCTCCTGGGTGACGGTCGCGCTCGCGGCGGGGGACGCCGGGCACGCGATCGGGGCGCACGTCAACTTCCTCATCACGCCGCCCCCCGGCGACCCGCGCGAGCTGGGCGCGCTCGACGAGGACACCGGCCGGCGGCTCGCCCGGCTGGCCCACTTCGTCGACGACGAGTCCGGCTACATGAAGATCCAGGCCACTCGCCCGGTGACGCTCTCGTACGCCCTGACCGACTCCCCGGTCGGGCAGCTCGCGTGGATCGTGGAGAAGTTCAAGGAGTGGACCGACTCCGGCAAGAGCCCGGAGGACGCCGTGGACCGGGACCGCCTGCTCACCAACGTGTCGCTCTACTGGTTCACCCGGACGGCGGGCTCCTCCGCCCAGCTCTACCACGAGACGGCGGACATGCTCCCGGTCAGCGCCGCGCCGCGGCAGCAGCCCCCGGTGCCGGTGCCGCTCGGGGTGGCGGTCTTCCCGCACGACCCCTCGCAGCCTGTCCGGGCCTGGGCCGAGCAGGCCTTCCCGAACATCGTGCAGTGGACCGAGCACGACCGCGGGGGGCACTTCCCGGGGCTGGAGCAGCCCGGGCTCCTGGTCGACGACATCCGCCGGTTCGCCCGGACCCTCCGCGGGGCCTGAGCCCAGGGTCGCCGGGCCGGAAAGGGCGTCCAGTGGTCCGGGTCGGGGGCCGAACCGCCCCTACCGGTAGCAATGGGAAGTATCGACCGGCGCCAGTTTCCTCATCGACCGGCCGGTGGTTGTACGAGGCGTGACGGCAGCCTCGTACTCCATCATGGCGATCCCGGCCTCGGCGCAGCCTGGCTGGCGGATCAGGTGGGCGGAACGCGAGAACGACCGGCGGCGGCGCGCGTACGACGCGCGGTTCGCGGCCTGGCAGCGGCACCACGACCACCTGGTCCGGCTGCGGATCGAGGCGGCCGGGTTCCTCGGCTGCACGCAGCCGCGTGCCGGCCTGCCGGTGGCGCTCGACGACGACGAGGTCGTCTACCGGGTACTGCCGGTCGCGGACCTGGTCGAGGTGGACGCGCGGCACGGCACCGGGCTGCCCGCCCCGGGCCTGACCGTCGCCACGGACGACGTCGCCGGCCGCGCGCTGCCGAGGGGCGTGCGGGCCCTCGACACGGGGATGGCCGTCGTGACCAGCCGCCGCGTCGCCTTCTCCTCCCCACGCGGGCGGCGGCACGAGTGGAGGTACGCGGACCTGGCGGGGCCGGCGCACCATCCCGCGCTCCCGCTCACCCTGCTGCACGCCACCGACGGGCGGCGGCTCGCCGGGCTGCGGGTGCCCGCCGCCGGGACCGTGAACTTCCGCTTCTACCTCACCCTCGCCTTCGCCGCCGCCACGGGTGGACGGGCCGCCGTCGCCGCGCAGCTCGAGGCGATCCTGGCCGCCCACCGGCGGGCGCGGCCGGTGCCACCGCCGCCGGTCCACCCGGATCAGGCCCCGTCGAGCGGGCTGCGTGCCGGCCCCCGCGCGGCCCTCGCCGCCGCCGTCGTCGCGGTGACGTTCGTGACGCTGACCGCCGTCGGCACGGCCGCGCCGGAGCGGGGCGGTCCGCCGTACCGGGCCGACGAGGGCGCACGGGGCGACATCCCCGCCGCCGCGCCATCGACCCCCACCGGCGCGACCCCCACCGGCGCGACCGCCCCAGCCGTCCCCGGCGAGCCGGTGGCGCGCAGGACGGGCGCGGCGACCTCGGGGGCCGCCGCGCTGGTGCCACCGCTGCCGTGGCTCGCCTGCCCGCGCGGCGAGCCGGACGGCGACGCCGCGCCCGGACCGGGTGACGCGTGCGTGCACATCTCCCCGGCGGCCCGCACCTGGCCCGCGGCCGGACCGCGGCCCGACCCGCCTAGAGGCGGTGCCTGACCCAGACGTTGGGCTCGACGTAGACGGCGTGGTCGTGCGCCACGTCGCAGTGCACCGGCACGAGGGCCCCCGGCACGTGGACCGGCCCGCTGACGTCGAACGGCAGGCCCGTCCAGCGCCGCCAGTCGGCGAGGGTCCCGGCGATCGTCATCGACCGGGTGGCGACGCGCTCGATGCGTCCGCCCGCGCGGACGTGCACCCGTAGCCAGGGGTCGACCGGCAGGCCGTCCTCGCGGACCTGCGCCGCGTACTGCGCCATCGGCAGCTCGGGCCGGGTGTGCTTGCCGCTCGGCCGGACCGGCGCGACGAGCGTGTCGTAGCCCAGTTCCGCGACGGCCTTCCGCATGGCGGCCAGCATCACGGCGGACAACCCGGTGCCGCGCCGGTCGGGCCGGATGCAGATCTCCAACGCCGAGACCATGTTCGTGTCGGCGCCGGTCAGGCGGTTGACGGTGGCCCGCTGGATCATCCGGTCCCAGCCGCCGTCGGGAAGCTCGGACTCCGTCCAGCGCAACGGCACCGCGTACGCCCGGGCGACCGCGCGGGCGGGGTCGGCGGGGTCGACCGCGGCGAACACGAACTCGGGATACAGGTCGTGGGCGACGCCGTAGTACACCGTGCCCATCGGGTCCCACAGCATGAACGGCGGCCACGCCCCGTCGAAGTCCTCGTCGAGCGAACGGCCGAGTTCGGGGCGGTCCGCCAGGCACACGATGTCGAGGGTCACGGCGGAAACCTAGAGCGCCGGGGTCGCCACGCGCACGTCGATTTCGGGGCCTGTGCGGCGGGTCACGGCCGCCCGGACCGACCCGGCCGGGCGCTGGCCGGTACGCGGGCGTCCGGTCTATGGTGGCGCCGTGACCGCCCCCGGCCCCTCCCGGCAGCCCCGCACCGCGGCGCACCAGGAGTTTCCCGCCCCGTCGCGGACCACCGCGACGACCGGACCGCGGGCCCACCTCGTCGCGGGGGCGATCGCCCGTCGCCTCGTCGTGCCGTCGGTCGTCCGCGTCCGCCGGGGCGCCGTCGCGCCGATCGTCGCGCCGCCGACCCGGCGGGCGCCTCGTCAGCGCCGCCCGCCGCCACCCGTCCGAAATCCACAGGACCGGCACCGGCGGGCGGAGCGCATCAGCGCTCCGCCCTTTCTTTTCGTTCCGAGCAGGGAGAAGGACCGATCGTGTACGTCGTGAACAGGCAGGCCGAGCTGGGGGTGCTCCGGATCGTCCTGGAGGAGCAGTACGAGCGGCACAGCATCCAGTTGGCGCTGCTGGACCGGCAGGCCCGACGGCTGCGCTCAGACGGCGCCGATCTTGCGGCGGCCTCCGCCCTGACCGCCGCCACGCGGCGGGCCCTGGGTGACATCGCCCGCGCACTGCACTACCTGGAACAGGGCCGCTACGGCACCTGTGGAGGGTGCGACCGCGACATCCCGATCGAGGAGCTGGCGCATCGCCCGTCGACCCGGCTCTGCGCCACCTGCCAGCCGGAGCCTCGTCGGCGTACCGGCGACGGCTGCGACTGTCGCCGGTAGGGCCGCCACCTGTCGTCGGCGGCGCGTTCCGTCGAGGGACACGGTCGGCGCGGCGGGTTCCCGGCGCCTCGGCGGACAGCACGGCGCCGGCCCGCCAGGAGGGCGGGCCGGCGCCGTGGGACGTGCAGGTCAGCGGATGCGTCGGCGACCGTAGGCGCCGGCGGCGATGGCGACACCGATCGCGGCGAAGACGACCTGGAGGGCCAGCTCGATCCAGTCGATCCCCTTGGTGTCGTCGACGCCCAGGGCACCGGCGACGAGGGTGCCGAGGATCGCCGCCACCACACCGATGAGCAGTGTGAGCCAGATCGGGATGTTCTGCTTCCCGGGAACGACCAGGCGGCCCAACGCCCCGATGATCAGGCCGATGATGATGGCAGTGAAGAAACCGGTGACTTCCACGTGGAGCCGTCCTTCCGGGAGAGTTGTCGTCGAGCTGCGGTGTTGCCCCCGCCGGAAGGGCGGTGAAACCACTCCCGGTCACTTCCACAGCTTCTTCATACAACTGTCATGGAGTCGGGTACGAAACGTCATCGGCGTCATCCGACGCACGCCGCGCCGGCCCCTCCTCGACCCCGGGCGGGCGCCCGTCAGCGCAGCGGGTCGAACGGGCGCAGCTCGACGGGCTGCCCACCGCCGGTGATCTGCTCGGCGAGCAGCTCGCCGGTGAGCGGGCCGAGGGTGATGCCCCACATGCCGTGGCCGCCGGCGGCGAAGACGCGCGGCGACCTGGTCCGGCCGATCAGGGGCAGGCCGTCCGGGGTGCAGGGCCGCGAGCCGACCCACTCGTCGGTACGGGTGTCCAGGTCGGCGCCCCGCAACAGCGGTCGGGCGGCCTCGGCGATGGCCGAGACGCGGCGCCGGTCCAGCGGCGCCTCGGCGCTGCGGAACTCCATCATGCCGGCGACGCGCAGCCGGTCGCCCAGCGGCGTGCAGGCCACGCGCTGCGCGGGGAAGTAGACCGGGCCGGCCGGCAGGTGCTCGATGGCGACGCTGAAGCTGTAGCCGCGGCCGGCCTGCACGACGGTGCGGACGCCGAAGCGCCGGGCCAGCTGGCCGAGCCAGGTGCCGGTCGCCAGCACCACCGCGTCGTAGCGCTCGTCGGTGCCGGCGGAGGTCACCACCCGGACACCGGCCGCCTCGTCGCGGACGTCCAGGACGTCCACGCCGGCCCTGACCGCTCCGCCCCGCGCGCGGACCGAGTCGGCCAGGGCGTGCACGTACTGGCCCGGGTTGACGTAGCGCTGGTCGTGCAGCCGGATGGCGGCGCCGATCGTGTCCGACAGCGAGGGCTCCACCTCCCGGGCCTCGGCCCCGGTGAGGACGTCGAACTCGATCCCCTGGCCCGCGGCGTGGATGTGCGCCAGTTCGTCGAGCAGGACCGACCGCTCGGCCTCGGTCCGGTACGCGGCGAGGAACGACTTCGCCTCGTGCGTCGGCGCCGAGACCCCACCGGCGGTCAGCGCGTCGAACGCCGCCAGCGCCCGCCGGTTCATCGGGATGAGGGCCCGCATCGCGCTCTGCCACTTCGACGCCGTGCTGTGCCGCGCGAAGCCGGCCAGGAACCGCAGCAACCGGGCGTCCGCGCGCGGCGGCACGTAGACCGGCGAGGACGGGCTCAGCACGGCGCGCACCCCGTACCGCAGCACCGCCGGCTCCGGCAGGGGAGTGGTGATGCCGGGGGTGAGCCAGCCGGCGTTGCCCCACGACGCGCCCGCCGCGACCCCCGTACGGTCGAGCACGGTGACCCGGACCCCCCGCTCCTGCAGGAACCAGGCGGTGGCCAGCCCGACCATCCCCGCGCCGACGACGGCGACGTGCTGGGGGGCGGGCACTGACTCGACGGGGGACATGGCGTCTTCTCCTTCGGGCGCGACAGGGATCGGGGCCAATCCTGTCCCCACCGGGCCGGGAGGTCATTGTCCGTTCCGGCCAAGGATCGCCCAGGTCATTGGCCCTGCCGGACAAGATCGGGGCACAATCGCGGCATGCTCACCGTGGCTGGCGTGGTGGACGCGGCCGGCGCCGCGTTGCTCAAGGTCGTCGTCCCCGCCGACGAGGCGGAGGTACGCGACGTGACCCTCGCCGACGACGCCACGACCGGCCAGAGCGGTGACCTCGTCC
The DNA here is from genome assembly GCF_031845925.1 of Micromonospora reichwaldensis. Classification (NCBI taxonomy): domain Bacteria; kingdom Bacillati; phylum Actinomycetota; class Actinomycetes; order Micromonosporales; family Micromonosporaceae; genus Micromonospora; species Micromonospora reichwaldensis. The sequence goes on along the minus strand of NZ_JAVRFL010000007.1, from coordinate 55,922 downwards.
TCGGCGCGGGCGTCGCGACCCCGGAGCAGGCCCTCACCGTCGTCGCGCGCTGCCAGGAGGCCGGGGCGGCCGGCCTGGTGCTCAAGCCTCCGCTGGCCGCGCATCCCGACGTGACGTCGGCCGCCGCCGAACGGCGCCTCACCCTGGTCGAGCTTCAACGTCACGGCTCCTGGGCCCAGCTCGTCTGGCTGCTCCGCGGGATGATCGACCGGGCCGTCGCGCCCGGCTCGCCGGAGACCGGGGAGCCCGGCGTCTACGACGAGCTGTTCGCCCTCGCCGACGCGACCGCCGCCGTCGTCGACGCGCCGGTCACGATCGAGGACGCCCAGTCCCGGGTGCTCGCCTACTCGTCGCGCCAGGACCGCACCGACCCGGCGCGCGTGTCGACCATCGTCGGCCGTCGCGCCCCCGGCAACGTGATCGCCCACTTCCGCTCCCGTGGCGTCTTCCGCAAGCTCGCGACGGGCAGCGAGCTGATCTTCGTACCGCAGGGGCCGGACGGGACGTTGCCCCGCCTCGTCGTCCCGATCCGCGCCGGCGGCGAGCTGCTCGGTTCGATCTGGGCCGTCGTCGAGGGCCCGGTGCCGGAGGGGCGGCTGCGCGACCTCCAGGGCACGGCGTCCGTGCTGGCCCTGCACCTGCTCCGCCTGCGCGTGCAGGCCGACGTCGCGCGCCGGGTGTCGGCCGACCGCCTGCGGGCGGTCCTGCGGGCCCCCGGCGGGCTGGGTCGGGAGGAGCTGGCCCTGCCCGAGGGGCCGTGGCGGGTCGTCGCCCTCGGCGCGCACGGCGGGACGGGGGAGATGGTCGACAACCTCGCCCTGTGGGAGTCGATCACCCGCCGGCACGGCTGGCGCCAGCCGCTGCTCGCGGACGTCGGGGACGTCCTGTTCGCCGTCCTGGTGGACGAGGGCGCCGCGCCCGGTTCGCGGCGGTGGATGGAGAAGCTGGTCCACGACGTCGCCGTGCAGGACCCGGGCCTGTACGCCGCGTCGGGCGGCGTCGCCCGGAACCTGGCGGACCTGCCGCGCTCGCGCGCCGAGGCGGCGGAGCTGCTCGCGTTGCGCGGTCCGCACGGGCAGCGGGGCCCGGTGCTGCGGTTCGAGGACCACTGGGCGGAGCTGGTCGTGCACCGGGTGGTCGGCGCCGTGCCGGGCGTCGACCTGCTGCTGGGCGGCCCCCTGCCCGGTCTCGTGGCGCACGACCGGGAGCACGGCACCGACTACGTCGCCACCGTCGCCGCCTGGCTCGACCAGCAGGGCGACCCGCAGCGGGCCGCCCGGCAGCTGCACGTGCACCCCAACACGCTCCGGTACCGGCTGCGTCGCCTCACCGAGGTCGTCGCCGTGGATCTCGACTCGCCGCGCACGCGGCTGGCGTTGCAGATCCAGCTGGCGGCGCTGCGCCCCACGCCGACCGCGCCCCGTCCGGTGGCGTAGGGGCCCGCCCGGCGGGGACAGCCGGCCCCGGCGTGCGGCAGCCGTGAGGCGCTCAGGCGAGGCGGTGGTCGAGGGCGGTGTGGCGACGCCCGGCCCCGACGGTGCGGACGGCGGCGGCGAGCGCGCGGCGGGAACCGACCAGGACGACGAGCTTCTTGGCGCGGGTGACGGCGGTGTAGAGCAGGTTGCGTTGCAGCATCATCCAGGCGCTGGTGGTCAGCGGGATGACCACGGCCGGATACTCGGAGCCCTGCGAGCGGTGGATGGTCATGGCGTACGCGTGGGCCAGCTCGTCCAGTTCGTCGAAGTCGTAGTCGATGCTCTCGTCCTCGTCGGTGCGTACCGTCAGGGTCTGCTCGTCGGTGCTGAGAGCGGTGACGATGCCGACGGTGCCGTTGAAGACGCCGGCCTGGCCCTTGTCGTAGTTGTTGCGGATCTGGGTGACCTTGTCGCCGACGCGGAACACCCGTCCGCCCAGGCGGCGTTCGGGCTGCCCCTCGCGTGCCGGGGTGAGCCGCTGCTGGAGCAGCGTGTTCAGGGCCGCCGCGCCGGCCGGGCCGCGGTGCATGGGGGTGAGGACCTGGACGTCGCGGCGCGGGTCGAGGCCGAAGCGGGCGGGGATCCGGGTGCAGGCGACGTCGACGGTCAGGGCGGCGGTGGCGTCGGTGTCGTCGCTGGCGAACATGAAGAAGTCGCTGAGGCCCTGGAGCAGCGGCGGCTTGCCGGCGTTGATGCGGTGGGCGTTGGTGACGACCCCGGACTCCGCGGCCTGGCGGAAGACCTGCGTCAACCGGACCCGGGGGATGACCGGGGCGGCGAGCAGGTCGCGCAGGACCTCGCCGGCGCCGACGGAGGGCAGCTGGTCGACGTCGCCGACGAGCAGCAGGTGCGCGCCGGGCGGGACGGCCTTGACGAGCTTGTTGGCCAGGATCAGGTCGAGCATGGAGGCCTCGTCGACGACGAGCAGGTCGACGTCGAGGGGATTGTCCCGGTCGTGGCTGGCCTCCCCGCCGGGGCGCAGCTGCAACAGCCGGTGCACGGTGGCCGCCGGGTGCCCGGTCAGCTCCGACAGCCGCTTGGCGGCGCGGCCCGTCGGCGCGACGAGGGTGACCTTGGCCCGCTTCGCGGCGGCGAGTTCGACGATCGAGCGTACGGTGAAGCTCTTGCCGCAGCCGGGCCCACCGGTCAGCACGGCGACCCTGGAGGTGAGGGCGAGGCGGACGGCCTGTTCCTGCTCGGGGGCCAGCTCGGTGCCGGTGCGGGCCTTCAACCAGGCCAGCGCCCTGCCCCAGTCGACGCCGGTGAAGTGGGGCAGCCGGTCGGCGCGGTCGTGCAGCAGCCGCAGCAGGGATCCGGCGAGGGACTGCTCGGCGCGGTGGAACGGCACCAGGTAGACCGCCGCCGTCGGCTCGCCGTCCGGCCCGGGCAGCGTCTCGCGGACCACCCCCTCCTCGCCGACGAGCCCGTCCAGGCAGGTGGTGACGAGGTCGGCGGGCACATCGAGGATCCTGGTGGCGTCGGCGACCAACTGACCGTCGGGCAGGTAGCAGTGCCCGTTGTCGGTGGCCTCGGACAGGGTGTACTGGAGGCCGGCCTTGACCCGCTGTGGGCTGTCGTGCGGGATCCCGACGGCCTGCGCGATGGTGTCGGCGGTCCTGAAGCCGATGCCCCACACGTCGCCCGCCAGCCGGTACGGCTCGTTCCTGACCACCGTGATGGAGGCGTCGCCGTACTGCTTGAAGATCCGCACGGCCAGGGAGGTGGACACGCCGACGCCCTGGAGGAAGACCATCACCTCCTTGATGGCCTTCTGTTCCTCCCACGCCGAGGTGATCTTCGCGGTGCGCTTCGGTCCCAGGCCGGGCACCTCGACCAGGCGGGCGGGCTCCTCCTCGATCACGCGGAGGGTGTCGAGGCCGAAGTGGGCGACGATCCGCTCGGCGAAGACCGGACCGATGCCCTTGACCAGCCCGGAGCCGAGGTAACGGCGGATGCCCTGGATCGTGGCCGGCAGGACGGTGGTGTAGGAATGCACCTCGAACTGCCGGCCGTACTGGGGGTGCGACGACCACCGACCGGACAGGCGCAGGCTTTCCCCTGGCTGGGCTCCCAGCAGCGCGCCGACCACCGTGAGCAGGTCGCTGCCGTGGCCGGTGGCCACCCGGGCGACGGTGTAGCCGGTCTCCTCGTTGACGTAGGTCAACCGTTCGAGCACCGCGTCCAGGACGGCCGACGGCGGGCGGGTGGGGGCAGTCACCCGCCCATCCTGCCTCCCGCCGACGCGACGGCGCCCTCGGCCCGGCCGCGTGCCCGGCCCGACCGGGATGCGGGCGGCGGTGCCCGGATCCACCGCCACCCGGGCGGCGGTGCGCCGGCTCGCGGTCCGGTCCTCACGGTGCCCAGGGCGCGGCGACGTTCCAGGTGCTGTCCGCGCTCCACAGGGTGGGCGTGTCGTACGCCGCGCCGCCGGCACCGTTGCTGAGCCATACCTCCGAGTTGAAGTGGCGCAGGAACGAGCCCCGGAAGTTGTACGACTCCAGGGAGACCCCGCCGCCGGTCAGCCCGGTGCGGGCGCACCAGGTGGCGTCGGCGCGCATCAGCGCCGAGCCGTCGTTCGGCGAGTTGCGGACCCGGGACGCGGCGTGCCGGAGGTACTGCCCCGGGAAGTTGACCGACTCGAAGGAGTAGCAGGTGGCGTCGGCCAGCCCCGCCCGGATCGTGTAGGTGGCGTCGCTCCTGAGCAGCGCCGTGCTGCCCGAGTCGACGACCTCGGTGTAGGCGAGGCTGTCCTGGTGCCGCAGGTACCGCTGCGTGTGTCCGGGCGTGGTCACCTGCAACGACCGTCGCGTGTTCAGCGGCAGTGCGACCGGCTGGTTGTCGCCGAGCGACCTGGACGCGTCGATGAGCGCCTGGTTGGCCGCCCGGACCCGGGACTCGACCATCTTGACGATCCGGCGGTCGTAGGTGAGGAAGCCGTTCAACTCGCCTTCGACGTCGGTGATCTCGGTGTAGACCGAGGCGCTGAGGCCCTTGCCGAGCATCAGGTTCCGGGTGCCCTGCACCAGCCCGACGTACCGGTCGGTGAGGGCGGTGGAGTTCGGCTGCCACTCGTAGGCGAAGAAGCCGCCGCTGGGGCTGTACTCGTGCCCCGGCGTCCGCAGGCCCAGGCCGCCGAACTCACCGAGTACGGCGACCCGGGAGGCCGACGGGCTCGGCGAGGCGGGGCCGAGGTACATGTGCCAGTCGTCGATGTCCCCGTTGCCCGGGTCGCCGAGGGACTGGCAGCAGTTGTGGCCGCTGTGCACGTTCACCAGGCGGGTCGGGTCCTGGTTCTTCACGTTCTGGCCGACCCGCCGGGTGTCGGCGAGCGCGCGCTCGCCCCAGCCCTCGTTGTAGACGGTGTAGGCGACCACGGCCGGGCTGCTGCGGTGTTCGTCGACGATCTCCCGCGCCTCGGCCTCGAACTGGGCCTGCTGGGCGTTGTCGGCGTTGATGTCCTGCGCGGTCATCGAGGGGACGTCCTGCCACACCAGCAGGCCGAGGCGGTCGGCGTGGTAGAACCACCGCTGCGGTTCGACCTTGATGTGCTTGCGGACCATGTTGAACCCGAGGTCCTTGTGTTTTTGCAGGTCGAAGGCGAGTGCCGCGTCGGTGGGGGCGGTGTACAGCCCGTCCGGCCAGTACCCCTGGTCGAGGGTGCCGGCCTGGAACACGAACTGGCCGTTGAGCTTCGGGCGCAGCACCCCGCCGACCATCCCGGTGGTGATCTCCCGCATGCCGAAGTAGTGCGTCGTCCGGTCCGCCTGGGCGCCGCCCGCGTCGCGCAGCGTCACCCGTAGGCCGTAGAGGAACGGATCGTCCGGGGACCACCGGCGGGCGTTCGGCACCGGCACGCTGAAGTCGGTGAAGCCACCGGTGGCCGAGCCGACCAGCGTGGTCCCGTTCAGCGCCTCGGCCAGCACGCTGTGTCCGGTGACGTTCCCCCGGGTGGACACCCGCACCCGTAGCGTGTTGGTGGACAGGTTCGGATACACGTCGACGCCGCTGATGGACGCGGTCGGCACCGGCTCCAACCAGACGGTCTGCCAGATGCCGGAGCTGGGGGTGTAGAAGATCCCACCCGGGGTCCTGGTCTGCTTGCCGATCGGGGGGAGGCTGCCGTTCTGCCGGCTGTCCGTGGGATCCCACACCTTCACCACGATCTCGTTCGTGCCGCCCACGAGATGTGGCGTGACGTCGAACGTGAAGGCGTCGTAGCCCCCGGTGTGCGCGCCGACCTGGGCACCGTTGACCCACACGGTGCTCTGCCAGTCGACCGCTCCGAAGTGCAGCAGGGTCCGGCGGCCGGACCAGTCGGCCGGCACGGTGAAGGTGCGTCGGTAGAACAGATAGTGGCGGTTGTCGTTCGCGGCGCGCCGCACGCCGGACAGGGCGCTCTCCACCGGGAAGGGCACGTTCACCCGCTCGGGGAGGTTCGTGCCGAACTGCGGGGCGTCGTCGGTGGCGGACTGGCGCAGTTGCCACTCGCCGTTGAGGTTGAGCCAGTCGGGCCGGGTCATCTGCGGCCGGGGGTACTCCGGCAGGGGCGTACCCGTGAGGGCCTGGCTGGTCCACGGCGTGGTCAGCGGGGGCGTCTTCGCGGGCGCCGCCCGGGCCGGGGACACCGTCGTGAGCAGGGCGGCCAGCAGGGTGAGGGCGGCCGCCAGCGGCAGGGTGCGGATGCGGGCGCGACGTGTCATGCCGTCTCCGGTGTGGACGGGTCGCGCGGGCGCGGGGCCCGTGCGACGGACGGGAGTTCTTCAGGCCTGCGCGGGATGAGGGCCGGGGCGACCCGCGCGGGTCGCCCCGCCCCGGGCGTACGGTCAGCTCGTCGGCTCGACCCAGATGTTGCGGTAGTGGACGTTGAGGCCCGGGTCGCCGTGGTCCTGCAGCCGGATCGGCCCCACCGAGGGTCCCTCCGGGGCGCCGTTGCCCGTGGGCCCGTTGATCACCGCGTTGTCGTGGACGGTGACGCCGTTCCACACGACCGTGACCCGGGCGTTCTCCGTCTTGACCCCGGCGCTGTCGAAGCGGGCCGCCCGGAAGGTGACGTCGTAGGTCTGCCACGTCTCCGGTGCGCCGGCCGCGTTGACCGATGGCCCGATCTTTCCGTAGATGGCGCCGCCCTCGTCGTTGGCCGGGGTGGTGTCGCCGAAGGAGTCCAGGACCTGGAGTTCGTAGCGGTCCTGGAGGTAGATCCCGCTGTTGGCGCGGGCCTGGCCGGTGACGTCCGGCGGGAGGTTGGGCAGCCAGAACTCGACGTGCAGCCGGAAGTCACCGAACGCGCGCCGGCTGCGGATGTCGCCGCCGAGGACCTCCACGCCGCCCTTGGCCAGCGGCCAGGTGGCCGGGGTGCCGTTGGTGCTCTCGAAGTTGTCGAGGTGGGACCCGTCGAGCAGCGTGACGCGGCCGGTGTCGCCTGCGGGGCCGTGGGCCTCGAACTCGTAGATCCGGGCCGCGTTGTCGGAGGTGCTGGTGGCCTTGGTGACGTTCAGCCGGACGTATCTGGCCTGGGTGGGGGAGAAGTCGTGGGTGGTGGTGTTGGCCGTGTTGGCGGTGACGTTCGTCGTGGTCGTCCACGAGGTGCCGTTGGTGCTGGTCTGGATGGTGAAGTCGCGGGTGTTCCAGGCGGTGTTCTCGCCGCCGGCGCCGGCGTGGCGTACGACGAAGCGGTTCACGCTGCGGGTGGTGTCCAGGTCGACCTGCAACCACTTGGTGGTGCCCGTCGAACACCACTTGTCGCGATTGCCGCTGGTGGTCGTCCCGTTCACGGCCCTGGCCGGGCCCTCGGTGGCCGAGCAGGAACTGTCGGCCGTCGCCGCCCTGCCCAGCGCGAGGTTGACGGGCGGCTGCTGACCCGGGATGGCATTGAGCGTGTACCAGACCTCGGTGCTCCACAGCGACTGGCCGTTGCTGGCCGAGAACGGCCGGGGTGAGCGGACGTGCACGACCCGGCCGGGCTTGAGGCCGTTGATCGCCAACGTGACGGTCTTCCCGTCGGCCGACAGGGTGGCCGAGGAGACCGACAGGGTCTCCTCGTCGATCTTCGGCCCGCCGTACGCGGCCGTCGCCACGTAGCGCCACTGCTTGACCCGGTACCTGGAGGCCAGCGCGGCGGCGGTCGTCGCCGACAGGGGCTGGGTGTACTCGATCTGGAAGCCGTTGGGGGTGGCCCGCATCGTCCGCATGTCGAAGTTGTTGCCGCCGTTCGGGGCGATCTTCTGCAGGCCGTAGCTGAGCTTGCCCTCCTGCCCCCAGTTGCCGCCGCCGTGCAGACCGCCGGTGTAGATGGCGCCGTCGGGCCCGACGGACACCTCGGACACTCCCGCCTCCAGGCCCTGGGTCATCCGGAACAGCGCGCCCTGGTACTCGCCGTTGACCTTCTCCAGGTACGCGCGCTGGAGCCCGCCGTAGGTGACGTCGCCGATGAGCATCTGCCCGGCGAACGGGCCCTGGTTGAGCATGACCGGGGTGCTCGGCGAGTTGCCGATCTCGTTCTGCGGCAGCCAGAGGACCGGTTGGGTGACCGGGTTGTTGTCGAACGGGCCGGCCGGGTTCATGTAGTGGTTGAAGAAGCGGCCCTGCTTGACGTGCACGAGCTTCGACGACGGCAGCCAGCCGCCCTGGTTGTCGGTGACGAAGATGCCGCCCTCGGGACCCCAGCCGATGCCGTGCGGCGTGCGCAGGCCGCCGGCCACGTAGTCGATCGCGCCGGTGCTCCGGTTCACCCGGATGGTGGTGCCCCGGTTCGGGGCCGGCTGCGGGTCGGTCGTGGCGCCGCCGTAGTTGATGGAGACCGAGAGGTTCAGGTAGAAGTAGCCGTCCCGGTAGAGCAGGCCGAACCCGAACTCGTGGAAGTTGCTGCCGAACGGCCAGGTGGCGACCGTACGGTACTGGTCGGTCACCCCGTCACCGTTGGTGTCGTTGAGCTCGGTGAGTTTCGCCTTCTCCGAGACGTAGATCTTCCCGTCGACGATCTTGAGCCCCATCGGCTCCTGGAGCCCCGTCGCCACCCGCTGCCGGGTCACCTGGCCGGGGCTGGTGCTGCCGGTGACGTTGCCGAGGATCCACACCTCGCCCACGGTGGTCAGTGAACCGCCCCAGGTGGCCACGGCCAGCCGGCCGTCGGGGAACCAGTCGAACCCGGTGACCTGCGGCTGGAAGCCGCTCGGGCGCAGGTCGGTCAGGGTGTAGTTCGGGTGCACCGACGTGAGCGGCAGCCCGTCGCCGGGGGAGTCGCCGCTGGCCTCGCACTCCTTGCGGCCGGGCGCGGTCACCCGGACGACGCCGGCGTCGGTGCTCAGCGCCGAGGTGGGGACGGTCACGAACGTGCTGGAGCCCGGCGTACGCCACTGCAACGTGAGCTGCTGGCCGCCCGTACGCTCGAAGTGCTCGATGCGCAGGGAGTGGTATCCGGCGGTCAGGTCGACGGCGCCGTCCTTCGGTTCCGGGCCGTGCGCGCCGTCGTGGTCGACGATCAGCGTGTCGTCGATCAGCAGGCGGGAGCCGTCGTCGCTGATGAGCCGGAAGGTGTAGCTGCCGGCCTGGGTGATGTTGACGTTGCCCAGGACGTGGACCAGGAAGTGGTCCTCGATGCCGAAGTCGGCCGCGCTCGTCCAGTCGACCGTCGGCATGAGCTTGTCGACGTTCGGTGTCTGGCCGGCCTTCAGGGTGCAGAGGTTGTTGAGCGGCACCTGCAGGTCGAAGACGCGCAGGGTGACACCGGGTTCCTGCGGCGGCGGAGCCGCAGCCGCGCTCGGCGGGGACAGCCACAGGCCGGCGAGGGCGACGACAGCGGTGAAGGCGCTTGCGAGGGGCACGCGTGCTCGTCGGGACGATCCGAGCATTCTTCTCCTCCAGGGGAGCGGGACAACGACGTACGTTGTCGCGCGGCGCTCGGGCTCAGCGGCGGGCCCGGACATCGAACGGACATCGTTGTCATGTCCTGATGGTTGGCCTGGCACGCCGCTGCCTGGTGAAGGCAACACTATGATTCTTAAATCTAAATGTCTAGATGTTTGTGCGAGATCGTCTGAACTTTCGTCCGGGCGGCCAAAAGTCGGCAACGCCGGACGGCGCCACCGGTGGTGCCGCCCGGCGGGACCCGCCCGCTTGCGCCTGGTTACCGGCGGGCGGCGTCGACGCCGTACGGGGCGACGAAGACCTTGTCGGCCTGGCCGACGGCCTGGGCCTCGAGCGCCTGCGAGACCTTCTCCAGCGGGAAGAACGCCGGCCGCAGCCGGTCCAGGCGGAGCGTCGGCAGCATGCCCACGGCCCGGTGGTGGGTGTACGGGTTGATCACCGCCCCCACGATGGTCAGCTCGCGCGCGAAGACCTCGTTGGGGCGTACCCGGGCCTCCTCGTCCGGCCGGGCGACACCGAAGACCAGGATCCGGCCGCCTCGGCTGGCCATGCCGATCGCGGACTCCAGCAGGTGCGCCGAGCCGACGGCGTCGACGACGTACGGGAAGCCCAGGCCGTCGGTCATGTCCCGGGCCGCCGCCCCGCTGGCCGGGTCGGTCGGATCGAGGGCGGCGTCGGCTCCCATCCGCAGCGCGAGGTCGCGGCGGTCCGGGCGGGGATCCATGACGACGACGGGGGCGAGCCCCCGGGAACGGGCCAGCGCCACCATCATCGCCCCCGCCGGGCCGGCGCCGTAGACGAGCACGGGCAGGCCGGAGCGGGGCGCGAGCTGGTCCATGCCGTGGATGCAGCACGCGAGCGGCTCGGTGAGGGCGCCGATCCACGGTGGTGTGTCCGGGGGCAGCCGGTAGGCGATCCGTGCCGGCACGACCATGCGCTCGGTCATCCCGCCGTCGAGCCGTACGCCGTAGCCCCGCTTGGCGTCGCAGAGGTGTTCCTGCCCCAGCCGGCAGTACGCGCAGGCGGTGCAGTAGTCGTGGGGCTCGACGGTCACGAGGTCGCCGGGCGCGAGCCGGTCGACCCCGGGTCCGACCTCCCGCACCCGTCCGCAGACCTCGTGGCCCAGCACGACCGGGCGGGCCGCCGGGAAGCTGCCGCCGACGATGTGGCCGTCCGTGCCGCAGACCCCGACGGCCAAGGGCTCGATGGCCACCTCGCCGGCACCCGGGGCGCGCGCGGGCAACTGCTCGACGCGTACGTCGCCCGGACCGTGGCACCGCACGGCGGCGATCGTGCGGGCGTCAGTAAGCGGCACGAAGCAGCTCCTTGAGTCGGCGGATGTGCGCCCGGGCGGCCTCACCCGCGGCGTCGGGATCACCCGAGCAGAGCGCCTCGAAGATGGCCTGGTGGTCGGCGACGGCCTGGGCCATGCCGCCGGTGAGGCTGGTCGAGCGCATCGCGATCAGGACCCGGCTCTGGACGCCGTCGAGCATCCGGGTCAGCACCGGGCTCTGCGCGGCCTGCCGGATCTCCCGGTGGAACGCGGCGTCGAGCTCGATGTGACGGGCGAAGTCGCCGTCCTCCGCGACCTGCCGGTGCTCGGTGAGCAGGGCGAGCAGGCGGCGGCGCAGCGCCGGGCTGTAGCGCTGCGCCGCCAGCCGGGCCACCGCCCACTCCAGAGCCTCGCGGGCCTCGTAGAGGCTGACCAGCTCCTCGCCCTCGATGCGGGCGACGACCGCGCCGCGGTTGAGGGTCTCGCGCGCCAGCTCGTCCTGCACCAGGCGGATCACCGCGTCGCGCACGGGGCTGCGGCTCACCCGGAACTCCTCGGCCAACGCCGGGACGCTCAGCCGGGTGCCGGGCCGCAGCTCGCCGGAGATGATCCGGTCGCGCAGCGTCCGGTAGAGCAGCTCGCCGACCCGCTCACCGGTGTGCGGGTCCGCCTCCTGCGCGGGCGCGGTGGCGGGCGCCGGCAGCGTCGCGGCGGGGGGCCGGGGCGGGGAAGGTGGCGTCACTGGTGTCCTCACTCGTGCGGCTCGGGCCCGACCGGCACCGCGGCGAGGAACGCGGCGGCGAATCCGCGGTAGTTCGCGGCCACCGCCGCCACCGCCTGAGGGCGGGCCAGGTCCCCGGCGAGCAGCCCGCGCAGCGCGTCCCACCAGATGCTACGCCCGATAGCGAAGCCGGTGAATCCGGCCGCGGCGGCGTCGGCGAGCCACCCCTCGACCCGCGCCGCCGGCGCGTTGGCGCCGAGCAGGATGCACTCGCCGCCGGCCCCGGCCGCGATCCGGGCCGCGGTGCGGTAGTGCTCCTGCCGGTCGAGGTGCTCCAGCTTCCAGACGTCCACCGGCACCTCGTCGAGCAGCTCGGTCATCGCGCGGTGCACCAGCGCGGGACGCAGTTCCCGCTCGAACCGTCCCAGGTCGCCGCCGACGGCGTCGAGCTGCGCGGGCGTGGGCGGCACGAGCAGCTCGAACAGGAAACGGCCACCGGCATCGCGGACCGTCGCGGACACCTCGGCCAGCCGGGCGCGCTGGACGCGGTTGCCGTCGACGTCGCCCTCGACGTTGTAGCGGACCAGGACCTTGGGCAGTTCGGGCCCGTGGTGCTCCAGGTGGGACCTGAGGTCGGCCGGCTCGGTCTCGTAGATCTCGCAACCGCCGCGTTCGAGCGGCATGCTCACGGTCACCCCGTTGGCGTGCGCCCGCTCGGCCACACCGGGGCCGAGCGTCGCGTCGACGAGGATGCCGGCGTGCGCGGCGAGCCTCGGCTCGTCGGCGAGCGCCGCGAGCAGACCCTCCACCACCATGTGCTTGCCGTCGGCGATCGCCGCGCGTTGGCCACGCGTGGCGGTGCCGGTGTGGCCGTGGAGCGCCTGGGTGAGCCAGGGACGCTGGTCGACCGCGAGGATGAGCAGGTGCTGCGGCTGGTTCATGGGGCGTCCTCCGACACGATGCAGGGTTTGAAGTAGTCGCCGGCGACGAAGCGGGCGAAGGCGTCCGGCAGTTCGGCGAGGGTCACCGGCACCGTCAGCCGGTCCCGCAGCGCGGCGCCGTGGTCGCGCAGCAGGTCCCAGTTCGCCTCGACCTCGCTGGTGGGGAAGTAGAAGGAACGCACCGTGTAGCAGTCGGTGCGCCGCCAACGGGGCGTCGCGGGCATCGTGTAGGGCTCGTCGGACTCGCCGAGGGCGATCACCGCGCCGCCGGGCGCGACCACCCGCTGCGCGGTCTCCCGGGCCGCCGCGGCGCCGCTGACCTCGACCACGAGGTCGTACTGGTTCTCCGCCGCCAGGTCGCCGGCGGCCCGGGCGCCCAGGTCGACGGCCGTGGCCAGGCGACCCTCGTGCGGGTCGAAGGCGTCCACCTCGCCGACGCCGAAGGCGCCCGCCACGGCGACGACCCCGAGGCCCAACGGGCCGGCGCCGATGACCAGCGCCCGGTCGACGCCGTCGGGCTGGGTGCGCTGCCACAGGCGCAGGGCGTGCGCGGCGGTGCCCACGGTGTCCAGACCCAGCACCGCCGTGTCCAGCGGCACGTCGTCGGGCACCGGCAGCAGGCAGCGGGCCGGCACGTCGACGTGCTCGGCGAACCCGCCGTCGCGCTGCCAGCCGATCAGCTCCCGCAGGTGCAGGCACTGGTTGGTGCGGCCGGCGGCGCAGCGCCGGCACGTACCGCAGAAGACCGGGATGTAGACGATGCCGCGGGTCCCGACGGGCACGGTGACGTCCGCGCCGACGTCGACCACGGTGCCGGCGATCTCGTGCCCCGGCACCACGGGCGACCCCGACCGCAGCAGCCGCTTGTCCGAGCCGCAGAGGGCGCAGACGTCGACGCGGACGCGTACCTGCCCGTTCGCGACCGGGCCGAGCGTGGCCCGCTCGAAGTCGATCCGTCCGTCGCCCAGGAAGCGGGCACGGACACTGGTGGTCGTCACTTGACGGCACCTCCGGTGATTCCACGCACCAGCCACCGCTGCGCGAAGATCGTCAGCAGGAGGGCCGGCGCTGAGATGAGCGTGCTCGCGGCCATCAGACCGCCGAAGTCGTTCGATCCCTGGCCGATGAAGTTGAAGGCGATGACCGTCAGCGGCAGCGTCTGGTCGTTGGCGAGCGCCAGGGCGAACAGGAAGTAGTTCCAGGAGAAGACGAAGCTGAGCGTGAGTGCCACCGAGACGCCGGGCATGGCGAGCGGCAGCACCACCATGCGGAACCGCTGCCAGGTGGAGGCGCCGTCGATGAGCGTCGACTCCTCGATGCTGATCGGGATCTCCTCGAAGAACGGGATCAGCAGCCAGATGCACAGCGGCAGGGTGACGATCAGGTGCGCCACGATGAGCAGCGCGTAGTTGAGCCCGGTGTTCGACGGGGCGTCGATGCGGATGGAGAGCACGAACAGCGGCAGCACGAACAGCACGCCGGGTGCCATCCGGGCGAGCAGCGTCACGAAGCCCAGCGTGTTCAGTTGCCGCCGGACGATCACGTACGCGGCCGGTGCGCCCAGCACCAGGCCGAGCAGGGTGGAGCCGCCGGCCACGATGAAGCTGTTGGCGATGTAGCGGCCGAACTCGAACCGCTCGAACAGGTTGGTGAAGTTCTCCAGCGTCAGCGGCGAGCCCACGTCGAACAGGGAGCCGGTGATGTCGACGTTGCGCCGCAGCGACGACCAGAGCATGAACAGCACCGGGCCGAAGAAGACCACGGCGAACAGGACGTACGCGGTGTAGACGCCGACCAGCCGCTTGCCCGCGCTCATTTCGCGGCCCTCCTTCGGACCAGGGTGAAGACGGTGGCGATCAGCACGACGAGCACCAGCAGGGCGATCTGCAGGGCGGCGGCGTAGCTGGGCGCCTGGTTGATGAACGCCTCGTTGTAGCCGTACACGTTGAGGGTGTTCGTCGAGTCGACCGGCCCGCCCTGGGTCATGATGTAGATGGTGTCGAAGAAGCGGACCAGGTCGACGGTGCGCAGCAGCATCGCGACGATGAGCACCGGCCGCAGCAGGGGCAGACCGATGTTCCACGCGGTACGCCAGCCGCTCGCCCCGTCGATGGCCGCCGCCTCGAACGGCTCCTCCGGCAACGACCGGATGCCGGCGGAGATGATCAGCGCCATGAACGGCGTCCACTGCCAGATGTCCACGAGCGCGATGGACCAGGGCGCGATGGACGGGTCACCGAGCCAGACCACGGGGTCGATCCCGACGACGGCCAGCAGCTCGTTGGCCGCCCCCAGCGACGGATCCATGATCAGCAGCCAGAGCAGGCCGACCGCCACCGACGCGGTGATCGCCGGGATGAGCATCATGCCCTGGAAGACGCGCCGACCCGGCACGTCCAGGCTCATCACGTAGCCGAGCGCGAGTCCCAGCACGGTCTCCACGGCGAGGCACACCACGAAGAGGAAGAGCGTGACCTTCAGGGAGTTGTAGAACGCCGGGTTGGCGAACATCTGGGCGTAGTTGTCGAACCCGAGGAAGCCCGTGTTCGTGCCGTCGGACTGCCGGTCGGTCACCGACAGCCAGACGGTGTACGCGATCGGCAGCAGGACCAGCAGGGCGGTGACCACGGCGGCCGGCACCACGAAGGGCCAGATCCCCCGGGCGGTCGGATGCACCGTCCTTCTCGGCCGGCGCCCCGCCCCCCGCCCCGCCGTGCTGGCGGGGCGGGGGCCGGTCGGGCGTGTCGTCGTCGTGTCGGTGCTCATGAGGCTCCTACTCGCTGTTCTTCGCCAGCAGCGGGGTGAGGCCGTCCTGGATCTGCTTGGCCGCGTCCTCGGCGCTCGCCCGGCCGAGGATCACGGTGCCGACCGCGTCGCCGATGACCTTGCGCATCTCGGGGGCCGCGACACCCACCGGCCCGACCTCGGTGTCACCGTCGGTCTGCGCCTTCGTCAGCGCCGCGTTCCACTGCTTGAGCGTCTCGGTGTTGAGGGTGGCGGTGTAGGCGGGGTCCTGGCTGACCGAGGTGCGCGGCGGGGCGATGCCGGACTTGGTGAGCTCCAGCTGCGTCTTCGCGCTGGTGGCCCACTGCACGAACTTCCACGCCGCGTCCTTGTTCTTCGAGAACGAGGAGACCGACAGGCCCCAGGACAGCACGGTGGTCTTGGAACCGGCGGCGCCGGCCGGGAAGTCGAGGACGCCGATCTTGTCCGCGATCTTGGAGGTCTTGGGGTCGACGATGCTGCTGACCTCGTTGCTCGACTCCAGCTCCATGGCGGCGTTGCCGGCGGCGAACAGGGCCGAGGACTGGGTGAAGGTGTTGTTCACGACGCCGGGCGGACCGTACTCGCGGGCCAGGGTGGCGTAGCGGTCGATCGCCTCGATCGCCTTCGGGTCGTCGAAGTTGGGCGTGCCGTCGGGCTTGGTCCAGCTCACGCCCTGCGAGTGCAGGAACGGGCCGAAGGTGAACGGCAGCGCCGCGGACTGTCCGCGCAACGCGATCGGGGTGACGCTGCCGCCGGACTTCTGCTTGATCGTCTCGGCGGCGGTGGTCAGCTCGTCGAGCGTCTTCGGCGGCGTGACGCCGTACTTGTCGAACAGGTCGGTGCGGTAGTACAGCACCACGCCCTCGACGTTGATCGGCGCGGCGATCAGCTTGTCGTCCACGGTCATGCCGGCCCGTACGGCGGCCGGGAAGTCGTCGACGTCGTAGTCCGCCCCCGCCTTGGCGACGTGGTCGTCCAGCGGCTCGTAGTAGTTGGACTTGGCGAACTGGGGACCCTCGCGGGAGGGCAGGGTCATGAACACGTCCATCGAGGCACTGCGCGACTGGAGGTTGAGCTGCACCTTGTCGCGCATCTGCTGCTCGGCGAACGTCTGGACCTTCACCGTGACGCCCGACTCCTTCTCGAAGTCGTCGATCAGCGGCTCGATCGCCCGCTGCCAGGGGTGGTTCGACATGATCAGGTTGATCTCGTTGGCGGAGCCGGCGGAGTCCGAGCCGCAGCCGGCGGTGAGTCCGCCGACCAGGGCCAGGGCGAGCGCCGCGCTCAGGTACCTGTGCCGCATGTGCCTGCCTTTCGATGGAGGGGTCACTCAGGCGATGAGAGGGGTCAGCCAGTCGTGGAAGTCGCCGAGGTCGGCGGGGTCGGTCGTACGCCACGGCGCGGGTACCGGTCGGGTGCGGCCGGCCACCTCCGCCAGTGGCACCGGGTCGTACCCGGCGGTGTAGGGCCCGGTGCCGACGCGGTGCAGGCCGACCATGAGTCCGCTGCGCCCGTCCGCGAGCAGCCGCGCGGCGTGCCGTCCGGCCTCGGTCGCCTCCCGGCGGTCGACGTCGCCGGCCAGGGCGCCGGCCGAGCGCTGCACCATGCCGAGGACCTCGCCGCGGGCGGCGACCCCGAGTTCGGCGGTGACCAGCGCGGCGAGCCGGCGGGACACCCCGCCCAGCAGGATCCGGGTGTGGTTGGCCGCCTCGAAGGGCTCGTCGGTCAGCTCGCGGGCGGCCCCCTCGCTGGTCACCACGAACGCGCGGCCGTGCGCGTGCAGGGCGTCGTCGACCTGGCGCAGGAAGTCCGCCCGGTCGAACGGCACCTCCGGCAGCAGGACGAGGTGCGGTGCGTGCGCCGGGTCCTCCCGGTGCCACGTCGCGGCCAGCGCCAGCCAGCCCACCGACCGGCCCAGGGTCTCCACGACGCGTACCGGCTCGATCGCCCGCATGGCCGCGTGGTCGCGGGCGAGGTCGGGCACGACCCGGGTCAGGTAGCGCGCGGCGGAGCCGAATCCGGGGCAGTGGTCGACGCCGACCAGGTCGTTGTCGACGGTCTTGGGGATGCCGGCGGTGCACAGCGGCAACCCGGCCTGCTCGGCGCGTTCGGTGAGGGCCCGCAGCAGCGCCATCGTGCCGTTGCCGCCGATCAGCGCGACCCCGTCGACGCGGTGCTCGGCGAGCGTCGCGACCGCCGCGTCGAGGTCGTCGCCGGTGACCGCCCGGCGGCCGGCGCCGAGCCAGGACCCGCCGCGGTGGGTCCAGGCGGGCGGGACGTCGGCGAGGGTGACCGGGGTGAGCCGGCCGTCGACGAGACCGTCGGGGCCCCCGCGCAGGGCGAGGACCTCGTGGCCCTCGGCGGCCTCCAGAAAGCCGCGCAGGCTCGCGTTGACGACGGCGGTCGGCGCGCCGGTCTGGCCGATGAGCAGGCGCATGACGCTCAGGCCCCCGCCGGGCGGGAGGCGACGCTGAGGTGGGTCTGGAACGCCTCCAGGCCCGGCCGGCCGCCCTCGTAGCCGACGCCCGAGTCACCGAGCCCGCCGAACGGCACCCATGGCGTGTTCGGCGTGCCCGTGTTGATCCCGACGATGCCGGCGCGCAGCCGGTCGGCGACCGCCCGCGCGGCGTCCAGGTCGGTGCCGCACACGTAGCCGGCGAGCCCGTAGCCCGTGGCGTGGTGCACCGCCAACGCCGCGTCGAGGTCGTCGTAGACGTGCACCGGCGCGACCGGTCCGAAGATCTCACCGGTCATGGCGTGGCTGTCCACGGGCGCGTCGAGCAGCACCGTCGGGGCGGCGTAGTGCCCGGCGGACGGTGCCGCGCCGTGCGGCGCGACGGCACGGGCGCCCCGGGCGACGGCCTCGTCGACCAGACCGGCCATGCGCGCCGGGTCGCCGGCCGGGGCGAGCGGGCCGATGTCGGTGCCGGGGTCCCGGGGATCGCCGACGCGCAGGGCGCGGGTGGCCTCGACGAACGCCTCGACGAACTCCCCGGCCACCTCCCGGGCGACCAGGATCTGGTTCGCCGCGATGCAGGACTGGCCGTTGTTGCGGTACTTGGCGACCATCAGGGTCTGCGCCGCGGCCTGCGGATCGGCGTCCGGGAGGACGACGAACGGCGCGCAGCCACCCAACTCCATCACCGTACGCAGGAACCGCGGCGCCGCCTCGGTGGCCACCAGGCGACCGACCCGGGTCGACCCGGTGAAGGAGACCGCCCGCACCGCCGGCGCCGCGAGCCACGGGGAGACGACGTCGGCCGGGGTGCCGAGGACGGTGCCGAGGACCCCGTCGGGCAGGTGCCGCTCGCACACCGCGGCGAGCACCATCGACGACAGCGGAGCCAGTTCCGAGGGCTTGAACAGCACCGGGCAGCCGGCGGCGAGCGCGGGTGCGATCTTCCGGGCGGGAATGGAGACCGGGAAGTTCCACGGGGTGAGTACGGCCGCGACCCCGACCGGCCGGGCCGAGACCCGGTGCTCGTGCTGCGGCACCACCGTCAGCCGCTGCTCCTCCTGCCGCTCGACGAGGTCGGCCATGACCCGGAAGTAGGTCACGGTCAGCCCCAGCTCGGCGGTGGACTCGGCGAGCCGCTTGCCGGTCTCCCGGGTGATCAGCCCGGCCCAGTCCGGACGGGTCGCCAGGGCCTCGATGTCGTCGGCGATGGCCCGCAGGGCCGCGGCGCGCACCGCCACCGGGGTGGTCGCCCAGGTCGGCAGCGCGTCGGTGGCGGCGGTGAGCGCGCGGGCGGCGTCGGCCGAGCCGCCGGTGCCGACCTCGGCGAAGGCCGTCCCGGTGGACGGGTCGACGACGGGCAGGGTGGGCGCCCCCGTGACGGCGCCCGGGACCGCCCGGCCGCCGATGCGCACCGCGCTCGGGGTTGCCAGGACCTCGTCGACGATCGGGGAATCGGTCACGACAGCTGCTCCTCGTACGGGTCGAGCTGGTCCGGATCGAGGTCGATACCGAGACCGGGGCGGTGGGGCACGGTGACCGTGCCGTGGGTGGTCAGGAACTCGTCGGCGGCCCGGCGCAGCGGATTGGACCGGACGTCCCACTCGACGAGGGACGTCGCCGGGCTGCTGGCGGCCACCTGCACGGTCGCGGCGGTCGCGATCGCGCCGTTGTAGAGATGCGGGTTGACGGTCTTGCCGGCGGCCTCGGCGGCCCGGAGCACCGTCAGGTACTCGCTGATCCCACCGACCTTGGTGAGGTCCGGTTGCACGATGGTGACCCCGCTGCCCCGCAGGTACGGGGTGAAGGCCGCGGCGCCGTAGAGGTTCTCGCCGGTGGCCAGGGGCATGCCGGTGCGGGCGCCGAGCTCGTCGAGTTCCTCCGGGCGGTCGCCGGCGAGTGGCTCCTCGACCCAGGCGACACCCAGGTCGGCCAGCGCCGGCAGCATCCGCAGCGCCTCGGGCAGCGACCACGCCTGGTTGGCGTCGGCGAAGATCTGCGCCCCGTCGCCGAGGACGCGCCGCGTGGTGCGGACGTTGTCCAGGTCCCGGTCCCGGCCGAAGCCCACCTTGACCTTCACGGCGGTAAGCCCCAGGGCCCCGCAGTGCGCTGCGGTCTCGGCGACCCCGGCGGGGCCGAGGCTGGAGCCGTAGACGGGCAGCTCGGTGCGGGGGTGCGTGGTGAGCAGCGACGCCAGGCTCCGCCCGGCGTGCCGGGCGGCCAGGTCCCACAGCGCGATGTCGACCGCGCTCACCGCCTGGTGGATCGGGCCGGGCGCACCCCACTGGCGGCCCAGCGGACCCAGCTTCGCCATCAGCGCCCGCTGCGCGTCGGCGGGGTCGGCCGGCCGCGTGCCGCGCAGCAGCGGCGCCACGCCCTCCCTGATCGTGGCGACGCGCTCGCGCCAGGCCCAGGACGGGTAGTTGGCCCAGCTCTCGCCGACGCCGACCGAGCCGTCGGCCAGTTCGACCTCGACCAGCACCATCACCCGGTGGGTCAGGGGGGCGAAGGACATCGCGATCTGCTCGGCGGGCCGGGCGCGGAACACCCGGCACCGCACGTCGGCGACGGGGACGTCGGGCAGCCGCACGGCGCCCACCGAGGGGCCGGCCTTCCCGGCCGGCGGGCCGGCCTGGTCGGCCGCGTCCGGGGCGTGCCGCAGATCTCCGCTGAGTCCCATGAGGCCTCTCTCACACTTGTGAAGAACTGCATGCAGTTCTAGCCGGCGTTCATCGGCCCGTCAAGGGCTGGAAACAAACTGGGGCGTCCTGGTGGCCGGCGGTGGCGGGCGAAAAAGGACGACGCGCCCCGCAACGGGACGCGTCGCCGCGCGGTGGTGCTGGTGGGCTGCCTGGACCGCCGGGCCCGCCGCGGGGCTACGTCGACGGCAGGGCCCGGAGCAGGGCTACGCGGACGGCAGGGCCCGCTGTGGGGCTGCGTGAGCGGCAGGGCCCGCCGCGGGCTGCCGGGACGGCCGGAGCCCGCCGCCGGGGCGTTGTGGCACCCGGTGCCGCCCGCCGGATCGGCGGCCGGTGGCGGAGCGGGCCGGGGAGGTCAGGCGGTGATGACGCGGATGCCGTTGCGCCGCACCGTCGTCGCGACCGCCTCGGGCAGCGGCGCGTCGACCACCACGGTGTCGATCCGGTCGAGCCCGCAGACCTGCACCGGGGCGGTGGCGGTCAGCTTGCTCGCGTCGACCACCAGGACGATCTCGTCGGCGATCTCCATCAGGGCGTGCTTGGCGCTGAGCTCGATCTCCGAGCGCACGTAGACCCCGCGCTCGTCGACGGCGCCGGCGCCGAGGAAGAGCATCCGGATCCGCAGGCGGCGGGTCAGGTCCAGGGCCGCGAAGCCGACCAGCGCCTGGTTGTCGTGCAGCAGCTCGCCGCCGATCCCGATGACGCGGGCGCGCGGACGCGACAGCATGTGCCCCAGCACCGGCACCGAGTGGGTGACCACGCATCCCTCGAACTCGGCGGGCAGGGCGTGGGCCACCTCGGCGGCGGTGGTCCCGCTGTCGATGCCGATGGTGTCGCCGGGCTGCACCAGGGCGGCGGCGGCCGCCCCGATCGCGAGTTTGGCCTGCGTGTGGGTCTGCGCCCGGGAGGCGAAGCCGGGGCCGGCCACGCCGCCCGGCGGCAGGCTGACCCCGCCGTGCACGAGGGTCACCTCGTGGGACTCGGCGAGCTGGCGCAGGTCGCGGCGCACGGTCATCTGCGAGACGCCGAGCTGGGCGCTGAGTTCCGCCACGGAGAGGAAGCCCGCCCGCCGCAGCGCGGCCATGATCTGCGTGCGGCGCCGGGGGGCGCTCTCGTAACGGGACGTCTGCACGCTCACGCCGGGCCCTCCTGCCGGATGTCACCCCACGGGGCTCGTGGAGAGTTTAGAGCAACCGAGGGATGTTATTTTTCTACCATCCGATGGTACGTTGCCAACGTCCTTTGGTAATCCTGGGAGGTACCCCATGACCGTCGCCACCGTGTCGCCCACCGTCCTGGCCCGCCCCTCCGGCGGCTACGCCATGCTCGCCGTCGACCAGCGGGAGGCCCTGCGGGCGATGTTCGCCGCCCACCAGAGCCAGCCGGTGACCGACGAGCAGATCACCGCCTTCAAGGTCGCGGCGGCCCGCGCGCTGAGCCCGTACGCCTCGGCGATCCTCGTCGACAAGCAGTTCGGCTGGGACGCCGTCATCGCCCAGGAGGCCGTCGCCGCCGAGTGCGCCCTGATCGCCGCCGCCGACCGCTTCACCGCCAGCGCCACCGAGTTCGTCGCCGACGTCGCCATCGACGACGACGTCGACCCCGCCGCCGTACGCGCCCAGGGCGCCAAGGCGCTCAAGCTGCTCGTGCTCTGGCGCCCCGACGAGGACCCCGCCCCCCGGATCGCCCTGGTGACGGACTTCGTGCGGCGGTGCCGCGAGAACGGACTCGTCAGCATCATCGAGCCGGTGTCCCGTGCCCCCCGCCAGGGCGGCGCCTTCGACCACGACGCCGGGATCCTCGCCGCCGCCAGGGAACTCGGCTCGCTCGGCGCCGACCTCTACAAGGCCGAGGTCCCCACCGCCGGGCAGGGCACCCCGGCGGAGATCGTCGCCGGCTGCTCCCGGCTGAGCGAGTCCATCGCCGGACCCTGGGTGGTGCTGTCGTCGGGCGTACCCGCCGAACTCTTCCCCGACGCCGTCCGCCTCGCCTGCCAGGCCGGGGCGTCGGGCTTCCTGGCGGGCCGGGCGATCTGGGCGTCGGTCGTCGGCAGCCCGACGATGGCCGACGACCTGCGGACCATCTCCGTGGATCGGCTGCGCCGCCTCTGCGACGTGGTTGACGACGCCGTGTCCCGCTGACGGTGGCCCTCCTCGGCGCCGCCCTCGCGGTGGTGGCGGTCGCCCTCGGGGCGGCCATGCAGCGGGTCACCGGGCTCGGCTTCGCGCTGGTCGCGGCGCCGTTCCTGGTCATCATCCTCGGCCCGTTCACCGGTGTCGTGCTGGCGAACCTGCTCTCCGCCGCGATCAACCTCGTCGTCCTGGCCTCGACCTTCCGGGCGCTGCACCGCAGGTTGGCCGTGGAGATGATCGTCGGCGTCGTGGTCGCCGTCCCCCTCGGCGCCTGGGTGGTGGCGTCCCTGCCCGGTCCGCTGCTGCTCATCGGCGTCGGCTCGATCACGGCGATCTCCGTCGCCTGGGTCGCCCGGGGCAACCCGCTGCGCTTCCTCCGTGGCCGGGCCGGGCCGGTGCTGTCGGGCTTCACCTCGGGCTTCTTCAACACCACCGCGGGCACCGGCGGGCCGCCCCTGGCCGTCTACGCGGTGAGCACCGACTGGGGCCAGCGCAGCTTCGTGCCGACCGTGCAGGTCGTCGGCCTGGTCACCAACGTGCTGTCGCTGGCCGCCAAGGGCACGCCGGCGCTGTCCTGGCCCCTGCTGCTGGCCTGCGGCGTGGCGATGACCGTCGGCATCGCCGGAGGTCAGGTGCTGTCCCGCTGGCTGCCGGAGGAGCGGGCCCGAGGATCGGTCATCGGGCTGGCCTTGATCGGCAGCATCATCGCCGTCGGAAAGGGAGTGAGCGCCCTGTGGTAGTCGACACGGACGACGGGACCTCCTCGCGGACGCCCGGGCGACGCCGGTGGCCCGGGCGCGTCTTCGACCGGGGCGTCGATCCCGACCCCCGGTTCAGCCTCGCCAACGAGCGCACCTTCCTGGCCTGGATCCGTACGTCGCTGGCGCTCTTCGCGGCCGGGATCGCCCTGGAGGCGTTGGCCCTGCCCATCGCGCCCGGGCTGCGCCGCGCCGCGGCCGTCGTGCTGATCGTGCTCGGCGCCGCGGCCCCGGTGCAGGCGTGGATCGGCTGGCTGCGTACGGAGGCGGCGCTGCGCCTCGGTCGGAGCCTGCCGCCACCCGCGCTGGCGATGCCGCTCGGCCTGGGCCTGGTCCTGGCGGCCGGACTGATCCTGGTCGGCCTCGTCCGGTGAGCCGTGCCGCCGCACCCCGCGACGGGGACCGCCCGGCGTCGGCGGGTCCACCCGGGACGCCCCCTCGCCTGGACGGCGACCCCGGCCTGCAACTGGAGCGGACCATGCTGGCCTGGCGGCGCACGGCGGCGGCGTTCCTGGTGGCCGGTGCCGTCGGCGCGCGGCTGCTCACCCCGCTGCTCGGCGGCTGGGCCTATCCGGCCGTGGCGGCACCGGCGCTGTGCGTGGGCGCGCTCGCCCTCGCCAGGTGCGTCCCGCCGCGTCGCACCACGTCGCCCCCGGTCCCCGCGACCGTCGTCCCGCGGGCCGGCTGGATGGCCGGCGTCGCGGGGCTCACCTGCCTGCTCGGGCTCGCCGCGGCGGCGGCCGTGCTGACCGCCGCGACACCGTCGTCGATCCCGTGACCGTGCGAGGCCGGTGACGGCGCCGTCGCGACTCCGGTACGTGTGGCCCCCGCAGCCTCGCCTCGGCGGCGGGGCGTGGGAGCGGTAGGCTGTCCGAAGCGGGTATGCGACGGCCGATGACGCGCCCCGACCACCCGCGTTCCCGCCCGGCCCGCAGCTGCCAGTGAAGACGTTGCGCGCCGCCCTGTGAAATCTTGGAGTACGTCTTGGCAGACCTGACGCCGCCCGCCCTGAATCCCTTCGAGTCAGAGGGAGACAGGGACACCGACCGCGAACGCGGGCAATCGGTGGACGTGAGCGCGGCCGCGATGACCCGCATGCGCACCCCGTTCGTCTCGGCGGACGGCGACCACGGCACCGCTCACGAGAGGCGGGCGTCGCGTTCCTGACGCGCCGATCCGGAGCCTTCGAGGGCGACGACCCGGCCTGATCCGCCACGGCGGTGGCGTCCGGCCCCCGGCCGACCGTCCACCGACGGTCCAACCGGTTCGCGAGGCGGGGCCGGACTGGGCAGACTGGGGCGATGCCCGCCGCTGAGTCGCCCGCCCGCCGCCGTCGTACCCAGGCACTGGTCGCGGTGGTCGCCGCGCTCGCCGTGGCGGTCGCGCTCGGCGCCTGGTCGCTGCGGGGCCGGGTCGCCGGTGGACGCGACCTGCCGGAG
The DNA here is from genome assembly GCF_031845925.1 of Micromonospora reichwaldensis. NCBI lineage: Bacteria > Bacillati > Actinomycetota > Actinomycetes > Micromonosporales > Micromonosporaceae > Micromonospora > Micromonospora reichwaldensis. The sequence continues at coordinate 31,400 of NZ_JAVRFL010000007.1, read as the reverse complement.
CAGGGCGTCGGGACCCCCTTCGGGGCCGCCCCGACGGATCGCACCCCCGCCTGCGCCGGTCGACCGGCCGAGGCGCCCCGCGAGCTGCGGGGCATGTGGATCACGACGGTCAACAACATCGACTGGCCGAGCCGGCGGGGGCTGTCGCCCGAGGCGGCGCGGGCGGAGTTCCGGGGCTGGCTGGACCTGGCGGTGCGGCAGCACCACAACGCGGTCTTCGTGCACGTGCGGCCGAGCGGGGACGCGCTCTGGCCGTCGGCGTACGCGCCGTGGTCGGAGTGGCTGACCGGGCGCCGCGACGGCCGCGACCCGGGCTGGGACCCGATGGAGTTCATGGTCGCCGAGGCGCACGCCCGCAACCTGGAGTTCCACGCCTGGTTCAACCCGTACCGGGGCGGGCAGCCGGCGACGGTGGGCGGGCCGGGCCCGAGGCTGGACCGGCTCGCGCCGACGCACCCGCTGCGGCGGCACCCCGACTGGGTGGTGACCTATCCCAGCGCCGACCGGCCCGGCAGCCGCCTCTACTTCAACCCCGGCATCCCCGAGGCGCGCACGTTCGTCGAGGACTCGATGCTGGAGGCGGTCCAGCGGTACGACGTCGACGGGGTGCACTTCGACGACTTCTTCTACCCGTACCCGGAGGCCGGGCAGGACTTCCCGGACGACGCGACGTTCGCCCGGTACGGCCGGGGGGTCGCCGACAAACACGCCTGGCGCCGGGACAACGTGAACACGCTGGTCCGCGAGATGAGCGAGCGGATCAAGGCGATCAAGCCCTGGGTCAAGTTCGGTATCAGCCCGTTCGGCATCTGGCGCAACGAGCGCACCGACCCGGCCGGCTCGGCGACCGCGGGGTTGCAGAGCTACGACGACATCTACGCCGACACCCGACTCTGGGTACGGCGGCAGTGGCTGGACTACGTCGTGCCGCAGCTGTACTGGCACATCGGTTTCGACAAGGCCGACTACGCCACGCTGCTGCCGTGGTGGGCGGCCACGGTGCGGGGCACCCGGGTGCAGCTCTACATCGGCCAGGCCGACTACCGGGTGGGCGAGCGCGGCGCCTGGCGCGACCCGGCCGAACTGGACCGCCAGCTCGCCCTCAACCGCCGGCACGGCGCGAGCGGGAGCGTGCACTTCAGCGCCCGGCAGGTACGCGCCGACAAGCTCGGCGCGGTCAGCCGGTACCGCGCGGCCCACTACGCCGGGCCGGCGCTGGTGCCCGCGATGGCGCAGCTACCGGCGACGCCGCCGGCCGCCCCCACGGTCACCGGCGCGCGGCGCGCGGGCGTCGACGGGGTGACGCTGACCTGGCGCGGGGACGGCGCCGCGAGCTTCGCCGTCTACCGCGTCGACGGCGACACGGCCCGGCTCGTCGGCGCCGCCCGGGGCACCGGCTGGGTCGACCGCACCGCACCGGCCGACCGTCCGCTGTCCTACTGCGTCTCCGGCCTGGACCGCAGCGGCAACGAGGGCCGCCTGAGCGCGCCGATGGCCGTCGCGGCGCCGTAGGAGGGGGGTTGCGGGAACGCCCCGTCGCGCCGGTTACCCTGCGGCGGTGGTGGTCGGCGAGGACGGGGAGCGGCTGGCGGCGTCGCTGGCCGAGCGGCTCGACGCGGTCACCTTCACCGACCTGACCACGGACCAGGTCACCGCCCGGCTGATCGACGCGGTGGTCGGCTGGGCGGGGGAGCAGGGCTGGCGGGTCTACCGGCGGGCGTCCAGCGTGTTGCCGCTGCCGCCGCCGATGTCCGCGCAGCAGTCGGTGCTCGACGTGGCCTGTGCCCGCCCGCACGGACCGCCGGTCGTCGTCGAGGTCGATCACGGTACGCGCCGCCGTACCTGGGAGAAGTTGCTCGCCGAGGCCGACGCGGGGCGGATCCCGCTCTGGGTGCGCTGGGGTGCCGGCCGGTTCACCGCCCCGCCCGCGCCGATCCTGATGGTGGCCTGCGAGGTGAGCGGGCGGCCGGATCCGACCGGCCGGGGCCGGGTGCACAGTCGTTCGCCGCGAGCCGACAAGCTGCCGCCGGCGCATTCGGCCGTGCGGGTCGCGACGGTGGACGCCGTCGAGCTGCCGCTGCCGCCGCCCGGCACCGGGGCCTGAGCCGGACGGCAACGGCCGCCGTACGCCTCGGGGGACCGCCCCGGCGCGTGGCCGCCAGCGGGCGGTCGACGGTGCGACGCCCGGCAGGGGGCAGCACAGAGTGGCCGGAAGGTGCCAGACTGCGATCATGGACGAGACGCCGAGCTTCCTCCGCCCCTTCGTGCTGACACCGACGGCACGCCAGGCCGAGCGGGAGGCGAACCTCGACTGGTACGTACCGGACGGCGCCGGCCCGCACCCCGCCGTGGTCCTCGTCCACGGTGGACCGCTGCCACCCGACCTGCCATCGGGTCCCCGCGACTGGCCGGTCTTCCGCGGCTACGGCTGCCTTCTCGCCGACCTCAATCTCCTGGCCATCACCGTCGAGCACCGGATGGGCGTCGTCGTCGGTCCGCAGGGCCCCGTCACCGACTGCGCGACGGCCGCCCTCGACGTCGCCTCGGCCGTGGAGCGGGTCCGCGCCGACCCGCGCGTCGACGGCGGGCGGATCGCCCTCTGGTTCTTCTCCGGCGGGGGGCTGCTGAGCACGGACTGGCTGCGGGACCGGCCTTCCTGGCTGCGGGCGGTGGCGCTGACGTATCCCATCCTCGCGCCGCTGCCGGGTTGGGGCGTCGACCCGCGCTTCGCGCCGGGCGCGGCGATCGGCGCGGCGGGTGGGCCCGTACCGCCGCTGCTGCTCACCCGGGTCGGCCGGGAACGGGAGGAGATCGCCGGGACGGTCGCGGCGTTCCTGGACGCGGCGGGCGACGCCGGCGCACGGGTGGAGGTGATCGACGTACCGGGCGGGCAGCACGGGTTCGACATGCTGGACCACACCGACGAGTCCCGGCGGGCGGTCGAGCAGGCGGCCGACTGGATCTCGCAGCGACTGGCCCCGTGACGAGGTAGGGGCCGGTGCCCGGATCGGGCTGGGTGCGGATACTCAGCGTCGACCGGTGCGACAGCTCAGGCATCCTTGGTCGGCTGCGCCGAGGATTTCGACATGGCCGAGACGCTGCATCGATACGCTGATCCGTCCTTTCTCACGGCACCGCGCCTGACGGCCGGCGAGCGCTGGCGACGGGCACGTCTGACGATCTCCGGTCGCGTGATCGGGGCTGCGGTGCGGCTCGCCGGCAGCCATCCCGCCGCGTGGCGGTGGTCGGCCCGGCGGCACCACCGGGCACTGGACCTGCTCGCGGCGGCGAACGCGCGCGCCGGTTGCGCGCTCGCCGCGCTGGACGTCCCGGCGTACCGCGCCTTCCTGCGCGCCCGGCCGGCCGGGGCCCGCCGCCGGCTGCGGGACTTCCCGGAGACCGACAAGGTGAGCTACGTCGTGCCGTTCGACGCGGCCCGGCGCTGCCGGGGAGGACGACTGCCGGAGCGGGGCGTGGTGGTCGACGAGTCGGCCGGCTCGTCGGGCCGGCCCTTCAACTGGCCCCGGGGCGAGCGCGAGCTGCGCGCGGTGCACCGCGACATCGTCGGCTACACCAGCCTGGTCTTCCCGATGCGTCGTCCGTTCGTCATCAACGCCTACTCGATGGGCGCGTGGGCGACCGGGACGACGACCGGCGCCGCGATGGCCCGGATCGCGGTGGTCAAGAACACCGGCCCGGACCTCGGCAAGATCGTCGACACGCTGCGCGAGTTCGGCCCGGACTTCGACTACCTGGTGACCGCGTACCCGCCGTTCCTCAAGCACCTGCGCGACCGGCTCGACGCCGAGGGCTTCGACTGGTCGCGCCACCGCATCTTCGCCAGCTGCGGGGGAGAGGCGATGACGGAGGCGCTGCGCGCCTATCTGGAGGAGCGTTTCCTGCGGGTCCGGTCGGCGTACGGCGCCTCGGACCTGACCATCGGCATCGGCGCGGAGACCCGGTTCACCGTGTGGCTGCGGGGGCGCCTGCGTGACGACCCCGAGCTGCGGGCGGCGCTGCTCGGCGCCGACGAGCAGCGGCTGCCGATGGCGTTCCAGTACAACCCGCTGGCCACCTACCTGGAGACCAACGAGCGCCGGGAACTGCTCTGCACGATCACCGGTCCCGACGTCCTGCAGCCACGGCTGCGGTACAACGTCGGCGACGAGGCGCTGCTCGTCGGGTATCGACGGATCCTCGACCTGGTCCGCGGCGACCCGCGGCGCTGGGCCGACTGCCGGGCGGCGCTGGCCAGCGAGCGGATGACCCTGCCGGTGCTGCTGCTGTTCGGCCGGCGCGACTCGACGGTGTCGTACCTGGGCGCCAACCTCTATCCCCAGGACGTGGAGTACGGCCTCTACGCCGACAACCCGTACGCGGCCGAGATCAGCCGGTTCTGCCTGTCGCTGGCCGAGGACGCCGCGCTGGAGACCCGGCCCGTGGTCCACCTGGAACTGCGCCGCCCGCTGTCCGGGTCGGACCGCGAGGCTCTCGCCGCCGCCTGCCGCAGCGGGGTACGCCGGCACCTGGCGGCCGTCTCCCGCGACTTCGCGCAGTCGCTGACCGAGGACCCGACCGCCGGTGACCTCCGCATCGCGCTGCACGAACCGGGCGCCGGCCCGTTCGCCGGACAGCAGAAGATCAAGAACGTCTACCTGAAGGGCTGAGCGATGCGTACCCGTGACTTCTCCCGCGCCCCCGCGCGGGCCCAGGCCGGCGCCATGTTCTTCGGCGCCACGCGCTACCGCGGGCCGCTGGCGATCCTGCGGCTCTTCCCGGCCTGGCGCCGGATGGTCCGCGACATGCGTCGCATGTCCGGATACCGCTGGCACCGGGTGTACTGGGAGTTCCCGTTCACCCTCGGCACCGTCGCGTTCTTCACCGACCGCGAGGCTTTGATGCGCTTCGCCCGCTCCCGCCACCACCGCAAGCTGATGGTCTGGCTCACCGACGGCGACCGCAACGCCACCGCGGGCTTCATCCGGCTCTTCACCGCCGAACCCGACGGCTACTCCAACGGGCTGTGGCGGGCCGAGTCCACCGAGTTGGGGCACATCGAGACGTTCACACCGCTGGGCTCGGAGACGGTGGGACCGGCGGTGCGGCGATGACCGCCCCGCGCGGCCTGGAGCGGGTCGTCGACCGGCGCGGCCTGCGCGAGTTCCTGGCGCTCACCGACCGGCTGTACGCCGGCGAGCCGCGCTTCGTGCCGCCGTCGCGCCAGCTGGTGCGGCGCTGGTGGCGCGACGGCGTGCCGATGTACGTGCTGCGCGACGGCGGAACCGGTGCGGTCGTCGGGCGCACCACCCTGCACACCGACGCCGCCCTCGACGCCAAGCTCGGCCGCCGGTGTCAGCTCTTCGGGCTCACCGAGTTCACCGAGGCGGCGGCGCGACCGCTGTTCGAGGCGATCGTCGCCGCCGCCCGCGCCGCCGGCGACCGGGACGCGCTCTTCGGGCCGGTGGCGTTGCTGCCCAACCAGGCGGGCGGCGTCATCACCTCCGGCTACGCCGACCGGGGCTTCATCGACAGCGCCTGGAACCCGCCCCGGTACGTGACCGCCTACGAGTCGTACGGGTTCCGCCGGCGGTTCGAGTCGGACACCTGGATCTGCCCGGTCTCCGCCGCCGCCGACGACCCGCGCGGCGCCGACCAGCCCGGCATCGACCCGCGCGGCACCGACCAGCCCGGCGCCGACCCCGACGGCGCGGAGCTGCGGGTGCACCGGGGCGACGTCCGGCGCCTCGCCGAGCAGCTCGAACTGCTGCGCGGGATGCTCAACGCGTCCTTCGCCCAGCTCGGCTACTACACCGAGATCTCCGCCGCGCAGCTGCGCCGGCAGACCGACGGGCTCGCCTACCTGCTGGACGAGTCGCTGCTGCTCTACCTGACCAGGGCGGGGCAACCCGTGGCGTTCGTGCTCTGCGTGCCGGACATCAGCGAGTTCGTCGTCCGGGTGCGGGGCGACCTCAACCTGCTCCACCAGCTCCGGCTGCTGGCGGTCCGCCGCCGGTACCGGCGGGAGGCGGTGCTGATCGTCAAGGGCGTGCTGCCCGAGTACCAGGGGCGCGGATACCAGCGGCTGCTCTCCGACGCGCTGCGCCGCAACCTGCACGCCGGCGGGTACACCACGCTGCGCAGCACCTACGTCGGCCGGGACAACCCGGCCTCGGCCGCGCAGTACCGGGCGTCAGGCGGCCGGCCCCTGCACGGGTACACCTTCTACGAGAAGGCGCTGTAGACATGGACCTCGCGGCGTTCCGCGCCCTGGCGCCGCTCTGCTGGCGGGCGCCGAGCGCGCACAACACCCAGCCGTGGCGCCTCGACCATCAGCCCGATGCGGTCCGGGTGGGCTGGGAGCCGGCGCACACCCTGCCGGCGGCCGATCCGTCCGGCCGGGACCTGCGACTGTCCCTGGGCGCCTTCGTCGAGACCTGCCTGGTCGTCGCCGCCGACGCCGGGCTCCGGCTGCGCTTCGTCGCCGACCACTGTGCCGCCGACCGTCGGGCGGGCTGGCTGCGGGCGTCCCCGCACCGCTACGACACCCCGTTCGACGCGGCGCAGGTGCTCACCCGCCGCACCCACCGGGGCCGGTTCTCAGCCGGGCCGGACCCCGAGGTGGTGGCCGCCGCCGACGCCGTCGCGCGGGCGTCGGGCGGGACCGTCCGGGCCGTACCGGAGGCCGGCCGGCTGGCCCGACTGCTGCGGGCCGCCGACCGGCAGACGTACGCGGATCCCGCCGTGGTCGCCGAGCTGCGGTCCTGGCTGCGGCTCACGCCGACGCACCCGGACTACCACGCCGACGGGCTCACCGACCGGTGCCTGGGCCTGTCCGGGCGCGAGGCGACCGCGTTGCGGGCGGCGCTGGCGGCGTACCCGGTCCTGCGCCCGCTGGGCCTGCCCCGGCTCCTCGCGGCGGCGTCCGGCAACCCGCTCGCCCGCGGTGGCGCCGTGCTCGTCCTCATCGGACCGCCCGGGACGGACGACGCGACACATGTCGAATTCGGTCGGGTGCTCGCGCGCGTGTGGCTGACCCTGCACGCGGCCGGGCTGGCGGCACACCCGCTGAGCCAGCTGATCGACACGGCCGCGACCCGCGACGCCCTCGGCTCGCTGCTGGGCGTGGCGTCGGAGCGCCTGCTGCACGTGGCCCGGGTCGGTCGGCCGGTGGGCCCGGCGGCACCCTCGGCGCGCCGGCTCGGCGGCTCCGGGCAGGGCTTCCGTTGACCCCCGGCGATGGTGGCGGCACGTGCGGTGCGGGGCCCCCGGCGTGCGGGTGGCACGTGCCGGGGTCACGACGCCTGGCTGGTCGCGGGCCGCTGGAGCGCCGGCGGGCGGGCCACCGGCTCCGAGCCGGCGCGGCGGATCGGGGTGAACAGCCCGCCGACCGCGACCAGGAGACACCCCGCCCCCGCGACGACAGTGACCGCGGTGACGCCGTAGCGGCCCGCCGCCCAGGTCAGCACGGCGGCGCCGGCCGGCCCGAGCGCGTAGTGCGTGCTCCAGAACGCCGAGGTGACCCGCCCGAGCAGGTGGTCCGGCGTGATCTCCTGGCGCAGCGACATCGAGCAGATCCCGCCCACGCTGACACCGCACAGATACACCGCGGTCAGCACGGTGACGCCCCGTACGCTCCCGACGACACCGATGCCCACGATGGCGAGACCGCACACCGCGTGCGCGCCGATCCAGGTGATGCCGAAGCCACGCCTGCGGCGCAGCGGCGCCACCAGCAGCGCCCCGACGACCGTGCCCAGGGCCGCCAGCCCCAGCACCGTGCCGACCGTGCCGTCGGAGCCGCCGAGGTCGTGCTTGACGTGGTAGACGAGGACGTCGGTGAAGCCGTACGTCAGGAAGATGAAGACCGACAGCAGGACGGTCAGCGAGCGGAGCACCGGCTGCCGCCAGAGGAACCGCGCGCCGGCGAGGAACTCGGCCAGCCGGCCCTCGCGCGCCGCCGCGCCGCCGGCCGTCGCACCTTCGTCGGACCGCCGCAGCCGCACCAGCCAGAGGCCGACGGCCGACAGGGCGAAGCTGGCCGCGTTGATGGCGATGGCCGCCGTGGGGCCGAAACGGGCCGACACCACGCCGGCGAGCAACGGCCCGAGCACGGCCGCCGCCGCGTACGTCGCCTGTAGGCGACCGTTGGCCTCGGTGATCCGGGGCCGGTCGACGAGGTTGCGCACCGCCGTCACCGCGGCGACCTGGAACACCATGCCCGCCGCCTCGCAGATCGGCAGCACGACGAAGAGCAGCCAGACCTGCGGACCACCGAGCCAGGCCAGGGGGATGAGGCCGTAGAGCACCAGCCGGGCCAGGTCGGCGGTGATCATCAGTTTGCGTCTGTCGTACCGGTCGACCAGGACGCCGCCGAAGATCCCCGCGCCGACGGACGCGGCACCGGCCGCGGCCGTGAGCAGGCCCATCTGGGCGACCGACCCGGTCGCGTGGAGCACGAGCAGCGGCACCGCGATGTAGGCGAACGAGTCGCCGGCGGCGGAGAGCGACTGCGCAGCCCAGTAGGCGCCGAAGTTGCGATCGCGCCACAGGGGACGCCGAACCGGATCGGTGCGTCGGCTCATACCGGCGAGGGTAAACCGATCCATCCTGCGAGCGTTGTCCCTGGCGAGCCGGACGGGCGTCTGCCGGCCGGGAATCAGGGTGAGGTTGGCCGTGGCTGCGCCGTATGATCCTGTCCGCGGTGGGCGGCTCCCCGCGGTGCTTCCTTCTCACCCTGTCCTGGCAACTAGCGTCGCGACTCTCCGCCCACCGCCTCTACGGGGAGGGCGCGAGCATGGATCCGCTGGCGGCGGTGCTGCTGCGACGCGCCGGCCGGGTCGCGGTGGTGGGCACGGGCGCCGCCCCTGCGGACGGTGTCGCCTGGGTGGCCGCGCTCGAGGCCGATCTGGCCGGTCGTGGCTGGCTGCTCCGGGCGGACCTGCGCACGGCGGCGGCCCGGCTGCCGGCGGCGGTGCGGGTCCGGTGGGCCGACTGGCTGCTGGCGACCATCGACGAGATGGTCGGCGCGGACCGCCCGATGCTGCCGCTCTACCGCTCGTTCCCCGACACCCGGCGCGACGTCGAGGCGGTCTACGTACGGCGGCTGCTGACCCACCTGTTCGCCGTGCCCGGCGCGCCCTGCGTGCTGTGCGGCCGCGAGGAGGGTGGCGCGCCGCTGGACCCGTGCGGCCATCCCGTCTGCCCGGCGTGCTTCCCGCCGGAGCAGGTCACCGCGTGCCCGATCTGTGGCCGCCGGCTGGCGGCGGGCGACACCTATCTCCCCGTCGTCGCGCCCCCGGCCCCGGTGCGCCGCCCGCCGCGGCGAGCCGGTGCGTCGGCCGGGGACGCCGGCGAGCACACCGTCCCGGCCGCGCCGCCGCTGCCGATGCGCCTCGCCGGGCTCGAGGCCGACCCGGTCGGCGCCGCGGTCCGGCTCCGGGACGAGCTGGTCGCCCGGCCCGCCGCGCTGAGCGAGTCCGACCGGGCCGACCTCGGGGTGCTGGTGGACGCCACCGCGCCGGGCCGCCTCGACTGGTTGCCCGAGGTGGTGCCCGCGCGGGAGACCCTCGCGCTGGTCGTCGCCCGGGCGCTGCACGCCGCGACGGGCACCCCCGGTCACCGCGACGTGGTCGCCGCGGCCCGGCGGCGGTGGTCGACCGCGACGGACGTGGCGCGGACCCTGTGGGCGTACTCGGGTGGGGACCCGGGGCTGGTCCTGCCGCGGCGCGACGACGAGTCCACGGCTCCGGGCGTGGCCTGGCGTCCGGCCGACGAGTCCGCCGTCGTCGTGCCGGTCACCCGGGTGCGGGCCCTGCCCCGGCCGCTGCGGCGCGCGGCCCTCGCGCATCTCGACGCCTGCGGTGCGGCGGGCGCGGCCGAGGACCTGCGGCGGCACCCGACCGTCTGGAAGCGCCTCGGCGAGCGGCTGCACCCGTACGAGAACGTGGCCGCGTACCCGGCGGCGGCCGTCGCCTTCGCCGCGCTGCGCGGCACCCGCACGGCCCGCACGGGTGTCCTCGGCACGGCCATCGTGGCGGCCTGCGCCCGCGAGCCCCGGCGACTCGTGCCGACCGGGCACCCCGACGGCACGGTCACGGTCCGCGTGCGGACCCACGCGTCCCTGGTGGAGGAGGCCCTGACCGGCGACGACGCGGCGGAGGCCGCCCGCCTGCTCACCGAACGTCCGGGCGAGCTGTGGCGCCGGCTCGACCACCTGCTGCGGGTCGCCGGGGACGATCCGGCGGCGTACGCGGCCGTCGAGACAGCCATGCGCCGGACCGTGGCCCGGGTGGCACCCGGCGTGCTCGCCGCGGCGGCGGCTCAGCTGACCGGCCGCGACCGGACGATACGGGCGACGCCCGCCGAGCTGGCGGCGACCGCGCGGGCGCGGGCGGCGGCGCGGGCCCGCCGCTCCGCGCAGGTCGGTGCCGCCCCGGCGCTCACCGTCGGCCTGGGCGACGTCCTGCGCGCCGTCGCGCGGGGCGTGCGCGGCGCCGGCCCCGCCCTCCTGCGGGGGGCGCTCCGGCCGGGCGGCGAGGCGGCCCCTCCCGCCGAGGTGCCGCCCGGAGGCGGCACCGTCGAGGAGCCCGGCACCGTCGAGGAGTGCGGGATCGTCGGTGGCCGTCCCGGTCCCGGAATGCCCCGGCGGGTGTTCCATCCCCGCGGCAGCGTCGTGACCACCTGGACCGAGCCCGAGCGCCGCCCGCCGGTGCCCGCGCCGGCGATCACCGCGGTACGCGAACTGGTCGACGCCGAGTTGACCGCCCGCGCCGCCCGGCTCGGCCGTTTCGACGTGGCCGTCCTCGACGCCGCCCTGGCCGAGGTGCCCGCGCCGACGCGGGAGCGGGCCGCCTCGGCGCAGCTGGCGGGGTGGCCCCGGGGCAGTGTGCGGGCGCTGCCCGGCGCGGAGGTGTTGCGGTTCTTCCTGCACTGGGAGGACCCGGGCGCCACGCGGGTCGACCTCGACCTGTCCTGCGTGTTCTTCGACCGGGACTGGCAGCGGGTGGGCCACTGCGACTTCACCCGGTTGCGTTTCGCCGGCGACGGCGCGGTCCACTCCGGCGACCTCACCTCCGCCCCGGCTCCGCTCGGGGCCACCGAGTTCCTCGACCTCCACCTGGCCCGTCTCGCCGAGCGCGGCGCGCACTACGCGGTGCCGACCGTCCTCAGCTACAACGCCGTGCCGTTCGAGGCCCTCACGGAGGCGCTCGCCGGCGTCATGCTGCCCCTCCCGAGGGGCGGGCAGTTCGACGGGGCCCGGGTCGCGCAGCGGTTCGACCTGCGCGGCAACGCCCGGATGCTGCTGCCGATGGTCGTGGACCTGCGTTCCCGGCGGCTGCTCTGGACCGACCTGACCCTGACCGGCCGTGGCTACGGCCACAGCGTCGACCGCCACGGTGACCAGCTGGCCCGGGCGGCCGCCGACCAGTGGGAGCACTTCCTGGGCGGCCACCACGCCACGGTCCTCGACCTGCTGGCGTGGCACGCGGTCGGGCGCGCCGACCGGATCCTGGTCGGCCACGCGGACCGCACCTACACCGAGGTGCCGGCCGACGTGGCCGCCGTCCGCGCGGCGGCGTCGAAGGACACCGGCGGGATCCGCGTACCACCCGACCTGGCCGGCCGCACGGTCCTGGCCGGCGCCGCCGACCCCGACGCCCTCGACCGCCTGGCCCCCGCGCCCGTCCCGGTCGCGCCGGGCTCGACGGTGGTGACGGTGACGGGCACGCCCGGCCACCCGTGGACGGTGCTGCGTGCCGGCGACGTGCTGGCCGGGCTGGGCACCGGCTGAGGCGACCGATCCGCGCGGTGCGTGGGGCGGGTAGGTAGGCTCGCATCGATCTTCGCGGGAGGCCAGTCAGTGATCGAACTTCACGTCGAGCCGGAGTTGCTGGAGAAGGCGTCGCGGGTGTGCGACGACCTGCGGGACGACCTGCGGCGCGGTGTGTCCGACGTCGGAGACGAGACGCGGGCGGCGGTCTCCGGCCTGCCCGGCTGGCAGACCCGGGCGGCGCTGGAGCAGCTGCGCTGGTCGTGGTCGGACGACCTGGCCGGGTTGGAACGCCATCTGTCCCAGGTCGGCGACGCATTGCAGGGCTGCGCGATGGACTACCGCTACAGCGACGAGGCCAGCGCCGCCCGCTTCGACATCCCCGGGCGGTGACCGCGCGGTGGTGACGTACGCGGACCTGCGCGAGGCGCGCGTCGCCCCGCTGCGGGACGCCGCGCAGGCCTGGACGGACCTGTCGCGGGCCTGCGCAAAGCTGGAGGCGCGGTGCGGGGCCGAGCTGACCGGGCCGCTGCGCTCCTCGGGCTGGCAGGGGCCGGCCGCCAGCGCCGCGCTGGGCCGGCTGAGCGAGCTCGACGACGAGTTCGAGGTCGCGAGCCTGCAGACGCGGACCGCCGCGAGCGTGTTGCGGGAAGCGGCGGAGGAGTTCGGCGACCTGCAACGGCGGTTGGAGTCGGCCGTCGGCACCGCCCGATCCCTCGGACTGAGCGTGGACGAGGCCGGGCGGGTGTCCGCGCCGGCGATGGCGGCAGGGGACAGGCACGACCCGGACGCGGAGACGCTGCACCGTCGACAGGTCCGGAACGCCGCGATCCACACCGACCTCATCACGCGGATCGTCGCCGAGGCCACCGAGGCCGACAGCCGGATCGCCCGCGCCCTGACCCAGTTGAAGGCCGGCGCGCCGGGGCAGTTCGCCTGGGAGTACGACAGGGCCAACGACGGCGCCCTCGCCGCCGCCGCAGCGCTCCAGCTCAGCGCGGACAGCATCCCGGCGCCGGGCAGCAGCCCCGCCGACGTGCACGCCTGGTGGAGCGGCCTGTCCGACGACGAGCGGCAGGTCCACCTCACCGCCTACCCGGAGCGGATCGGCGCACTCGACGGGCTGCCCGCCACGGACCGCGACGCGGCGAACCAACTGGCGCTGCGTACGTTCGTCGGTGACGACGTGGGCCGGCACCGCGACCGGGACGACCCGAGGCACGCCGCCGCGCTCATGCTGCTGGACAAGCTGGAAGGCGCGGAGAACGCGGCTCCGCACGAACGGCTCTACCTGCTGTCGTTCGATCCGGCGGGTGACGGGAAGGCGGCGGCGGCGATCGGCAACCCGGACACCGCCGCTCACACCGCGGTCCTCGTTCCCGGGGTCGGCACCGAACTCGACGACATCCGTGGCCTGATCGGTCGGGCCGACGACCTGCGGGAGGCCTCGGTCGAGCTCGCCCCCGCCGGCAGCGACGTCTCCGTCGTGGCCTGGCTCGGCTACGACACCCCGTCGCTGGACCTCGACATCGTCAGCGCCGTGTCCGGCGCCAGGTCCGAGGCCGGCGCCCGCGCGCTCGACGGCTTCGTCGACGGGCTCCGCGCCTCCCACGACGACGGCCCGTCCCACGTCACCGCCATCGGTCACAGCTACGGGTCGACCGTCCTCGGCGAGGCCGCCAGCGACGGCGACGGCCTCGCCGTCGACGACATGATCGCCGTCGGCAGTCCCGGCATGCGCGTCGAGAACGCCGGCGAGTTCACCATCGACCCGAGACACGTGTGGGCCGGTGCCGCGGCCGACGACACCGTCGTCGCGCGACCGGAGGAGACGATCGGCTGGCTCGACGGCGTACCCGTCGTCGGGGAATGGTTGGTCGACGGCCTCGTCGGCATCCACGGCCCCGCCCCGCACGACCCGGAGTTCGGCGGCAACGTCCTGCACGTCGACACGTCCGGTCACAGCGGATACTGGGCGCAGAACAGTCAGATGCTGCGCTCCCAGGCGGCCGTCATCGTCGGCGACTACGAGGCAGCCGCCCTCGACCACGGCACCGCCCCGTGACCCCGCGTCACCGCACGCCCCGGTGGCACGCCGTGGCGGTGGCGGCCGTCCTGGTGCCCGCCACCGCCTGCGCGGGCGGGGGACCCGGCTCGTCGTCAGGAAAGGACGATTCGTTGCAGACCAAGGCAGCCGCCGAGGTGAGCACCCTGGCCGAGGCTCGCGCCCGGGCCGTCGCCACCACCGCCGGCGTCACGCTCGACGCCTGGCGGATGAACACCTCGCCCTGCCAGGGCCAGCGGGGCGAGATCGCCGACGACGGACGGTGGACGTTGAGCGGCTTCGCCGGACTCGCGGTCCCGCCCGCCGACCAGATCGCCACGCTGCGGCGCATCCGGGACATGTGGCGGCAGCAGGGCTACGAGATCACCGAGGACCGCACCTTCGCCGACGGCACCCGGGGCGCCGTGTCGATGCGTGACCCCGGCACCGGGATCACGATCAGCCTCACGACCACCGCGAGCCGGGACCGCGTCGCCCTGATCCTGGCGACGGGCTGCTACCGGCCCACAGCCGGGGAGGACCCGGCCAACGCCTAGGGGGAGCCGACGCGGTTCTGACGCAGGTCGCCGAGCCCCCGTTCGGCGGAGCCATTAGGTGAGGCTAACCTGGCCCTCGATCGCTGGGAGGGCGCAGCTCGTGCACACATCGTCGTTTCTCCGGGTCGCCTTCGACCCCGGGGTGCGGACCCTGAACCCCACCTGGCCGGACGTCACCGTGCCGACCGGCTGCGGCGCCCCGCCCGCCGGCCGGCCGGGCGTCCCCGTCGCGCCCGTCGGGGCCTGACGCCCGTGGCAGCCGAGAAGATCAGCGGCGGGACGGTCCTGCGCCGCGCCCTGCGCCGCCAGCGCGGCCGCGTGGTGGCCGGCACCGCACTGCTCTGCACCCACCAGGCCACCGAGGCCCTCGTCCCGGTCGCGATCGGCGTGATCATCGACCGCGCGGTCGCCACCGGGGACGTACGGGCGCTGCTGCTCTCCCTCGCCGGTCTCGCCGTCCTGTTCACCGTCCTCGCCTTCGCCTACCGCACCGGCGCCCGCCTCGGGTACGCCGCCCTGGAGCAGGAGGCCCACCTGCTGCGCGTCGAGATCGCCCGCAGCGCCCTCGACCCGCGCGGGAGCCGCTCCGGCATGCGCGACGGCGAGCTGCTCTCCGTCACCGCCTCCGACGCCGAGTTGACCGCGCTCGTCGTACGGGTCGCGGGGCTCTGCGCCGCCGCGCTCACCGCCATCGCGGTCTCCGCCGTCGCGCTGCTCGTCGTCGACGTCCCCCTCGGGCTGGGCGTGCTCGTCGGCGTGCCGCTGGTGGTCGTCGCCCTGCAACGGATGGCGCCGCTGCTCAGCCGGCGCAGCGCCGCGCAGCAGGAGGCCCTCGCCGCCACGACCTCGCTCGCCGTCGACCTCGTCACCGGCCTGCGCGTGCTGCGCGGCATCGGCGCGCAGGACCACGCCGCCCGCCGGTACGCGGCCGCCAGCCGCCACGCCCTCGACGTCACCCTGCGCGCCGCCACCACCAAGGGCCTGCACCTCGGGCTCACCACCACCGTCAACGGCCTCTTCCTCGCGGCGGTCGCCGGGGTCGCCGGCTGGCTCGCGATCCAGGGCCGGCTCACCGTCGGCGAACTCGTCGCCGTCGTCGGGCTGGCCCAGTTCGTCGCCGAGCCCGTGCAGACGCTGGGCTGGTCCGTGCAACTGTTCGCCATGGCCCGCGCCAGCGCCGGGCGGGTCGCCCGGGTCCTCGGCGCCGAGCCGCTCACCCGGCCGGGTACCGCCGGGCCACCCGCCCCGGACCCGGCGCGGCTCACCCTCGACGCGGTCGGGTACGCCGGACTCGACGGGCTGTGCCTGCGGGTCGGCGCCGGTGAGGTCCTGGGTGTGCTCGCCCACGACCCGAGCGAGGCCGAGGCGCTGGTGACGCTGCTGTCCGGACGCGTACCCCGGGAGGACTACCGGGGCACGCTGTACGTCGACGGTGTGCCCGCCGAGGACCTGCACGTCGACGCCGTACGCGGCATCCTCCTGGTCGAGCAGCACGACGTGGCGTTGTTCGAGGGGACGCTGCGCGCCAACCTCGCCGCCGGCGCCGACGCCGACGAGGCGGTCCTACGCGCCGCCGTACGCGCCGCGGCGGCCGAGGACGTGCTCGCCGCGCACCCGCACGGCCTCGACCGGCTGCTCACCGAGCGGGGCGCCAACCTCTCCGGCGGGCAGCGGCAGCGGATCGGGCTGGCCAGGGCGCTCGTCGCCGACCCGCCGGTGCTGGTGCTGCACAACCCCACCACGGCGGTCGACGCGGTGACCGAGGCGCTGCTCGCCGAGGGGCTGACCTCGGCCCGCGCGGCGGCGGCCCGCGGCACGGTGCTGATCACCAACAGCCCGGTCCTGCTGCGCAGCACGCACCGGGTGGTCGTGCTCGACCGCGGGCGGGTCGTCGCCGAGGGCCCGCACGAGCACCTGCTCGCCAGCGACGCCCGCTACCGGGAGGAGGTCCTGCGATGACCGACGAGTCGAGCACGCCCGGCGTGCGGAGCAGGCGGCTGCTGCCCACGGCCACCGGGCGGCAGACCTGGGCCGCCCTCCGGGTCGAGTTCGCCCGGCTGCCCGGGCTCAGTGCCGCCGCCGGCACGTTGCTGGTCGCCGCGGCGGCGACCGGGCTGGTCGCACCCTGGGTGCTCGGCCGCCTCGTCGACGACGTCATCGCCGGGTCCGACACGCCCCGCATCGTGGCCTGGGCGGGGGTGATCGCGGGCGCCGCGGTGCTCGCCGGAGTCCTCACCGCGGTCGGCGCCGCGCTCACCGCACGCCTCGGCGAGACCGTGCTGGCGCGGCTGCGGGAGCGGGTCCTCGACCGTGCCCTGCACCTGCCGTCGGCCACGCTGGAGCGGGCCGGCACCGGGGACCTGGTGGCCCGCGCCGGCGACGACGTGGCCGTGGTGACGAACGTGATCGCCACCAGCGGACCCGCCTTCCTCGGCGCGCTGCTGTCCATCGTGCTGACCGCGGTGGGGCTCTTCGCCCTCGACTGGCGGCTCGGCCTCGCCGGGCTGGCCGCCGCCCCCGCCTACGCGTTGGCGCTGTACTGGTACCTGAAGCGGTCCGTCCCGTACTACGCGCGCGAGCGGGTGGCGACCGGCGAGCGGGCACAGGCCATGGCGGGGGCGCTGCGCGGCGCGGCGACCGTGCGCGCGTACCGGATGGAGGACGCACACGTCGGTCGGATCGCCGATCGCTCCGCCACGGCCCGCGACCTGTCGTTGGAGATCTTCGGCCTGCACACCCGGTTCGGGCTGCGGATCAACCGGTCCGAGTTCGTGGGGCTCGCCGCCGTGCTGCTCGCCGGTTTCCTGCTGGTCCGCGACGACCTGGCGACCGTGGGGGCGGCGACCACCGCCGCCCTCTACTTCCACCGCCTCTTCAACCCGATCGGTCTGCTGCTGCTCCAGTCCGACTCCGTGCTCCAGGCCGGGGCGAGCCTCGCCCGGCTCGTCGGCGTCACCGCGCTGCCCGACACCGCCGCGCCCGACGGCTCCGGGCCCGCCCGTGCGCAACGGCCCGGGACGGCAGGGCCGGGCACGCGCGAACCCGCGGCGCTGGAGGTGCTCGTCGACCGGCACTGCTACGACGACGGACCGGTCGTGCTGCGGGACGTCGCCCTTCGTCTCGCACCGGGGGAACGCGTCGCCCTCGTCGGCGCGAGCGGCGCGGGCAAGAGCACGCTCGCCGGTGTCGCCGCCGGAATCATCGCGCCCACCAGCGGCTCGGTCCGCCTGCGCGGCGTGCCGCTGACCGACCTGGACGAGCACCGCGTCCGGCGCGAGATCGCGCTGATCAGCCAGGAGGTGCACGTCTTCGCCGGGACGCTCGGCGACGACCTGCGCCTCGCCGACCCGGACGCCACCGACGCCGAGATCACCGCCGCGCTCGAGCTCGTGGGCGTCGCCGACTGGCTCCGTACCCTGCCCGACGGTCTCGACACGTGCGTGGGGGAGGGCGGGCGGCACGTCACCGCCGCCCAGGCCCAACAGCTCGCCCTGGCCCGCCTCGTCCTCGCCGATCCGGCCGT
Organism: Micromonospora reichwaldensis; assembly: GCF_031845925.1. Lineage (NCBI taxonomy): Bacteria > Bacillati > Actinomycetota > Actinomycetes > Micromonosporales > Micromonosporaceae > Micromonospora > Micromonospora reichwaldensis. Next base: position 13,506 of record NZ_JAVRFL010000007.1, on the reverse strand, counting down.
CGCGGTCCTCGACGAGGCCACCGCGGAGGCCGGCAGCGCGGGCGCGCGTGACCTCGACCGCGCCGCCACGGCGGCCACCGAGGGCCGTACCACGCTGATCGTCGCCCACCGCCTCAGCCAGGCGGCCACCGCGGACCGCGTCGTCGTCCTGGAGCACGGGCGCGTCGTCGAGCACGGCACGCACGAGCAGTTGCTGGCGGCCGGGGGCGGGTACAGCCGGCTGTGGCGGTCCTGGAGCACGCCCGATCCCGTCCTCCCCAGGGGGCGCGAGGGCGAGGAGGCGGCCGCCGCTCGTCGTTGACCGGCCGCGCGTCGGCGCGGGTCGCCGGCGACGGCCCCGGGTGACGTCGCCCGCCCCGGCAGGGCAGGATGGGGTACGTGCACATCGAGCCGGTCGACGCCGCGCCCGAGCAGGGGTTCCGGTGGGGGATCCTGCGGCAGCGCTGGGACGACCTGACCTTCCTGCACTGGGCGGTCGCGCCGGAGCTCGTCGCGCCATTGCTGCCAGAGGGAACCCGCCCCGACACCCTCGACGGGGTCAGCTACGTCGGTCTGATCGGCTTCCGGATGGTGGGGCTGGGCCTCGGCCGAGGGCCGGGGGTCCCGTACTTCGGCAGCTTCTGGGAGACCAACGTCCGGCTCTACTCGGTGGACGACGCCGGTCGGCGCGCGGTGGTGTTCCGTTCACTCGACGCGTCGCGGCTGGTCCCGGTGCTGGTCGCCCGGGTGACCCTGGGGCTGCCGTACATGTGGTCGGCGATGCGGCTCGACCGGGAGGGTGACCGCCGCACCTACCGGTGCCGGCGCCGCTGGCCCGGCCCGGTGGGCGCGACGAGCCGCATGGTGGTGCGGGTGGGGGAGCCGGTCGCCGAGCCGACCCCGCTGGAGCACTTCGTCACCGCCCGCTGGGGACTGCACACCCGGGCGTACGGGCGGACGCTGCACCTGCCGAACTGGCATCCCCGCTGGCCGCTGCACCGGGCGGAGCTGTTGCACCTGGACGACGAACTGGTCGCGGCCGCCGGGCTGCCGCCGCCCGCCGGGGCACCGGTGAGCGTGCTGTATTCCCCCGGCGTCCCGGTCCGGTTCGGCCCGCCGGTCGCGCGGGGCCTGACCCGGGCTGCCCAAGTCAGGCAGTCATCCTGAACCGCTGACCTTCGGCTGCTGATGGTCGGTCAGCCGGAACCCGACGCCGCGCACCGCGTCGATGGCCACCCCGGTGCCGAGTTCGTGGAGCTTGCGACGCAGCCGCTTCACGAGGGACTGCACGTCCGCCCTGCGTTCCCGGCCCTCGTCACGCCAGACCGAGCGGTGCAGCTCGGCGTAGCTCCACACCCGGATCGGCTCGGTGGTCAGGCAGGCCAGCAGGTCGTGCTCGAGGCGCGTCAGACCGATCTCGCGGCCCCGGCTGCGGGCCGTCGACCGGGCCGAGTCGATCAGCAGCGCGTCCTCGTCGGCGGTCGGCGGGCGCGCGGACGGCGCCGGCGCGGGCCCCGGCGGGGCCGCGATCAGCCGGCGCAGCTCGTCGAGGTCGGAAACCAGCAGCAGCGGCGCGACCCCGTCGAGCCGTTCCGCGAGTCGTATCCGCTCGGCCGCCGACGGCGTCACCGCGATCACCAGCGGAAATGGTTCGTCGGCCGGATCTGGTCCGCCCGGCGCAGTGCTTTCGTCGCGTGCCCCCACAGCACCCACCCGGAAACTATGGACAGCCTCTGCCCATCTTCGTCATGACCGTGACAGTCATTGGCAAGCTCCCCATTCGCCGGCCAACGGCTAGTGCCAAATTGCTTACGGCAAGTTCTTGATCGTCCATTCTTGTCGATCATAGTGTCCAGACGGGCAGCCGGCGTGACCCGCGCGGTGCCTTGGGGGGCATGGAGGGGCCGGATCCCGCTCATCCGAACGGAGACGAGCCCCTGCACCCTCCACCATGGCTCGTTCCACTCTGGGTCGTTCTGGAGGAGGCACCACCGAATGTTCACACGTCCACCCACGAGGCGCTGGGCCAGATCACTGGTCAGCGCCGGCGCGGCGATGATCCTCGCCGCCACAGGCCTGGCCGCGACAGGGTCAGGCGCACAGGCCTCCCCGTCCGACAAGATCCGACCGGAACTCACGAAGGCACTCCAGGGCAAGACGGAGGGCGACTTCTGGATCCGCTTCAAGGACAAGGCGGACCTCAGCCAGGCCGCCGCCATCAAGGACTGGGCCAAGCGCGGTACCGCCGTCGCCGACGCCCTGAAGAAGACCGCCGCCGGCAGCCAGTCCAAGATCCGGGCCGAGCTCGACGGCACGGGCACGAAGTACGAGACCTTCTGGGCGACCAACGCGATCAAGGTCAGCGGCGGCTCCCTGACGATGGCGCAGAGCTTCGCCGCACACGCCGAGGTCGAGGGCCTGTACGCCCCGGTCGCCTACAAGGTGCCCGAGGTCTCCGAGGGCACCGACGAGAAGACGGTGAACGCCCTCGAGTGGGGCATCGCGAACATCAACGCCGACGACGTCTGGTCCCAGTACGGTGCCAAGGGCGCCGGCATCACGGTGGCCAACATCGACACCGGGGTCCAGTTCGACCACCCCGCGCTGGTGAACTCCTACCGGGGCAACAACGGCGACGGCACGTTCGACCACAACTACAACTGGTACCGCGCCACCGGCTCCTGCGCCGCGCCCTGTGACACCAACGGCCACGGCACGCACACGATGGGCACGATGGCCGGCTCCGCCGGTGCGAACCAGATCGGCGTCGCACCCGACGTGAAGTGGATCGCGGCCAACGGCTGCTGCCCGAGCGATGCGGCGCTGGTCACCTCCGGCCAGTGGATGCTCGAGCCGACGGACCTCAACGGCCAGAACCCGGACGCGAGCAAGCGCCCGAACATCATCAACAACTCGTGGGGAACCACGCTGCCCTCCAACGACCCGTTCATGGAGGACGTGACGCTGGCCTGGACCGCGTCGGGCATCTTCGGCGTCTGGTCCAACGGCAACAGCGGATCGGCCTGCCAGACCAGCGGCTCACCGGGCAGCCTGGTCAGCAACTACTCCGCCGGCGCCTACGACGTCAACAACAACATCGCCAGCTTCTCCTCCCGCGGCGCCGGCCAGAACGGCGAGATCAAGCCCAACATCGCGGCGCCCGGGGTGAACGTCCGGTCGAGCATTCCGGGTGGCGGCTACGCCAGCTACAACGGCACCTCGATGGCCGCCCCGCACCTCGCGGGCGCGATCGCGCTGCTGTGGTCCGCCGCACCGGCGCTCGTCGGCGACGTCAACGCCACCCGCGCGCTGCTGGACGACTCGGCGACCGACAAGGCCGACACCCAGTGCGGCGGCACGACCGACGACAACAACGTGTTCGGCGAGGGCCGCCTGGACGCGCTCGCGCTGCTCAGCGCCGCCCCGATCGGCGACACCGGCACCCTGGCCGGCAAGGTCACGGACGCGACCACCGGCGCCCCGATCGCCGGCGCCACGGTGACCCTGACCGGCGCGGCGGACCGCGAACTGACCACCGGGGCCGACGGCACGTACTCGTCCCTGCTCCCGGCCGGCGACTACCAGGTCGCCGTGGCGGCGTTCGGCTACCAGGCGAAGACCACGCCGGCCACGGTCGCCCGCAACGCGACCACGACCGTCGACGTGGCGCTGACGGCGGTGCCGAGCGTCACCGTCAGCGGAACCGTCACCGACGGCTCCGGGCACGGCTGGCCGCTCTACGCCAAGGTGACGGTGCAGGGTCAGTCGGGCGTGTCCGACTACACCACCCCCGTCAACGGCCGCTACAGCCTCAAGCTGCCGGCCGGCGCCACCTACGACCTGAAGGTCGAGGCGCAGTACCCGGGCTACCAGACGGTGACCAAGCAGGTCGTGGTCGGCGCGGGTAACGCCACGGCCAACGTGGCGGTGCCGGTGCAGACCAACGCCTGCACGACCGCACCCGGCTACCGCTTCGGCTCCGACGGCGAGTACGAGACCTTTGACGGCAGCACCGTGCCGGCCGGCTGGTCCGTGGTGGACCACGCCGCCAGCGGCCAGGTCTGGAAGTTCACGGACGACGGCGCCCGGGGCAACCTGACCGGCGGCACCGGCAACTTCGCGATCGTCGACAGCGACGAGTACGGCTCCGGCGGCAAGCAGGACACCTCGCTCGTCAGCCCCGTCGTCGACCTGACCGGCGTCACCGCACCGGTCATCCGGTTCAACCAGGACTACAACTGGCTGGGCAGCGACCGCGCCGACGTCGACCTCAGCCTCGACGGCGGGACCACGTGGACCAACGTGCTCCGGCAGGCGGCCGACGTCCGCGGCCCGAAGGTGACCGAGGTCGCCATCCCGCAGGCGGCCGGCCAGGCCCAGGCGCGGGTCCGGTTCCGCTACTACGACGCCTCGTACGAGTGGTGGTGGTCGATCGACAACGTCCTGATCGGCAGCCAGCTCACCTGCACGCCGGTCGACGGCGGCCTGGTGCTCGGCCACGTCCGCGACAAGAACGACAACGGCTACGTCAACGGCGCCACCGTCACCAGCGACGACCGGCCGGCGGAGAAGGCCACCACCGTGGCGACCCCGGACGACCCGGGGCTGGCGGACGGCTTCTACTGGCTGTTCTCGACGCTGACGGACACCCACAAGTTCACCGCCCGGGCCGGCAACTACGTCAGCCAGAGCAAGCAGGTCGACGTCCAGGCCGACTGGGCCACGGCGGCGAACTTCCAGCTCGCGGCTGGCCGCCTGTCGGTCAAGCCGGCCCAGGTCACCGGCACGGCCCGGATGCCCAGCGGCAAGGTCACCAAGGCGTTCACGGTGACGAACACCGGCGGGGCCCCGGTCTCCGTCGAGTTCAGTGAGCGCGCTGGCGGGTTCGAGCTGCTGCGGGCCGACGGGTCCCGGATGAGCAAGCAGGAGGTGCTCGGCTCCGAGGGCGCACCGGTGCAGCGGCTCGAGGTCCCGACCTCGTTCGCGGCGAGGACGTCCGGCAAGTCGACGGCGGCGGCGTCGCCCGAGGCCGGCCCGCAGGCCGCGCCCTGGACCGACATCGCCAACTACCCGGCCGTGGTGATGGACAACCGGGTGGTCAACCTGGGCGGCAAGGTGTACTCCATCGCCGGCGGCACCGGCTCGGTGTCCTCGGCGAAGAACTACGCCTACGATCCGGTCGCGCAGACCTGGACCGCGATCGCCGATCTGCCCGGCGCGCGTACCGCCATGACGGTGGGCGTCCTGGACGGCAAGATCATCGCGACCGGCGGCTGGGCGGCGGCCGGCCCGGACGGCACCACCTGGTCGTACGACCCGGCGGCCAACACCTGGACGGAGAAGGCCGACAACCCCGCGCCGCGCTCCGCCGCCGGCCAGGCGGTCGCGGGTGGCAAGCTGTACGCCATCGGTGGCTGCACCACGGCGTCCTGCACGCCGATGTCCAACGACGTCGTGCGGTACGACCCGGCCAGCGACAGCTGGGAGACCCTGGCGGACTACCCGAAGTCGGTGGCCTTCCTCTCCTGCGGCGGGATCGACGGCGTCGTCTACTGCACCGGAGGCAACGACGGCTCCGCGGCGCAGAAGGCGAGCTACGCCTTCGACCCGGGCGCCAACACCTGGACGGCCATCGCCGACGCGCCGGCCGACAACTGGGCCAGCTCGTTCGCCGTGGCCAACGGGAAGTTCCTGGTCGTCGGCGGCTCGCAGGGTGGCGCCATCACCAACGTGGGCTTCGCCTACGACCCGGCCACCTCCTCGTGGTCGAGCCTGCCGAACGCCAACACGGCGCGGTACCGCGGCGGCGCGGCGTGCGGCTTCTACAAGGTCGGCGGCTCCTCCGGCGGCTTCACCGCGACGCGGGACAGCGAGGCGCTGCCCGGCTTCGAGGAGTGCGCCGTCAGCACCGCCGACGTCAGCTGGATGACGATCGACAAGACGGCGGCCACCCTGGCGCCGGGCGAGGCCGTCACGGTCAACGTCGGCATGACGGCGAACGTGGACCAGCCCGGCACCTACACCGCCTCGGTCGCCATCAAGGAGAACACCCCGTACACGGTCGAGCCGGTCGCGGTCACGATGAACGTGCTGCAGCCGACGACCTGGGGCAAGCTGACGGGCACGGTCACCGGGACGAGCTGCCAGGGTGCCAGCTCGCCGCTCTCCGGTGCCACCGTCCAGGTCGACTCGTGGGCGATGTCCTGGACGTTCTCCACGGACGCCGAGGGCAAGTACGCCTACTGGCTGGACCGTCGGAACAACCCGTTGACGATGATCGTCGCCAAGGACAACTGGAAGCCCCAGACCCGGCAGACGAGGATCAACACCACCACCCCCACGGTGGAGGACTTCGCGTTGTCTCCCGTGCGCTGCTGACGCCGACCGTCAGCTGACAGATCCGGCCCGCCTGGTTGCGACCAGGCGGGCCGGACCGCGTCGGAGGGCCTCGGAGGAGGCCGTACGGGTCAGATCGACGTCGGAAGGCATCGAAGAGGCCGGACGGGTCAGATCGACGCGAGACGGAAGCCGACCCCGCGGACCGCGTGGATCGACGCCGAGGCGTCCAGCCGCGCCAGCTTGCGACGCACCCTGCGCACCACCGAGTGCATGTCGGAGCCCCGCCCGAGGTGCACGTTGCCCCAGACCTCGAGGTGCAGCCGCTCGTAGGTCCAGACCTGCCCGGGCGCGCCGACCAGGCACCGCAGGAAGTCATGCTCCAGGCGGGTCAACTCGACCTCGCGGTCCAGCCAGCGCAGCACCCGGCGGTCGGAGTCGACGCTCAGGTCGGTCGGCGGCGGTGTCCCGACGCCCAGCCCGGGCTCGGCCGTCACGACGGCTTCGGCCGTCACGACGGGTCCGGCTGCCACTGGTCCGGCCGTCACGACCGGTTCGGCCGTCACGACGGGTCCGGCTGCCACTGGTCCAGCCGTCACGACCGGTTCGGCCGTCGCGACGCGTCGGTCCGTCACGAGGGGCACGGGCGGCAGCACCGGTGTGCCGGGCACGCCGAGGAACGTGCGCGCCTGGTCGACGCTCGAGACGATCAGAAGCGCCTCGGTCCCACCGAGCAGACGCGCGAGCTGCCTGCGTTCGGCCGGCGAGGAGGCGATGCCGATGACCAGCGGAGCCACCCCCCTCATTCCCACCCCTTCCGGTTCCCCACCCACCCCGGGGGCAGATTCAGCCGCGACGCCGATCAATCGGTCCACTGACCCTAGTGGTGGCTCGTCTCGCTTCGGTTAAAAACGGTGACGCGTAGGCGTCGATAAATTGACTGAATTCGGCGGGCCGAGTCGGGTCGTGGCCCTTCATGGTGGCTTGACCCTGTTCGGCGCGATGTGTTCTCCGGACGCGCGGTTTCGGCGACCGACAATGGCCCCGCAGGTGCGATGGGAAACCCCGCGTCGGGCCCGGCGAATCGTCACGCCTCGGCCGGCGCCGCCGGCGATTCTGACAATCCGGCCGACGCTGCCGCGCCCGGCCGAGCGCTGGTGGCACGGGCGACGCGGGCCGGGGCGCGCGCCGTGGCCCGGTCAGGCGCGGGCAGGCGACCAGCCGACGGGAACGAGCCGGGCGGCGTCGGCGCCCTCGCCCTGGAAGAGCAACCCGTCCCGGTCCGCGGCCACGATCCGGTCGACGTAGACGCCCCGACCCTGGCTGGAGGCGTCGGTGGTGCTGCTGAAGCGCAGGTGGGTCGCCCGGTCGGGCAACTCGACCGAGACCTGCCACCAGACCCGGCCGCCGTGGCCGGTGACCGTACCGTCACTGCTCCACCGCCGGTCGGCGTGGCGCAGCAGCAGCCGTCCCGGAGCCCACGTCGCTCCGCCGTCGGTGGAGACCTCGAAGCGGGCGCTGTCGAAGCGGGGCTCGGTGTCGTACCAGAGCAGGAAGCTCGCCGTGCCACCCTGCGCCGGCCGGCGCAGCGGGGCCGTGAGGGTGACGGCCGCGAGGTCGCGCGGGTCGGCCCGCCACGCCTCGCGGGACCGGGGTCGCACCGGCATCGCCTCGGCGAGATCGCGCGCGACGGCGCGCCGGGCGACGTTGTTGCTGCCCCAGCCGCGGTCGGGGTGCACGCGGTTGCTGAGCAGGATGACGAACGAGTGGGAGAGCGGGTCGACGACGATCGACGTCCCGGTGAAGCCGGTGTGCCCGAACGCCACCGGGGAGGAGAGCCCCATCATGTACCAGTGCTTGTCGAGCTCGAAGCCCAGCCCGCGATCGCTCTCGGGGTAGGCCTGCTCCAGCGGGGCGTTGTAGTTGACCAGCATCGCGCGCACCGTGTCCGCGCGCAGGATGCGTCGCCCCCGGTACTCGCCGCCGTTGAGCAGGGACTGGCAGAGCACGGCCAGGTCCGGCGCGGTGGAGAACACCCCCGCGTGCCCGGCGACGCCGCCGAGCGACCACGCGTTCTCGTCGTGCACCTCACCCCAGACCATGCCCCGTCCGGCGTACGGCTGGTACTCGGTGGCGGCGATCCGCGACCGCCGCTGCGGCCCCGGGTTGTAGCCGGTGTCGGTCATGCCCAGCGGGGCCGTGACGCCGTCCGCGACGAGCGCGTCCAGCGGGCGGCCGGTCACCCGTTCCACCAGCACGCCCAGCGCGATCAGCCCGAGGTCGGAGTACACGTACCGGGTACCGGGCTCCGCGCCGGTCGCGAGCGGCGCGGCGAGCGCGGCGGCGAACCGCTCCGCCGGCGTCGGGTACCTGCTCCACAGGGGAACGAAGGCGGGCAGACCCGAGGTGTGGGTGAGCAGCATCCGTACGGTGACCGCCGCCTTGCCGCCGGCGGCGAACTCCGGGACGTAGCGGGCGACCGGCGCGTCGAGGTTCACCCGTCCCCGCTCGACCTGCTGCATGGTCACGATGGTCGTGAACAGCTTCGACACCGACGCCAGGTCGAAGATGGTGTCGGGCCGCATCGGGATCTGCTCGTCGGCGGGGAGTTCCACCCCTGCCAGCCCGGGCGGCGGGCCGACGGCGGCGTACCTCACCGCGGCACCCACCGCGGCGTGCTGCACGACCACGCCGTCCTTGGCCGCCAGGACCACGGCGCCCGCGTACGCGGGATGGCCGGGGTGGTCCGGCGTCGGCTCGAGGTACGCCGCCAGGTCGGCGGGCATGCGGTCCACGGGCTCGGGGAGCAGACCGACCTGGCGGGCGTGGCCGGACCGCAGCGTGTCGTGCCGGAAGTGGATGTCGGCGGGCGTGACGACCGGCGGCGCCGAGCCGGCCGGCGGCGGCGTGGCCCCGGCCGCCGTGGCCGGCAGCGCCGCGCCCAGGACGGCCACGGTCAGGCCGATCGCGAGTGGTCGGAGCGCGGGTGGGCGGAGCGACGACATGGTGGGTTGCCTCCTACCAGCTCATGCCGTGGCCGTAGGGGTAGAGCACGGTGCCCGCGCCCTCGGCCGTGGGGATCGTGACGGGTAGCCGCCCACGGGGGGACAACTCGCCGTGCAGCGCGCGGACGAGGGCGTCCATCGCCGCCCGCGTGTACGAGTAGGTCGCCAGGTAGGTGGTCACGCCCGGCAGGTACGCGACGTCGTAGGGGTCCCGCACCGCGACCACCACCACGGGCTTGCCCGTGCCGAGCAGCGCGGCGACGAGACGCCGCTGGGTGCCGCGCGGATCGGTGACGGTCGTGTCCCACGCCTTGTTGGTCAGCACGACGGTGAGGTCGTGCCCGGCCGCCAGCGCGGCCGTCGCGGCGATCGTCTGATCCGAGGGCAGGGTCGCGGGCCGGGCGGTGGCCCGGGCGCCGCGGGCGGTGAACCCGTCGGCGACGGTCTCGACCGGCGCGAAGGCGGCGCTGTTCCAGCCGGTGACCAGCACCGAGCGCTGCCCGGGGTCCAGCGGCAGCAGCCCCGCGTCGTTGCGCACGGCGGTGAGGGTCGGGTCGGTGACCCGCGCGACGGCGGCGAGGTGCTCGGGCGCCCCGACCGTGCGTACGGCCTGCTCGACGTCGACCAGCGGCGACCGGGCGAGGCCCTGCCGGTACTTCATGGCGAGGATGCGCCGCACCGACTCGTCGACGCGCCGCTCGGTCAGCTCGCCGGTGGCGACGGCCCGCAGCACCGCGTCCCGGGCCAGCCGCAGGTCCGGCGGCATCAGGAGCTGGTCGGCGCCGGCCTTGAGCGCCAGCACGGGCACCCGGTCGTCGCCGTACTTGCGCCGCACGCCGGCCATGTTCAGCGCGTCGGTGACGATGACTCCCCGGAAACCGAGCTCGCCGCGCAGCACGCCGGTGAGGATCGTCGGCGACAGCGTCGCCGGGTCGCCGGAGGGGTCGAGCGCGGGGACCACGATGTGCGCCGTCATGATCGATTCGACGCCCGCGTCGATCGCCCGCCGGAACGGCGGCGCGTCGATCCGGTCCCACTCCTGTCGGGTGTGGTCGATGACCGGCAGGTCGGTGTGGCTGTCCGTGGCCGTGTCGCCGTGGCCGGGGAAGTGCTTCGCCACCGCGGTCACGCCGGCGCCGTCCTGGAACCCGGCGACCTGGGCGGCGGTCAGCTCGGACACCAGGTGGGGGTCGGCGCCGAAGGACCGTACGCCGATCACCGGGTTGCCGGGGTCGACGTTGACGTCGGCGATCGGCGCGTACGGCTGGTGGATGCCGACCGCGCGCAGCTCGCGTCCGGTGATCTTCGCGGCCTCGCGCGCGGCGGCGGGGGACCGCCCGGCGCCCAGGGCCATCGACCCGGGGAACTGCGCGGCGGGGGCGGGCATCCGCAGCACCACGCCCTGCTCCTGGTCGGTGGAGACGAGCAGGGGCACCCGCCCCTTCGCGCCGTCGCCGACGGCGGCCCGCTGCAATCCGTTGGAGAGGGTGGCGATCTGGCGCGGGCTGTCCAGGTTGTGCGACCACGAGAAGTAGCAGACGCCGCCGAGGTGGAACTCGTCGACGACCTCGGCCGGCGTCTCGACGCCGAACGCCGCGCGGTTGGCGGCGCGGTCGGCGGCCGAGGGCTCGGTGGCGTCGGCGCCGTAGACGTAGGTGGCGAAGAGTTGGCCGACCTTCTGCGCCAGGCTCATGTGCCGCAGCGTCGAGGTGACCCAGCCGTGCTCGCCGCCCGGCGGGCGTGCGGGCGCGGCGGAGGCCTGGACGGGCAGCGGTGCGAGGGTGGTCGACAGGGTGACCACCAGGACGGTCGCGGTAACGAGTCGGGCCTTCATCGACGACGACCTCTCAGTCCGGATGGCTGAAACTTAGCTACGCATCGATGAATCGTCAAGAAGGATTGCTACAGGCCGGGCCGAACTCCGGCGTGGCCGGCGGCACGGCGAAGGGTGCGACCGGACACCTTTCCCGCGACGCGGCGGAACCCGCAGGGCGCCGGTGGTGTCATCAACGTGTCCCCATCGGAGGTACCCCTGAACGACGAAGACCTGGTCACCCGCGCCCGGGCGGGCGACCTGGAGGCGTACGAACTCCTGGTCGCCCGGCACACCGCGTCCGCGTACCGGACGGCGGTGCTGCTCGGCGCGGGTCCGGACGCGGAGGACGTCATCCAGGAGGCGTTCGTGAAGGGACATCGGAAGATCTCCCGCTACCGCGGAGAGTCGTCGTTCCGGTCGTGGCTGCTGGCGATCGTGGCCAACGAGACCCGCAACCTGCACCGGTCACGCGGCCGACGCGACGGGCTCGCCCTGCGCGCGGCCGTGGCGAACCCGCCCGCGGAGATCGGCGAGGACGCCGCCGTCGAGGCCGTCCTGGCCGGGGAACGCCGGGCCACCCTGGTGCGGGCCCTGCGCTCGCTGCCGGTGAAGGACCGTGAGGTGATCGTGTGTCGGTTCTTCCTCGACCTCAGCGAGGACGAGACCGTCACCATGCTGGGCTGGCCGCGCGGCACGGTGAAGTCGCGGACCTCCCGGGCACTGGCGAAGCTCCGCGGCCTGCTCGACCTCGCGGAGGTGCGCCGTGGATGACCTCGAACGCGAACTGCGCGACCTCGCCGCCTGGCTGGAGACGCCCGACCCGCCCGACGTGACCGCCCGGGTACGCGCCCGCCTCGCCACGCCCGCGCCGAGGCGACGCCGGTGGCGCCACCTCGTCGCCGCGGCACTCGCCGCCCTGGTCGTGGCGACGCTGCCGCCGGGGCGCGCCGCCCTCGCCGACGCCGCCGCCGGGCTGCTGCGCTTCGCCGGCATCACGGTCGCCACGACGCCCGATCCGGCGCGACCCACCGGCACCGCCTCGCCGCTGCCGGCGCAGCGGCCCGCCACCGTGGCCGAGGCGCAGCGGAAGGTGCGCTTCCCCGTCCGTACCCCGACGAAGCTGGGCCCGCCCGAGCAGGTGCTGGTCGCCGACCCCGACGGCGCGGGCTTCTGCCGGGTGGCGACGCTGCTCTACCGCGGGGGAGCGCTGCGCATCGACGCCTTCGACGGCCGTCTCGACCTGGCCTTCCACAAGGAGAGCAGCGCGGCGGGCGCCAGCTGGGTCCAGGTCGACGGCGGCTTCGCCGTCTGGATCGGCGCCCCGCACCCGGTCTCCTACGTGGATCGCACCGGCACCGTCCGGGTGGAGACCGCGCGGCTCGCCGCCGCCACCCTGATCTGGCAGGGGCGCGATGTCAGCTACCGCATCGAGGGCGACCTCACCAGGCACGAGGCGATCGAGATCGCCAGGTCGCTGGGGTAGGGCGGTCGCGCCGACCCGGGGGCCCAGCGACCCGCAGGCCCGGGTCGGGAACCCGGGGAAGCCGGCCGGTGTCCCGACAGTGAGAAAGCACGAGCAGGTCGTCGGGAGGCGTGAGATGGGTTCAGCGCGCAGCGTGTTGCTGGGGGCAGCGGTCCTGCTGGCGGGGTGTACGACAGCGGGGCGACCCGCCCCACAGGCCGCGTCTCCGGCTGCCCCGCAGACCGCCTCCACGGCCGCCCCGCAGACCGCCTCTTCCGCCGTGACGGCGTCGGCGGGCGCGGCCTCGGGTGCCACCGGCTGCGGTTCCCGGGTCGCGACGGGGCCGCTGCCCGACTGGGCGGACGCCGGGTTCAGCGGGAGCACCCGGACGCCGCACGTCCTCGGCGCGCACGGCGAGATCGTCGCGGTGCTGTTCGGACACCCGCTGAGCCGGTCCAGGAAGCACGGGACGCACAACAAGATCCTCTGGGTCGCCCGTCCCGCCGCGACGCCCCCCGCCGCGACCGCCCCGGACGCCCTGCGGATCACCGCGACCCTGGCCGGCACCGGAACCCGGGTGACCCGGGAGGTCGCCGGCGGTCCGGGGCCGTCGATCGTCGACCTGCCGCAGGCGGGCTGCTGGCACCTCGAACTGCGCTGGGCCGGGCGCACCGACGTGCTGGACCTCGTCTACGAGGACAGCTAGGCCCACGGGTCGCCGACGTGCCGGGGCGGCGGACGCCGCTCCCACTCGTCCGCGACCACCAGTTCCACGGTCGGGGCCGGCGAAGGTGGTGCCGGTGGAGGTGGAGACGTAGACGTCGTTGAGGGTGCCGTGGGTGAAGGTGACGATGTCGTCGCGTCCGTCGCCGGTGAAGTCCGTGGGCGAGCCCGCCAGATACCGGCCA